>JBEVLT010000029.1:0-10504 GCA_040509055.1 Chitinophagaceae bacterium
CAGCCCCACACGGAAACGGCTACCGGCGAACTAATGACTACCAACCACGGGGTAAAGATCAATGATGACCAGAACTCGCTGAAGGCCGGCAATCGGGGCCCCACCCTGCTGGAAGATTTTATTTTCCGTGAAAAGATGACGCACTTCGATCATGAGCGCATCCCGGAGCGCATTGTACATGCCCGTGGCACAGCAGCTCATGGTTTCTTCCAGGTGTATGAATCGATGGGCTCTTATACCAAAGCAAGTTTTTTGCAGGACCCTTCGGTACAAACACCCGTCTTTGTGCGCTTTTCCACCGTAGCGGGTTCGCGCGGCTCTACCGACCTGGCGCGTGACGTACGCGGCTTTGCCGTCAAGTTCTATACACAGGAGGGCAACTTTGACCTGGTAGGTAACAATATGCCGGTCTTCTTTATCCAGGATGCCATCAAATTCCCGGACCTGGTCCATGCCGTGAAGCCTGAACCGCACAACGAAATACCCCAGGCAGCTTCTGCGCACGATACCTTCTGGGATTTCATTTCGCTCATGCCCGAGTCCACGCACATGATCATGTGGCTGATGAGCGACCGCTCCCTTCCGCGCAGCTACCGGATGATGGAAGGCTTTGGCGTGCATACCTTCCGCTTTATCAACGAAGCTGGTGAAGCCAGCTTTGTCAAGTTTCACTGGAAGCCCCTGCTTGGCGTACACTCAGTGGCCTGGGACGAAGCGCAGAATATTTCCGGCAAGGACCCCGATTATCATCGCAGGGACCTGTGGGAAGCGATCGAGAACGGATTTTTCCCCGAGTATGAGCTGGGCGTCCAGATTGTACCGGAAGCCGATGAACATAAATTTGAATTCGACCTGCTGGACCCGACCAAGCTCATTCCCGAAGAGCTCGTGCCGGTGCAGCGCGTGGGCAAGCTGACTCTGAACCGCAATCCCGATAACTTCTTTGCAGAAACAGAACAGGTAGCTTATCATATCGGCAACATCGTACCGGGCATCGACTTTACCAACGATCCCCTGCTGCAGGGCCGCCTGTTTTCCTATACCGATACGCAGCTGATCCGGCTGGGCGGCCCCAACTTTCACGAGATACCGATCAACCGCCCCGTGGTGCCGGTGCATAACAACCAGCGCGATGGCTTTATGCGGCAGCAGATCAATAAAGGAAGAGTGAGCTATCACCCTAACTCGCTGGGTGGCGGGTGCCCCTTCCAGGCAAAAATGAAAGAAGGCGGCTTTACCTCTTTTGAAGAAAAGATCGATGCCCATAAAATAAGGGAACGAAGCCAGAGCTTCTTCGATCATTTCAGCCAGGCCAAATTGTTTTTCAACAGCCAGTCCGATGCAGAAAAAGATCATATCGTAGATGCTTTTTCTTTCGAGCTGGGCAAAGTAGAAACCATTGCCATCCGCCAGCGTATGCTCGGCATCCTGTCGCAGGTAGATACAGGGCTGGCCGGCAAGGTAGCCTATAACCTGGGGCTGCATGTACCGGCCACACCTGAATACCCCATGAACCACAGCATCCCTGCTGACGGCGATCCCAAAGCATTTCAACCCGTGAAGACAGAAGGCAGCCTGTTCCGTTCGAAAGCGCTGAGCATGACCAATACGGTAAAGGATTCTATCCGCTCCCGGCTTATCGCCATCCTGGCTGCAGACGGTGTGGATGAGGAATCGCTGACCGGAATGAAGGACGCACTGCTGGCTGCAGGCGCCATGGTGGACATCATCGCACCGCGGCAGGGCCAGGTGATCGCAGAAAATGATACCATCATTCCCGTGAACCAAAGCTTCCTTACCGCAGCATCGGTATTTTATGACGGCGTCTATGTGCCGGGCGGCTTGAACAGTGTCGCTTCGCTGGAAGCAGAACCCGATGCCATTCACTTTTTAAACGAAGCCTACAAACATTGCAAGGCGATTGCGGCCCATAGCCAGGCGCTGCAGGTGCTGGAAGCCACCTATTTCCGGAAAAAGCTGCCGAAAGACGAGCGTGATGAAACCGTGCTGGAAGAAGGCGTGGTGATTTCCGCCAGTGCCGATAGCCTTGCCAGGCAATTTATCATGGCCATTGCGCAACATCGTTTCTGGGACAGGGAAAAATCGAGAAAAGTACCGGCCTGACAGCAGTAACAGGTAATAACTAATCCATCAATTCAAACAAAGAGGGTGACCCAATAGTGAGTCACCCTCTTTGTTTGTCCCGGATGTAATAAAATTTCCGCTACCCTGCTGGCTTACCCGTGGTGAAAATACACCGGCCTGTCCAGTTTTATGGCAATGCGGTAAGCCGCATTCATCAATCCCACATGGCTGTAAGCCTGCGGAAAATTGCCCCACTGGCTACCGCTTTCCTCATCCACATCCTCACTGAATAATAAAAGGTCATTAGAATACTGCAGCAGGTTCTCAAACTCCCGGATGGCATCATCCAGCCGGCCCACGCAGGCCAGCGCTTCCACGTACCAGAAGGCGCAGATGAGGAAGGTGGTCTTGGGCTTGCCAAAGTCATCGGAATGCAGGTACCTGAAAAACAATCCACCCGGTGTACGCAATTCTTTTTCCAGCGCTGCCAGGTGATCCCTGGCCCGTTCTGAAGCAGGGTCCAGGTACCGCATCATGATCAGCTGCAGGGTGCTGGCATCGAGGTGCGTGCCGCCTGCTGCATTGGTATAGACTTTCCGCACCGGATCATAACAGTTCTCAATATGCGCCGCAGCACGGTCCCGCAACGCCGCCGCCCTGGCAGCCAGCGTCTCATCGCCAATCGTATGCGCCATCTTTTCCGCGGCATGGCAGCCGGCCCACTGAAACAGGTTGCTGTAGCAATGCACATTGGCAATGTTGCGGAATTCCCAGATACCGGCATCCTTTTCATCGATGGTACGTTCTATCTTTTGCAGAATGAACTCGATCCATTTGGAAGAGTCTTTCCGCTCACGGAAGATAAAGCGGTGATCGGTGTACAGCGGAAGCAGGGAGATCAGCACCTGCCCGTAAATATCGTTCTGGATATGCTCATAGGCCTGGTTGCCGATCCGAACCGGCTTATTGCCCTGGTACCCGTCCAGGTGATCGAGCACATTTTCCAGCAGTTCTTTCTTACCCGTGATACCATAAAGAGGCTGGTAACGGAAATCTTCCGAAAAAGAAATATCAGTAATGTAGTTGAAGTACCGCTCCATCTCTTCAAAATGGCCGATATGGTTCAGCGCGGTCAGTACATAGAACGTATCGCGCAGCCAGCAATACCGGTAATCCCAGTTGCGCCCGCTGCCCGGGAACTCCGGCAGGCTGGTGGTACTGGCCGCAATGATGGCGCCGGTATCTTCAAACTGGTGGATCTTCAGCACCAACGCCGAGCGGATGACATGCGGCTGGTGAAACGGCGCAATGGAAGCATGCTTGATCCACTGGCGCCAGTACAGGACCGTTTTCCGTAAAAATATTTCTACCGTACCCGGCAGCGACGCCTCCAGCGGCTCACCGTAGGTGAAGACCATGTAGCGGGTATCGTTCAGGGTAAAGAACTGGTCGTCGAGAATATAGCTGATGGGCACATCCGTCGTCAGCCGCAGCTTATCCGTACCATCCCGGTACTCGATATGGTTGCTGCCGCGGTGCCAGTCGTAAGGACGGAGCCCATACTCCGCCACCGGTTTGCACCGTACGCGGATGCGCGGCGTACCTTCTATCGGCTCTACCTTGCGCACCATCATCAGCGGGCGGAAGTTGCGGTCGTTCTGGTTGAATCGCGGTGCAAAATCAGTGACCCGGTAACTGCCGCCGGCTGTGTAAATTTCGGTACACAATACATTGGTGTTTTCCAGGTAGTATTGTTTGGAACTGTATTCTCCTTCCGGCAAAATGGAAAACTCGCCGCCGGCCTTCTCGTCCAGCAAACCCCCGAACACAAAGGAGCTGTCAAACCGCGGCCAGCAAAGCCAGAGCACATTGGTATTTTTATGTATATGGGCCAGGTAGGTACAGTTGCCGATCAGGCCGCTTTCGTAGGTATGCTTCTTCATTGGATGATTATGACATAATCATTTATCAAAATGCGTTCCAAGCGATCCGGGTAAACCCTGAAATTGATCCCGGATAAGCGGCCCGTTAATTAGTATGGCATGAATTTTTTACCCCACCGGAAAAAACTAATGGCTTATCAGTACCTGCCTGTTGGCGTTTTTCACAACGGAAACGGGCATTGCACATGCAGGGTCTGGGCGCCGCTGAAGAAAAAAGTGGAAATCGTGGTGCACCGGGACGATGAGAGGCATTACACAGCAATGCAAAAAGATGAGCGCGGATACTGGAGCGCTACACTGGAGAATGTATTCCCCGGAACAAAGTATCGGTTTCGCCTGGACGGCAACGACGAATATGCAGACCCGGCTTCGGTATGCCAGCCTGATGGCATACACGGACCTTCTGAAATCACCGACCGTCACTATACCTGGACCGATGAAGAATGGAAAGGATTGCAAATGGATGAGCTGATCATCTATGAGCTGCATACCGGCACTTTCACCCCGGAAGGAACCTTCGAAGGAGTGATCGGCAAGCTGGATTACCTGAAAGAGCTGGGCATCACCGCCATCGAGCTCATGCCGGTGGGACAGTTTCCCGGTACGCGCAACTGGGGGTACGATGTAGCTTTCCCGTTTGCCGTACAGCATTCCTATGGCGGCATGAACGGATTGAAGGAGCTGGTGAATGAAGCCCATCGTAAAGGCATTGCGGTGATCCTGGACGTAGTGTATAACCACACCGGGCCCGAGGGCAGCGTACTGAATCAATACGGCCCCTATTTTACCGGCAAATACAAAACGCCCTGGGGGCCTGCCGGCAACTTCGACGATAGCTGGAGCTTTGGCATGCGGCAATACTGCCTGCAAAATGCCGCACTGTGGCTGGATGAATGTCATATCGACGGCCTGCGCGTGGATGCCGTGCATGCCATCTTCGATACTTCGGCCAAACATTTTGCGCAGGAGATGAAAGAAATGGCGACTGAGACAGAGAAAAAAACCGGCCGCAAAAAATTGCTCATTGCAGAGATCGACCTCAACAATCCCGTTTATATCAATCCTGCTGAACTGGGCGGGTATGGATGGGACGGGCAATGGATCGATGAGTTTCACCATGCCATTCACTCGGTGCTGACCAAAGAGACCAACGGGTATTACTCCGACTTTGGCGATATGCAGCATATCGAACGGGGCTTCCGCGATACCTACGTGTATTCCGGCCAGTACTCCACGCACCGGAAAAAAGAGTTTGGGGTGCCGGTGCACAACCCTTGCAGCCAGTTCGTGGTCTTTGCACAAAACCATGACCAGGTCGGCAACCGGATGCTGGGCGAGCGGTTGACAGCACAGCTATCGGCCGAAGCGCTGAAGCTGGTTGCCGCCGCGGTATTGCTGTCGCCTTATGTGCCCCTGCTCTTCATGGGCGAAGAATACGGGGAGAAAAATCCGTTCTGTTTCTTCTGCGATCATTCGCTGCCGGAACTGAAAGAGCAGATCCAACGATCAAGAAAAGAAGAGTTCAGCTACTTCGGCTGGGAAAGCGATCCCCCCGATCCTTTCGCCGATGCCACCTTTACCGGCTGCAGGCTTTCCTGGAACGCCGGTTCCGATCAGCAGGCAGCCACGTTGCTCCGGTTGTATCAATACCTGATCAGATTGCGCAAAACCCACCCGGCCCTCCAGCCGCGGGACAGAGCGTCGATGACCGTATACCCGGTTCAGGATACATCCGTGCTGGCCTTTGAAAGAAGAAGCGATCCCGGCGGCCTGCTTGTGGTACTGAACTTTGGCAATGACCAGCAGTCATTCCGCTCCGCGGGTTTTACCGGCAAAAAGATCCTGGACACGGCAGCCGCCGAATGGAACGGACCCGGTGAACATGCTCCCTCTGAGCTAAGGGCCGGCGAATCTGTTTTCCTCCATCCCTTATCAGCGCTTGCATTTGAAAAAAACTGACACATGCACATTCCGAATTCTACCTATCGCGTACAATTAAATAAAGACTTTACTTTTCAGGACCTCGATGGCATCATCGATTACCTGCATTCGCTTGGCATCTCCACGATCTATGCATCTCCTGTCACTACGGCCACGCCAGGCAGCAACCATGGCTACGATGTAACCGACCCTTACCGCATTAACCCGGAGATCGGCACGCTGGAAGAGCTGAAGGCACTTGCCGCGAAGCTGAAAGCAAAAGGCATGTCGTGGATACAGGATATTGTGCCCAACCACATGGCCTTTACCACGCACAACCGCCTGCTGATGGATGTGCTGGAACGCGGCCCTTCTTCGGAGTATTATCATTATTTCGATATCAATTGGACGCATCCTGATAAAACCTTGCAGGGAAAGCTGATGGTGCCCGTGCTGGAAGCAGATACAGCAACCTGTATCCGCGAAGGAAAGATCGCCATCGCCTTTTCGGGCAGGGATGGCTTTACCGTAAACTATGGCGAAAGCAAATACCCTCTTTCCGCATCGGCCTATCGCCTCTTTACCCAGGCCTGCATCAAATACGACGCGGCATTCATGGTGAACCTGGCTGATATCCGGAAAAAATGCTGGGAAAATGCCAGCCTGAAAGAATGGGAAGTATCCAAACAAGAGTGCCTGGATGGCTGCGCAACACATGAGCAATCGCTGCAAGCCTGCATCGCCCGGATCAACCAGGACCAGGCGCTGCTGACCGAACTGCTGGACAACCAGTATTACACGCTGGTGCATTATGCCACTACGGATACCCGCATCAATTACCGGCGTTTTTTTACGGTAAACAACCTGATCTGCCTGGCGATGGAAGAGGAATTCGTCTTCAACGATTACCACCGTTTTCTGCACAGCCTGTATGAGCAGGGATTGATACAGGGCCTGCGCATCGATCATATCGACGGGCTCAATGATCCCGGTGCGTACATCCGGAGGTTGCGGCGTCTCTTTGGAGACGAGTGTTACATCATTGCGGAAAAGATACTGGAAGCAACCGAGAACATGCCGGCCGACTGGGCACTCCAGGGCACCAGCGGCTACGAGTTTCTCTCGTATGTCAGCCGCGTCATGACCGATCGCCGGGGTTCGCGTAAGCTGCTGGATTATTACCACAAGCTGCTCCCGGGAACCGTACCCGTGTACCGGGAAACGGTGCATGAAAAAAAGCAGCTGATCCTGCGCGACTACATGGGTGGGGAACTGGATAACCTGGTCCATTATTTTTATACGCTGTTCCCCGGCGCTGAACCGGCAGACCGGGAAGCATTGAAACAGGCGCTGGCGCTGGTGATGATCTGCCTGCCGGTCTACCGCATTTACCCGGAACAGTTCCCGCTGCGCGAAAAGGAATGGCAGCTGATCCGGCAAACGTTTGACATGGCTTACAAAAAAAACGAGGTTTTAAAGCCAGAGCTGGACTTGCTGTACAGTCTGTTTGAAAGTGCAGCGCATGACCCGGACAGCGCTAAAAAAATAACTTTTCTCAAACGCCTGATGCAGTTTACCGGCCCGCTGACAGCCAAGGGTGTGGAGGATACTACCTTTTACGTATACAATCCCCTGATCTCGCACAACGAGGTCGGCGATTCGCCCTCCACGCCGGCAACGACCATTGAAGCGTTTCACACCACCCTGCTTAGCCGCCTCGAACGAAATCCATTATCCCTCAATGCTACCTCCACCCACGATACCAAGCGCGGTGAAGATGCGCGTATCCGCATCAACCTGCTCAGCGAAATGCCGGAGGAATGGGAAGAGGCTGTGAACGATTGGAAAGAAATAAACAAACCATTTTTGAGCGTGGTGAATGACCAGCCGGCCCCTTCCGTCAATGACGAATATTTTCTTTACCAATCCCTGGTAGGCGGCTACCCGGTCGGCGCCGTGGATATCAACGCGTTTACCAACCGGCTGAAAGACTATTTTATCAAGGCGCTGCGCGAATCCAAAGCCAATACGGCCTGGAATCAGCCGGAGGAAGCCTATGAAAAGGCCTGCCTGCAGTTTATCGACCAGCTGCTGAACACTTCGCATTCGTTCATGGAAACCTTTCTTCCTTTCCAGGAAAAAATTTCGGCCCGCGCTTTTACCTATTCGCTGAACCAGGTACTGATCAAGGTCACGGCGCCGGGTATTCCCGATTTTTACCAGGGCACCGAACTCTGGGATCAATTCTATGTAGACCCGGACAACCGGAACGCGGTGGATTATGATATACGCCGGCAATACCTGGCGGAGATTGCCGATGCGCAACCGCAGCAGCTTGCCCGGAAGCGGCGGGAAGGTTTGGAAAAATTATATACGATACACAAGGCCCTGCAATGCAGGAATACATTCGCCGATCTTTTTACACAGGGCCGCTATATTCCCTTGTATGCTGAAGGCGGATCGGTTGTCGTAGCGTATGCACGGGTACTGGAAGCGGATTGGATCATCACCATCGCTCCGCTGGGAGCAGCGGGCAATGAAAAAGAGATAGTGATCCGGCTACCTGAGGAAGCTCCGGCCGGATGGACCGACCTGTTCACAGGCAACCGGCTCTGCACCGCAGAAGGAAAATTGCTGATCAGCGGAGCCGCAGGCCAGGCCAGGCCTGCCCTTTTAAAAAATGTGTAACGATTTCTTACCCCTGTTCAGGGTCTGGCTCCGGCACCACGAAAGAAGACAGAAATTGTTCTTTCTGTTTCATTGGATCGCTTCCTTATCATGATCGAACGATCCTTGTTTGAAAACATCATCAGGGATCCAATCGTTCTTTATCAACCAAGATCCGATTGTAAAAGCTTTCGTCTGCAGGGGAATCCCGGGGCAAGCGTCCTGCTCAACGGATCCTGATTCGTTATTCCTTATCAGCGACAGCCGACAGAGACCGGATGGAGATCTGCTCCAGGTCGGCATTGGCCGGACCTGTCAATAGCTTGCCGTCGTAAGAATAGCGCGCCCCATGACAGGGGCAGTCCCACGACTTTTCAGCCGTATTCCATTGCACACCGCATTTCATATGCGTGCACTCCGGGCTCACTGCGTGCAGCTGACCGTTCTCATCTTTATACAGGGCGATCTTTTCTTTATTCCAGGTCACCACTTTTGCTTCGCCGCGTGCCAGCTCGCCAGTCTGTTGAAGTTCTTCGCCGGAGAACCATTTCCCTATAAACTGCTTTACTACATCTGCATTATGTTTGATAAAGTTGGTAAAGCCGGCCACCGGTTTAATGCGGTTGGGATTGAAGAGCGTGGCATAGCGCAGCTCCTCCTGCAGCAGCATTTCTTTCAGGGCCAGGGCCGCTACACCGCTGTACGTCATGCCATTGCCACCATAGCCGGTAGCTGCATAAATATGCTCCGGGTGGCCGGGCAGGTGGCCGATATAAGGCAGGCCATCGGCCGGCTCGAAGTATTGGGAAGACCATTTGTGCACGATCTCGTCTACGGAAAAATGTTTGCGTATGTGATTTTCCAGGTTTTGAAAGCAACGGTCCGTATTTTCTTCGTGCGCTGTTTTGTGGTCTTCGCCGCCCACGATCAGGTAGTCCCGGCCATCCACCCGCTGCGTGCGGTAATAGTGATACGGGTCATACATGTCATAAGAGAGATTGTCGGGGTAATCCCCATCCTGCAGTGTTACCGCCATGGCATAGCTGCGGTAAGGAGCACAGCGCAGGTGCAGCAGGTTTACGCCCGGAGGAATATGTGTAGCATAGACCAGGTCGGTGGCGCGGAATATACCTTGTGTCGTTTCCACTTCCACTACGTCGTTGCTTTCAACACCGGTGACCCGGCAATCCTGCACGATGACCCCTCCTGCTTTCTCAAAAGCTTTGGCCAGGCCGTATACATAGTGCAGCGGGTGAAACTTTGCCTGTCCTTTGGCAACTGCTGCTTTGGTAAATGAAATGGGTACCGGAATATCATCCGTATCATTTATTTCCAACCCGGCATCGGCGGAGGCCTTAACCACCTCGTCCAGTTCCTTGGCCTGTTGCTCATCCCGGGCAAACAGCACCGCATCGGCCCATTCAAAACCACAGTCGATATTATAACGGGCGATATTGCTCCGGATCAGGCTGATGGCATCCGCCGAGGCAGCGGCAACCGCCCGCGCATGTTCTTTACCGAAGTTTTTACTGATTGTGGTATACGGCGTATCAAGCAAAGTGTTCAGGTGCGCCGTTGTACCGCCGGTGGTGCCAAAGCCTAGGTTTACCGCTTCAAGCACAATGCATTTTTTCCCGGCCTCCTGGAGCAACAGAGCGGTGGTAATACCGGTAATGCCGCCTCCTGCGATGATGACATCGTATATCTTCGCTGCGGGCTTATTGCTTACAGTATAGGGAGGTACACTCTCCTGCCACAGGCTTACCAGGCTTCCATCTCTTTGTATCATAGTTTACACATTAATTAAGTAGGGGCGACAATTATCCTGCCATAGCACCGGGGCGCCCGCCTGCCGCCAGGCCCTATTGCTCCGGTTAAGGCGGGAATGA
>JBEVLT010000030.1:0-13899 GCA_040509055.1 Chitinophagaceae bacterium
CCGGATCAGGATTCATGCGTTACAATACAGTGAATGAATTTACCAGGCAATACCAGAATGGTACCGGCGGAGCAATGATCTCTACCCGGAATGCTTCCTTCTCCAATAACAAAACGATCCAGTATTCTTACAATGCTTTTCTGCAGTACGACAAGTCGTTCAACGGTCATAATTTAAGTGTGATGGGCGGCGGTGAGTTTTATAATTATGAGCAATACCTGTCTTCTGCATCGGCCAGCGGCGGATCAACGGACTATGTTCCATGGTTGTCGGGTTCCACACTGGCTACCAGCGTACCGTCTTCCTCTTTTTCTCAATGGGACCGGCTGGCCTCAGGTATCGGGCGCGTCAACTATAATTATGATTCCAGGTATTTGCTTACCGTGAACCTGCGTTACGATGGCAGCTCCAGGCTGAACGGAAACTATTTTGAGTTATTCCCCGGTGTTTCCGCCGGATGGAACCTTCATAACGAAGATTTCTTCCACAACAGTTCCGTGAGCAAATTCATTAGTACTATTAAGCCACGCGTTAGCTGGGGACAGAATGGAAATATCCAGTCGCTGAGTTATTTTACAACCGATCCTACTTATAATGATGTGGGTATTTACAATGGCGTGGCCGGTTTTGGGCCCAACAGTATCGTGAATACCGCCATGAAATGGGAAAAGGTATCAGCGCTCAATTTAGGAATCGACCTGGGACTGCTTCGTAACAGGGTCACCATTATGGCTGATTATTTTGTGCGGGACGTGTTTGATAAGATCGCTCAAATGCCCATCCCATCCTGGACCGGGTTCAGCACTTATTCTACCAACCTTGGCCAGCTGCAAAACAGGGGTGTTGAAGCGGAGGTAAAAGTGAATATTATTAAACCTGTTAAAAATGGTGGTTTTTCCTGGGACGTGAGCGCCAACTTCTCCCATGTAAAAAGCTATGCGCTCCGCCTTCCTGATAATGGACTGGCAAGGAACAGGCAAAGCACGATCCAGGTATATGACCCTAAGACCGGGGCTATCGCCAATGTAGGCGGATTGCAGGAAGGGCGAAGGATCGCGCTGGATGAAGTGTGGGCCTATGCATTCGATGGACTTTATACCACGCAGGATGAATTGAACAAGGCTGCCAATCTTTACAATGCCAACCTGTCTTATAACAACAAGCGCCTGAAATTTTTGGGAGATGCCCGCTGGCGAGATGTGGACGGGAATGATACCATCAACCTGTATGATAAGGTATATGTGGGCAGAACAACACCCACGGCAACAGGTGGTTTTTCCACTTTTGCCAGCTGGAAAGGATTCAGCCTCTATGTGCAAATGGACTACGCGCTTGGTTTTGTGATCATGAATCAATCATGGCTTAGGGGAATGTCGCAGGTACAGGGATCGCAGAATGGCCCGGTAGATATTAAAAAGACATGGACGCCTGATAACCCGAATGCAACATTGCCCAGCTATTCCTGGACCAATTATTTGCAGAATTATGGCGCCTTTGCCAATTACTGGCAAAAGGGAGATTACCTGGCCCTGCGCGAAGTAACGTTGAGCTATGAAATGCCGGCGCGGTTGCTGAAAGGAATATTCAACCAGCGTGTGGCTGGCTTGAGGGCCTATGTTACAGGTTCTAACCTGGCCTATCTTACCGCCTATGATGGTACGCTACCCGAAGAAGGGGGCGATGATCCAGGCAGATTTCCCTTGCCGCGGAGGATCACACTTGGCATCAACCTAACCCTGTAATGATCTAAACAATTGCACTATGAACAAGCGAATTTTATATACCCGATATATCTGTTTTTTATTGCTGATAAGCAGTATGGTTTCCTGCAAGAAACAGCTGGAAGAGGTGGCTCCGCAAACAGCCATCAACCGGAACCTGATCCTCAGCGATCCTGCCGCAGCGCGTACCCTTTATCACGGTCTTTATGCATCTTTTCGTGGTTACCACAGTCTTTTCCTGGAATTAGGAGAGCTGCGGTCCGAGATCTGGGCAGACGGTCTGTTTGCAGAAACTGCAGATGCGAATTATCGCAATCTCTACACGCATAATATCAGCTCTACGGTAGTCCCGACGACTAACTGGGGAGGCTTTTATGGGTTGCTTTACCGGATCAATACCGTTATTGAGCTGTTCCCGCAAACAAAGCTCCCGGAAGCGGAGCGGAACAAGTACCTGGCAGAAGCACATGGCCTTCGCGCTTTTATCTATTATAAGATGCTGCAGATATGGGGCGCTGTTCCCCTTACCACAACACCTGTAACGGTGGTGGATGACGTCACAATCTTATACAAGGAAAGATCACCGGAGAGGGATGTGATGGCGCAAGTAAAGTCGGATATCGAAACATCATTATCCCTCTTTGATGGCAATAATGCGTTTACTCCCAAAAGGGTCTATTGGAACCGGGTGGCTTCTTTGGCACTCAAAGGCGATGTATATATCTGGTCAGCTGCCAACCTCGGTGGCGGCGCAGCCGATCTGACTATCGCTAAACAGGCTTTGCAGGAAGTGGTCGGTCTGCAGGGAGCTAACCTGGGACTGAATGCAAATTTTGCCGACACCTTCGATCCCACGAAAGAGACAAACAACAAGGAGATCATTTTTGCATTGAGCTATGAGCGCAATGAAGCCACAAATTCGGCTTATACAAACTTCCTTGTCAATACAACAACGGCCGGAACATTGCGTATTGACTCCGGAACAGCGACCTCAAAGTTTGTTCCCGAGATATTTCCTTATGTATCGGGTGGCAGCAGGATCGGTATGTCTGCGGCAATGATCACCAAGCTGAATGTCAAAACCGATACAAGGATCAAGACCTCATTCCGTGTCATGTATCGCAACACGGCCCCTTCGTACCCGATCGTTGCCGTCATGCTGACAAAATTCATTGGCAGGGTGGATGCTGGTGCACAGGTCTATGACACAGATTTCCCCATTTTCCGCTATGCTGACATCCTGTTGTTGCTGGCAGAAGCAAAGGCACAATTGCAGGAAGACCCTTCAGCCGAGATCAACCAGATCCGGCAACGGGCATATGGCACAGCTTATACGCCATATGTCAATTCCTCTGTCGATAATAATATGCGGGCCGTACTGGAAGAGCAGCTGCGGGAGTTTATCGGCGAGGGCAAACGCTGGTGGGCTTTGAGAAGGGCCGGCGATCAATGGGTGTATTATTATATCGATCCGCGGTACCTCAGCGTTGGTCAGGAATATAAATTTTTACTTCCCATCGATCAGAGTACGCTGACAAGAGACCCGAAACTTACACAGACGCCTGGCTATTAGTTGAGCCGGCACAACAAATTTTATCAAAGAATCGATTTAAATCACGATTATGAAACTGATCTCATTTTGTGGTAAGATAGCTTTACTCTGTATTGGTATTGTAAGCCTGCTGGCCTGCAGCAAGATAAGCCATAACGATATTCGCCTGGAAGACAGCATACGGACCCCGCAGACCGGGGGGCCTGCCAATGATACGCTTAGCCGTACCGTTCTTTTTGGCAATGAAATGAATGGTATTAATTTTTTCCGGATTCCCGGACTGGCTAAAACAAAAGCAGGTACGCTGATCGCGGTAGCAGATGCCCGGATGAACTCCAACGATGATCTTCCCAATAATATCGATTGTATCATTCGCCGGAGCACTGACAATGGCAAGACCTGGAGCAATATTCAAACAGTATTGGATATGGGGCAGGATGGTGTCAGCGATCCTTCGATCCTGGTAGATAAGACAACCGATACGGTTTGGATCTTTCTCAACTATGGCAAAGGAGTTGGCATCAGCAATTCACAGGTTGGGTATGTAGACAGTACGATCCATGTCCTGGCGATTAAAAGCGGCGATGATGGCCGTACCTGGACGGCGCCGGTAGACATTACGACACAGGTAAAAGCTTCTGACTGGAAATATGTAATTTCTTCTCCGGGCCATGGTATTCAATTAAAGGACGGAACACTGGTGCAGACCGGTTATTACAGCGTACCCACTTCGGCGAACCCGCGTGCCTTTGCTTACTATAGCCAGGATCACGGACGCACCTGGAAACGAACGCCCCCGGTAGCACAAAGAGTAACGGAAGGCATGGCCGTCCAGCTGGAGAATGGAAGTATCATGCTGAACATGCGGAGCCAGGTCAATAATACAAGGGCATCATCTGTTACCACAAACTTTACCACATGGAGCGCCCTGGAATATAACCCGGTACTGATTGAGCCGATGTGCCAGGCCAGCATCATCAAGCTGGAGCATGGCGACGCTGCCGGTAAGGATTGGCTTGTATTCGGGAATCCGGCCAGTACATCGAGGGTCAACTATGTAATACGCTTAAGTAAAAATGGGGGCAGTTCCTGGGTGAATGCCCTGCCGGTATGGAGCCAGGGATCAGGTTATTCTGACCTGGTAGAACTGGCTAACGGAGATGTGGCTGTACTCTATGAAAAATGGGGCGCAAGCGGTTCGAAAGCCTTGCTGGAGTTTGCCATTGTGCCTAAAACTTCGTTGATCAAAAATTAAAAACTCAAAAAGCCAGGACGAACATATTTCCTGACGGTGATGGCCCGGGCAATGCCATCAAAAAACTGACTATGAATAAGAAAATAAAGGGATTGATCGCAGCGCCGTTCACACCTATGGATCACCACGGCAACTTAAACCTGGATGCTATAGCCGAGTATTATCAATTGCTGAAAGCAAATGATGTAACCGGGGCATTTATTTGCGGTTCAACCGGTGAAGGTGTTTCGCTGACCACGCAGGAAAAAATGGCGATCGCCGAAGCCTGGGCATCCTGTGCCCAGGCAGATCCGGACTTTAAGGTCATCATGCTGGTAGGAGGGACAAGCCTGGCTGATTGCAAAGCGCTGGCAAAACATGCAAAAAAGATTGGCTTATATGCCGTGTCATTCACGGCGCCTTCTTATTTCAAGCCGGCCAGCATCAAGCAATTGGCTGCTTGTTGCAAGGTCATCGCAGCCGAAGTGCCTGATATGCCTTTTTATTATTATCACATCCCCGTACTTACAGGAGTGAATCTTCCCATGTTTGACCTGTTACAGGAGGTAGATGGACAGATCCCCAATTTTGCAGGTGTAAAATATACCCATGAAGATTTTATGGACTTTCTGTCCTGCCTTCATTTTAAAAATGAAAAATATGACCTGCTGTGGGGTAGGGACGAGAATATGCTGTCGGCACTGGTATTGGGTACGCAGGGCGCCGTGGGCAGCACTTTTAATTATGCAGCCCCACTCTACTATGACCTGATCGACGCTTTTCAGGCAGGAGATTTTAAGAAAGCACAGGCCCTGCAGCAGCAATCGATCGATATGATCAGGCTGTTGGGTAAATACGGAGGCATTGCAACCGGCAAGGCATACATGAAACTGCTTGGGTTCGATTGCGGTGAATTCCGCCTGCCTGTACCGAATATGAGCCAGCATCAGTTTGAAGAGTTCAAAAAGGATGTTGGCCAGCTGAATTTTTCAAGTTTTTGTTCCCGCGTACCTTCGGTCCAACCGGTATAGAATGAAGACGCTATTTTTTTATATTTATTCATTGATCATGTTCTCAACTGTAGAAGCAACAGCACAACGTGATGCGCTATGCAGGGTAGAGTGGAAAGTTGCCGGTTCCCTTCCTTCTGCAAGCAATGGACAAAAATCCCCCGGGGTGGCAGGGCCCGTGACCGGTATTCATAATGGCATACTGATCGTTGCCGGGGGCGCTAATTTTCCGGATGCAATGCCGTGGCTGGGTGGTAAAAAGAAATATACCGATGAGGGATTTGTGTTTAAAATAGATCCACGGGGCGGGACAACTCTTTTTAGCTCTTTTAAACTAGACTTACCGCTTGCTTACAGTGCGAATTGTTCCACACCAGATGGTATCATCAGTGCCGGAGGAGAAAATGAGCAGGGTATCAGCAGCAACGTTTTTTTATTTCAATGCGATGGGTCAACAGGAAATGTTGTGACCAAATACCTTCCTGATCTGCCTGTCGCCCTCACCAATGCGGCCATCACGTTTATTGACGGCAAAGCTTATGTGGCAGGTGGAGAAACGAAAGCGGGAGTTTCGGACCGGGTTTTTGTTTTGGATCCGGAGAATGCAAGTGCCGGATGGGAAAACCTGCCATCGCTTCCCCAAGCTGTATCACATACGGTAATGGTCGCAAACACAAGCGGAAATGGACATAGTATCTATGTGTTAGGTGGTCGTAAAAAGAATAGTAACGGGATAAGCGATCTTTATACTTCCGTATATCAGCTTGACATAGCCACCGGCCAATGGAAGAAGAAAAGCGACCTGCCTTATGCGTTGACAGCAGGAACGGGGATCCTGGCGGCGGATAATACTATTTTGCTATTTGGCGGTGATGACGGGGCGACATTTCACAGGGTAGAAGAGTTAATTGCTACCATTGCCGGCGAAACGGACAGCCTGAGAAAACAGGAGCTGAATGAAAAAAAGATCAGGCTGCTATCGGCTCACCCGGGTTTTCATAAAGCAGTACTTTCCTATAATATCAATACCGGTGAATGGAAAACGATCGGGACCATTCCCTTCAATGTGCCAGTGACGACTACAGCGATCGGCTGGAACAATCACGTGATCATTCCAGGTGGTGAAATTAAAGCAGGCGTAAGGACCCCGGACATTCTCCTGGGAAAGTTTGTTTTTGAAAGTACCCGTTATCAGAAGAAAAAAAATATACAGTGACCAGGCAATCTGCATACAGCAAATATTATAAATGGATTTTAGTAGCCCTGCTCTGGATGGTTGCCTTGCTGAACTACATGGACCGGCAAATGCTCTCTACGATGCGGCCTGCCATGCAGGTAGATATCCAGGAGCTGCAATCGGCCACTAATTTCGGCTACCTGATGGCGATATTTCTCTGGATCTATGGGTGTATGAGTCCTGTTTCCGGGATCATTGCAGACAGGTTCAACCGGAAATGGATCATTATCGGTAGCCTGTTCGTATGGTCAGGCGTGACCTGGCTGATGAGCTATGCTACTACTTTCAATGAGCTATACTGGTTGAGAGCGGTCATGGGCGTAAGCGAAGGCCTGTATATCCCTGCCGGCTTATCGCTGATCGCCGATTTTCATTCTTCGAAGACCAGATCCCTCGCTATCGGGATTCATATGACCGGTCTTTACATGGGACAGGCGCTGGGTGGCTTTGGAGCAACTATTGCCACGGCATTCTCCTGGCAACAGACCTTTCATTTTTTCGGTATTGCAGGCATTGTTTATTCTTTCGTGCTGATCGGTTTCCTGAAGGAAAAAAGAAATACCATCACAGCGACTGAAGGCCCGGGAGTTATTAAAAAGGAAAGCAAGACTCCCCCCTTCAAAGGTTTAGGCTTGTTATTGATCCACCCTTCCTTTTGGATCATGATCCTGTATTTCGCCATACCCAGCCTGCCGGGTTGGGCTATCAAAAACTGGCTGCCAACTCTCTTTGCCAATAGTCTTCATATCGATATGGCTACGGCCGGACCACTTGCAACGATCACGATTGCCGCCTCTTCCTTTTTGGGCGTCATCTCAGGCGGTATTCTGTCTGATCGTTGGGTGCAAAAAAATCTTCGCGGAAGAATTTATACCAGTGCGATCGGGCTCGGTCTGACCATTCCCTCCCTGTTGCTGCTCGGTTTTGGCACATCGCTGTTTCATTGCATTGGCGCCGCTTTTTGTTTTGGCTTTGGCTTTGGCATGTTCGACGCCAACAATATGCCGATCGTTTGCCAGTTCATTTCTGCAAGAAACAGAGCAAAGGCATATGGGTTGATGAATATGGCCGGGGTATTTGCCGGCGCTTTTATCACCGATCTTTTTGGAAAATCTACGGATGCAGGCAGCCTGGGAAAGAGCTTTGCCATGCTATCGGGTGTGGTGCTGGTAGTACTGGTCGTTCAGCTTTATTTCCAGCGGCCTAAAACGAATGACTTTGTTGATCCATGACCATAAAAATGACCGTCAACGTTTAACGACTTATTTTAATTCTTTATGATGTTCAGGCTAACCTATTCGACCCTTCTTTATTGCTTTCTGGCTTTATTTGCGATTGCTTTTAATGCTCCGGCTGCAAAGGCGCAGCCAGCTACCGGTATCAGGGCTTCTGCACTTTATGTGCAGGCGCCGCTTTTAAAAGAAATGACGCACAATGGTATGATCAGGGTCCGGGTAGATGTTCCTGCAGGAAAGGAGGTCAGCTACAAGAGCCTGCAATTAAGCCTGGATGCTGCGGCGCTCAACGCTATCGAACGGATCGATTTGCTGGTCCGGGACGACAGGGAGGCTGCATTTCTTCCCGGTGCACCTGTCCTTGCATCGGCAAAACCGTCTTTGTTGTTAGTAGACATACCGGTAAAATTATCCTGCCGGCCAGGTTTGAATTATCTATGGGTCAGCGTGGTTTTAAAAAAGACAGCAGACCCGGATAAAAAAGTAAAGCTGAGGGTCAATGGACTTACAAGCTCTACGGGACAAAAACAGATGATTACAGATCAGGTTACTTCAAACGGTACTGCACCGGATTTTTTATACCGGGTCGGTATTGCCATCCGGAAGGCAGGGGACGACAAAGTGCATACTTACCGGATACCCGGTATCGTGACTACCGATAAAGGAACATTGATTGCGGTGTACGACAACCGGAATGTTTCGACAAAGGACATTCCCGGGAATATAGATATCGGAATGAGCCGTAGCACAAATGGGGGTAAGACCTGGGAGCCAATGAAAGTTGTAATGGATATGGGTGCACCGCATGAGACAAATGGAGCCGGAGACCCTTCCATTCTCTTTGACCCGGTTGCAAAAAAGATCTGGGTGGCTGCGTTGTGGAGCAAGGGGAATCGTGCAATCGCCGGGTCAGAGCCGGGACTTTCGCCGGATACAACCGGTCAGTTTGTACTGGTCAGCAGCGATGATGACGGATTGACCTGGTCGCAGCCCTACAACATTACTTCCCAAATAAAGAATCCCGTCTGGCATCTTTACTTCCAGGGACCCGGCAGCGGGATCGCAATGAAGGATGGCACACTGGTTTTTCCTTCCCAATACTGGGATGAATCAAAAAAGCCGGGGATGCCTCATTCATCTATTATTTATAGTACCGATCAGGGCAAAACCTGGAAAAGCGGCATCGGCGCCAAATCCAATACGACCGAAAGCCAGGTAGTGGAAACCGTACCCGGTACCCTGATGCTGAACATGCGGGACAATCGTGGCAGTTTCAGAAGTATAGCTACTACCACCGATATGGGCAAGACCTGGGTAGAGCACCACACTTCGCAGCAGGCCCTCCCGGATCCGGTTTGTATGGCAAGCATTATTAAGGCAAATGTCAATGTAAAGGGGAAGCAAAAGCCGGTTTTGTTTTTCAGCAATATGGCCATGCAAACCAGCCGGCAGAATACCACGGTAAAAGCCAGCCTGGATCTGGGCGAGACCTGGCTGCCCGCCAACCAGCTGCTCATCGATGCCAGGAAGAGCTATGGTTATTCCTGTATGACCAGGATCGATGAGAACACCATCGGGCTCCTGTATGAAGGCGTGCAGGACCTTTATTTTGTCAGGATACCGGTAAAAGAAATAATTAAATAGACTGCTACTATGAATACAACAACACAGCCGGCGTATGATCGTCAGGCGCTGGAAAAGCTTCGTGATTTTTATAAAGATCAATTGCTGAATGATACGATCCCTTTTTGGTTCCCCCGTTCTTTTGACAAAGAATATGGTGGCTTTTTATTGATGCGGGACGCGGATGGTTCGCTGATTGATGATGACAAAGCCGTATGGATCCAGGGCAGGGCAACGTGGATGCTGGCCACCTTGTACAATACGGTTGAGAAAAAGCAGGAATGGCTGGATGGGGCCAGGCTTGGGTATGAATTCTTGAAAAAGCATTGTTTTGATACAGACGGACAAATGTTCTTTCATGTGACGCGCGAGGGGAAGCCCCTCCGGAAACGACGGTATTTCTTTTCGGAAAAGTTTTACGTGATGGCCGCTGCGGCTTATGCAAAGGCCAGTGGCGATGAATCAGCAGCGACAGAGGCAAGACGTGTATTTGGAGAGTGCATCGCCTATGCCAGCGGTGAAAAAAAGCTGGCATCAAAATTTACCGATGTCCGTCCCTCCAAGGGCATTGGTGTGCCGATGATCATGATCAATGTGGCACACCAGCTGCGTGACAGTATCGGTGATGACCGCTGTGACGAATGGGCCGGTCAATGGATCGATGAAATAGAGCGTGACTTTGTGAAAGACGATATCCGTTGCGTAATGGAACAGGTAGCGCCGGATGGGAGCATTATCGATCATGTGGATGGACGAACGCTCAATCCCGGCCATTCGATCGAAGGGGCCTGGTTCATCTTGCAGGAGGCAAGATACCGGAATAATGATCCTCGTCTGATCGATCTGGGGTGCAGGATGCTGGATTACATGTGGGAGCGGGGATGGGATGAAGAGTTTGGTGGTCTGTTGTACTACCGGGATGTGTACAATAAACCGGTACAGGAGTACTGGCAGGACATGAAATTCTGGTGGCCGCACAACGAAGTGATCGTGGCCACCTTGCTTGCCTATTTGCTGACCGGGAATGAAAAGTATGCACAATGGCACCAGCAGGTGCATGAATATTCCTACAAGCACTTTCATGATAAGGAACAGGGTGAGTGGTTTGGCTATCTCCACCGGGATGGAACACTGGCACAAAGCGCCAAGGGAAATTTATTCAAAGGCCCATTCCATTTGCCCCGGCAGGAGTGGTTTTGCTGGAAACTCCTGGAAGAGCATCTCGGGCAATGAGAAACACTCCGGTCAACCGGAGGGAGAGCCAGACAGTGTTAAATAAAGCCGCAATCTATAAAACAGGTTATGCTTCGTGCAATAGTGAGAACAGTAATCCTGCCCGTGTTATTATCCCCGGTTTTGGCATTTTCACAGCTGCAGCTGCCGGCAGTTTTTTCGGATAATATGGTTTTGCAGCGGGACAAACCAATCCATGTATGGGGGAAGGGGACGCCAGGGAAAAAGGTAGTCGTCACATTGGGAACGAAAACGATCCATTCGTGGGTTCAAAAGGATTCTTGCTGGACTGTCAGTTTTAAAAAGCAGGGAGCTAACCGGAATCCACAGAAACTGACCGTGTCCTGCGGTACGGAGACAAGACAGCTGCAAAATATCCTGATCGGCGATATCTGGATCTGCTCAGGCCAGTCGAATATGGAGTGGCCTATGCGTAAGGAGATGCATTGGCGGAAAGAAAAGGATGATGCACTACAGCCGCTGATCCGGCTAAACAATCCGCCGCCTGCCGGCAGGTATGTATATGGTGTAGCCTATACAGATTCCTTAAATAAGCGGTTAACGGTAAATGATTTTTATCAATGGCATCAGTGGCTCAATTGTGATAGCAGTTCCTTGAAGGACATGAGTGCGGTGGCTTATTATTTCGCCAAATCAATCGTAGAGAATGAGAATGTACCGGTAGGCCTCATCAATCTTTCTATTGGCGGTGCCCCCATCGAAACGTTTATCAGCAGGAGTGCAATGCAGCAGGATCAGCAGTTCTTTAAAAAGGTGGAGGGCAACTGGTTGGAAAATGTTCATCTTCCGGAATGGATACGCGGGAGGGGGAAAGAGAATGTGGGAAAAAATACCGGGGCTTATGGCGACGGGTTTGGGCTGAATCATGCGTATAAGCCTGGTTTTGCCTTTGAGAGCGGGATCAGGCCATTGCTGCCCCTGCCAGTGAAAGGGGTGATCTGGTACCAGGGCGAAAGCAATTCCCTGGAAAAGGAACGGGTGGAAGAGTACCGGGACCTGCTTCATTTACTGATCAACGATTATCGTAAGCAATGGCGGCAGACGGATATGCCTTTTTATTGGGTGCAGCTTTCTTCTATCGACACACCAGGTTATAAGTCGGGATACTGGCCGGAGTTCCGGAATGAGCAGCGGCTGTTGATCGATGAAGTGCAGAACGGGGGCATGGCGGTATGCAGTGATATCGGGTTGAAAAATAATGTTCACCCTACCGATAAAAAGACGGTAGGGGAGCGGCTGGCGCGCTGGGCCTTATCCGGGACATATAAAAGGGAAATTGTTCCATCCGGTCCTTTACCGTTGAAAGCACGGTTTCAAAATGGCCAGGTTATCGTTCAATTCCGGTATGCTGCTGGTTTACGGACTGCTGATGGAGCGCCGCTTCGCGGATTTTCAATCGATGGTAAAACAGATATTACAGCAAGCATCCGGAATGATATTGTGACCATCGATGTGGCTCAGAAACCTGAGTTTGTGTTCTATGGATGGAAACCTTTTACAGATGCCAACCTTTCCAATGCAGCAATACTGCCTGCCTCCACTTTTAAGATCGCGGTAGAATAAGGAGGCCAGGAACGAGCATTCCGGATAAATCTGAGTGAATGACCATCCTGGATTTAAAATAAGCATATTCTTCAACTATCATCATCACATGAAGACGCAAAAAGCAGGCCCTGCACCGGTTGGTGCATTGGAGCGGATCCCTGTACAGGTTTTTTCTTCACCATACGAAGGATCCGTATTTGCAGCCGCACAGGTGGCGGACCTGATCAGGAAAAACCAGGGAAATGGAAAGAAAACGGTACTGGGACTGGCTACAGGATCTACGCCAAAGGCATTTTATGAGGAGCTGGTGCGCCTGCACCGGGAAGAAGGGTTAAGCTTTAAAAATGTGATCACTTTTAACCTGGATGAATATTATCCGATGAATAAAGATGCCGGGCAAAGTTATCATTCGTACATGCGGGACCATTTATTCGATCATATCGATATCGATCCTGCGAATACTCATATCCCGGATGGAGCATGCCCGGCAGAAGAGATTGGAATGCAGGTAGCGGAATATGATAGAAAAACAGAGCAGGCCGGGGGAATCGATCTGCAGATCCTGGGGATCGGTAATAACGGGCATATCGGGTTCAATGAGCCGGGGTCGGGTATCGATTCGCCAACAAGACTTGTTCAACTGGCCGATGCCACCCGGATCGCCAATGCGCATGAATTTGCAGATCTTTCAGAAGTGCCGCATCAGGCGGTTACAATGGGCATCCGTACCATTTTGAAAGCAAAGCGCATCCTGTTGCTGGCCTGGGGGGCTGGCAAAGCAGAAGCAGTACAAAAAGCGGTTGTGGGAAAGATGACAGAAGATCTCCCTGCCAGCTTATTGCAGCGACACGATCATTGTGTGTTTCTTGTTGACCAGGCAGCAGCGTCGAACTTTCAAAGCAGGCCCCATTACTAATGCGATCCTGGCAATCCTGAAAGGAGAGCTTCTTATACTGTGCCTAAACGGTCTTTGTATCTCGCACTTCGCGAGAAAGCGCTGGCCAACCTGGATGATGGCGTGGCATTTTACCGCCAGGTAAAAGATAGCCAAAGCCATTTATATGACCTTAGCTATGAAATGCCTGATCTTGTCAACACGGCCCGCTACCTGATGCGGCGGAATAAATTTGATGACGCCCTCGCCATCCTTCAGCTTGCGATTTTGCCTGGGGGCCGAAACAGCGACTTGTCTTTCGCTTATCAACTGACGGGCGAGTGTTATGAGAAAAAAGGACAGGTTCAGCTGGCCATCCTGTTATATAAAAAAGCCACTGACCAGGATCCGGGGAATAAGTAGCAGCTGCTTCTTTGGAGAGAACGCCGGAATGACAAACTTGGATTCGCTAAACAGGCTGCGAGAGCGCGGTATTCCATGATCGGCGCAGATGTAACTCTGATTTGAAGAAGCTGCTGTGGGGAAGTATGCGCTTAAAGAAAAAGGGAACCACCATTGCTGGTGCTTCCCTTTTTTGTTGACCCATATGGATT
>JBEVLT010000031.1:0-3394 GCA_040509055.1 Chitinophagaceae bacterium
TTTTTCAATATTGCCTTTTCTGCATTAGTCATAAGCGTAAGGTGAAAAAAAAACATAAAAAATATGTGTACTAATTAGTACACAGTTCAAAATATTTCCTATCTTTATACTGTAACTATTCAGCTATGCCAATCAATAGTTCATAAATAAGCAGACAATAGAGCTAAGCGCTTTGCTTTTATTCCCGCTGCTGAAAACTACGACCTTTCACTGACCGCGGGAAATAAGGTAAATCGCTCACGGGTACTTTGGGTATCTTGCCTGGAGAAACGTGGGCGTTCTTATTCGCGGTCAGGGGTGTCGTAGCCCTTCAGTAGCAGTAAGGACCAACCCACGTTTCTTCATTTTTTAAACCCTATCGTATGCCGCACAAAACTTCCGTCCGCCGCCAGCTGAAAGTGTATTCCAAATACCAGGAGCGTATGTACCAGCGCCACGTCATTTGCCCCGAGATACGGCTCTGCGGCCAGTGGCTGGGGCAAATGGGCTTCCGCTGCGGCCGCTCTGTGACCGTGCAGCCCGGCCCTGGCTGCCTCATCATCACCCTCAAAGGCCGCAAACCGGTACCACTGCCCGCGACGGGTTCCCGTAAGCTACCCGCTCCTCAAACCCGCGCCCTTCCACCTGCCGCCGCTCAGTAGCCCTTCTTCCAACAGGCTATTCGAGTCTACAAGGACAGTCTGCTGCTAAACCTCTTCGCCTAATAAGCTATTGCTGCTTACAAGGGCAGTTCAACCTTGAGGAACTTTAAACCTGCCAGCCGGCAGGCAAGCCTTAAACTCTTAAACCTTTAAACTTTCCATCCCATGAAACCTATTGAACCTATTCCCACCCCCTATAACACACTCAACGACCTGTTCGGTTACATGAGCCTCTCCAGCTACCAGCGGGATCTCTGGAAGTGGCTATCCCTCACGGTCAGCGGTACTTACCATGAGCAAAGCCCCACGGAGCGATCAGATATCCTGTTCCTGTATGAGAAAATGATGGAGCTGGTGCAGGCGGCGCATGCCATCAGGGTAGAGCAGCGGGAGAAGGGTGGGGAATGACGCAAAGCCGCTGTCGGGCGCAGGCTTCAATCATAATGAAACCTGCATTGTATCACATAACATTTCTGATCTATTCCCTTTTTGCCTTCCACTTTATAGACCAGCCTGTGCTCGCCGGTAATTCGTCTTGACCAAAAGCCTTTTAAATCATGCCGGAGCGGCTCGGGCTTCCCGGTTCCCTGGAACGGCGTTTTTTTAATTTCATTGAGCAGGTCTTTAATTTTCGCGACAATGGAGTTGTCGGTGTCAATCCAATATTGAAAATCCTCCCACCCGTTTTCTGTAAACTCAAAGTTCATCGTGGAATTATAGCTTAAGCTTACGGGTCTTGCCTTTTTCTAACTGATCGATAGATTCGTGCAGTCGTTGCCTGTTTTTGGAACTGGAGAGCAGGTGCCCGGTCTCATTAAGCGAGTTGTATTCTTTCATTGACAGGATAACAACGGCCTCCTCTTCAGACGCCCGGGAAACAACGATTACATCAGAGGATTTAGAGACATCGTCCAGGTATTTTTTTATATTGCTTCTTAGCTGGGTTATAGATACTGCTTGCATATTGGCCGAATTGTGTACGTGTAAATGTACGCTATTCTGTACAATTTCCAAATTCTTTTCCTTGTTTTTGGCCCGTTTACGCCTAACGTTTCTGGTTTTTCGTTGCGTCGGATTCGGCTGACGCAAAACCCGTGTCAGCCGTTCGTCGTTGCCTGTTATTCAATCTTCGATCGCCTCAATACCCTGCTCTTTCAATTTTGCCTGCCCATCTTTCATGGCCTTCACCTGCTCCGGTGCGTGCCCCTGCCAGCTCATCACTTCTCCCACTACCTTAAAGGGGTGTTTGGAGCGATAGGACATTGTAGGATTGCCGGGAAACTTTTTGTCGGTCAGGTTGGGATCGTTCTCGATGGGGCCGGTCGGCTTTACCAGGTAGATGCGTTCACGCCCTTCGCCGGCAGCCAGCTCGGCGCCCCGGATGGCTGCGTCCAGCGTAGCGGTCAGGTAGCTATATTTTGCCTTGTTGTTCTGCCCGTAGTTGGAGGGGATACCTGTTTCCACCAGGTCGCCGGTTTTCAGGTCGGCCTTTGTACCGTGAAAGTAGGTTTGGGCGAAAGGAGTGGGAGCAGGCGCATTGGGTTTGTTTTCCATCATCGTCGTCAGGTTTTAAAGACGGGAAGGAGCCCGTCAGGGTTGTTAGCCTGATCAGGCAGGCTGATCGGCAGCAGCAGTGAGGCCGGCTATCAAACGTTATTCTTTTTGTTGCTGGGGCGCTTCCTGTTTTACTTCTTTTTTCTGTTTTCTTGCCAGCCGTATTTCCTTGTTTTTTTCCACTAATTTTTTCGTGGCCCATTTTTCCAAACGGTGGTGAACCGGTACGATAATCGCCGCTATCGCCACGAGAATAAGCAGCATCAGCACCGGCGAATGGTGGGTTACCGCTGCAATGACCCCGTGCAGCAGCAGGTTGATAAACTCAAATACGATGAGCACGACGATCATTCCCAGTATCTCGATGGTTCTGGGGCTGACGATAAAGCTGCGGCTGAGCAGCAGGTACAAAATAATGCAGGTGAGGATCCCGATTGCCGTAAATGCCAGCTGCAGGTTGTGTTCCCGTTCTTTCTTTGCTTTCAATAGCAGCTGCTCTTTTTCGTCCTGCTTTCGTTTTTCTGCCAGGTTGATTTTGATGACCTGTGACGAGGCTTCCAGCTCCTTTACGGTTTCCATGCCGGTGATGTAATTCCCGGCATATTTCAGCGCGTTGGCGGCATCGTTCTTCCTGGTGTAATAGCGGTACAGCCAGCCGGTGGCCTGCACATTGTTTTTGTACCAGCCCTCGCCCCCTGCTTCATGCAATTTTTTATAATAAACGTATGCTGAATCCTCCGGCCCGGCTTTGTCATAATATTCTGCCAGGCAACGCCAGGCCATCTCATAGCTTTGTATATCGTTTTCCTTTTCAGCGTCGTTAAGGGTGCGGATGGCGTAATCTTTGGCAAGCTCCGGCTGCCCGGATTTCAGGTATACCGTGGAATAAATGCTGTTGACCTGCGCATGATACGCCTGTTTGTTTTCTGTTATTGATTTTTCCGCTTTCTGTGCGTACAAAAGTGCCGAGTCCGGCTGGTTCATCCGGATATAAATGACCGCTATATTCGAATAGGATGAAGGCAGTGCCTTTTTGCCTGTTAAAGCATCTTTCGCTGGTGTGTTCAGGAATTGTTCAACGGCTTTTTTCGTATAGAATAATCGTAAATCGTCTGTGGGCTGCAGAAGGGCCGTAGCGTGGTACGATACGCCCTGAAGGAAATTATTCGGGTGCTTATCGAGCAGGCGGTTGGCTTTCA
>JBEVLT010000032.1:0-9972 GCA_040509055.1 Chitinophagaceae bacterium
CAACACCCCGCTGAGCAAAAAAGCAGCCCCATCGCTTTGCAGCACTTTGTGCATCGTACCATTCATCAACGGAGGCAATAAGGTGCCCAGTACGCAACTGATGCCTACTGAAATAGCATAGGTGAGCGAGAACCCAACGTAACGGATGGCGATGCCAAAGGCCGTGCCACCGATACCATAGGCCATGCCGAGAAAAAAAGAACGCTGCATAGCGGAAACAGGCGCCTCCTGCAGCACAGCAGATAAATGCGGAATGGTAAGAAAAGCGATCGCCACCGGCAGCGCCAGCCAGCAGATAAAGGCCTGTGCCAGCCAGTAAGTTTGCCAGGACCACCCGGCCACTTTTTTTTGCGGTGTATAACATAGCGCAGCGCCGGATGCGCCTACGGCATGATACAGCACCCCGTTAATGATTTCCATACAGCAACCGTTCTTTTTTACAGGGAGTAAAACCGCCCTGCATTCGAATACAATATTTTTTCACGCTCTTCTTCCTTCACCAGCTCCTTCAGCACCTGCCGGTATACCTGCCAGGTATGTTCATAGCTGCCTGCCAGCAGCGATACCGGCCAGTCGCCACCGCAAAAACAGCGGTCCGCTCCGAACAGTTCGAGTACGAACGCCGTACAGGGTTTTATGTCATCCGCCTGCCAGGCCGCTCCTTTGCCGGAAGCCGTGCCCAGCCCGGATAGTTTTACATGCAGGTTATCGTGCTGTGCGGCAGCCTTCATCAGCTCGCCCCAGCGGCCAAAGTTTTTTCCTGCAGCAAGGGGTGGCTGGTTCAGGTGGTCAAGCACCATGCGAAGCCCGGGTATTCTTTCCGCCAGTTCCAGCACGGTTTCGATATGTTCGGGCAGCACACCTACCACATCGTACGTAAGGCCATGGTGAGGCAGCAGGGACAGGCTTTCCAATACCGCAGGCTGCATCAGCCATCGCGGATCGGGCTCATCGTGTATCAGGTGCCGTACGCCTTTGAAGTAAGGATGACGGCCATATTTCCCGTTCAATGCCTGCTGTGCAGCACCAGGATCGGTCAGCGGCAGCCATCCCACCACCCCCCTGATCCATTCGGTGGTTCCGGCCGTTTCCAGCATCAGGTCGGTATCTTCAAAATTGTTTGCGGCCTGCACCAGCACGCCGCCTGTGATGCCGGCTGCCGTGCGTTCCGGTTCCAGTTCGGCCAGTGTCCAGGTGCGGTTGAGCACCGTTGTATTATCCCGCAGCCACAGGTAGTCGGCCCTTTGCAAGTCCCAGATATGAATATGTGTATCCGTGATCTGCTGCATTCGTCAGGCTGTTTTTTCCACCGGCTGCAATTCCTTCAGTTCAAACTGCCGCTCTATCTGTTCGTTGTGTTCGCCAAGTGTGGGAGCACCTTTTTCCGATTGCATCATCCGGCCATCTACCCGGATGGGACAGCGGCTGGTAGATACGGACAAGCCATTGCTGGTCTTCACGCTGATCTCCATTTCCAGCAGTTTGTATCCTTCCTGCTGCACCAATTCGTCGTAGTTCATCACCGGCGCACACCAGATATCGGCCTGCTCCAGTATACGCAGCCATTGTGCAGACATACCGGTAGCCAGGTGTGCCGCCAGGATGGTTTTTATTTCATCCCGCCGGTTAAACCAGTCACCGGGATCGGTAAAAGCCAGGAGCGGTTCGCAGCCAAGCAGCCCGCCCAGCAAAAGAATATTACTCATGGCCAGGGCGATATACCCGTCATACGTGTTGTAAATACCGTATGGGGCAGCTATATAAGCATGACCGCTGTTCACCTCGCTGCGCACAGGCAGCTGGTTGCCGTCGTTGTAATAACAGGTCAGCGCTTCGAACTGGAAATCGAGGATGCTTTCAAACATGCTCACCTGTACCAGCGCGCCTTCGCCGGTGATGCCGCGCCGGTACAACGTAGCCAGGATGCCCTGTGCAATATGCGTACCCGCCATGATATCCACCACCGCCACGCCCACCGGTGTCGGTTGTTCTGCCTTGTTATTGCTCAGCCAGGTAAGCCCGGACGCAGCCTGCAGCAAAAGATCCTGGCCCGGCAGGTCTTTCCAGGGTCCTTCGTTGCCATAGCCGGTCACTTCCGCATAGATGATCGACGGGTTGATTTGTTTTACCGTTTCGTAATCCAGGCCGATACGCTCCATTACCCCGGGCCGGAAATTGTGCATCATCACGTCAGCCCGCGCCAGCAACTGCCTGATCTTTTCCAGGTCATCGGGGTTCTTCAGATCGGCCGCATAGCTCTGCTTGTTGCGGTTGATGGCATGAAAGATCGTCGATTCTCCTTCTATCATCACATCGGACACATACAACTGCCGGCAGATATCCCCTGTTTCAGGCCGCTCGATCTTGATCACCTGCGCACCCATATCGGCCAGCCGCAGCGAAGCAGAAGGCCCCGACAGGAACTGGCTGAAATCCACCACTACAATATCTTCCAATAACTGCATACGTGCTAATTTATAAAATCATTGTACACTTTTGCATTGTGTGCACCCAATTGAGGCGCCGGTTTGCCGGAAAAAAGTTTTTTCCCGTCGATACGGATAGGGCACCTCGTGGTCGTGATCGTTTTATCGCCGGCCTGTACCGCCTGCTCCATCTGCAGGCACCGGTAGGCATCATGCTCCATCATCTTTTCCCAGTCGAAGACTTCCATGGCCCACAGGCCCTGCCGCTGCAGCCTGGTCAGCCAGTACGCCGTTCTCTCCGTGGCCAGATGCGCGGCCAGCGCCGTTTTTATTTCATCCCGCGCCGCAAATGCCTGTTCCCTCGAATACTTTTTTAACTCCATGCAGTGGATGGCATCGGCCAGCGAATGAATGTCCATCATGGCCAGGGCAATGTATCCATCAGCAGTAGCATAGATGCCGTAGGGAGCGCTCAGCAGCGGGTGCCCGTTGCTCACCTGGCTTCGCTGCGGTTGTTGTCCGCTGGTATAATATGTGGTCAGCAGTTCGAACTGGAAGTCGAGCAATGATTCCATCAGGCTGACCTCGATCAGTGCGCCGCTTTTCGTTTTTTGCCGCCTGATCAGTGCCGCCAGGATACCCTGTACCAGTTGCGCCCCGCACAGAATGTCGGCGATGGCAATGCCGAATGGCACGGGCCCGTTGGTACCATTGCCGGTAGTATAAGCCAGCCCCGTGATGGATTGCAGCAGCAGGTCCTGGCCGGGTTTATTTTTCCAGGGGCCCTGCTTACCGTATCCCGATATCTCGGCATAGATCAGCCGCGGGTTAATGAGCCGTGCGGCATCATAGCCAAGGCCGTTCTTTTCCATGACGCCGGGCCGGAAGTTGTGCATCAGCACATCTGCCTTTGCGACCAGCTTCCGCAGCGCCTCGCGGTCTGCCTCATCTTTCAGGTCGGCTGTAAAGCTTTCTTTGTTGCGGTTGATGGTATGAAACAGCAGTGAGCTGTCATCTACCCAAAGGTTTTTGATGGATAGCTTGCGGCCGGCATCCCCGGTTCCCGGTCTTTCGATCTTGATAACCCTTGCTCCCAGGTCAGCCAGTCGCAGCCCGGCCGAGGGACCGGACAAATACTGGCTGAACTCCAACACCACAAGGCCCTGCAAAGGCAATTTCATCATACAGTAGGAATTGATTGTTCTTTGATTATACTTTGACGGTAAATCGCGTTCATTTCTTCCAGTGCCCGCTGCGGGTTTATCTTTCCCAGCAGGCACTGCTGCAGCGGGTCGCCGGCCTGATCCTGGAAATGCAGGTACCCGTTGTACCGCGGCCGCATATAGCCGTTTTCCATCACCGGCAGTACGGAGGCAAAAAAGCCCTGCGTAAGCCGGTTGGCCATTTCATCTTCCCAGGCCGAACGGTGCCCCGGCTGCCCGCCATGCTGCACGTACAGCGTACGCTGGCACTCGCCGGAAACGGCCATGGCTGCAAAATCAAGCGCTTCTTTTTTATGCGCGCTAAAGGCCGATACAGCCAGCCCGGTACCGCCGATGGTCGTTTTCAATCGCCGGCCATTCACCACTGCTACGTCGGCATAGTGCAGCACGTGATGTGCATACCCTGTCCTGGCATAGTTGGAATAAGCATAAGCAAAAGGGCAGTACCAGTAATCGTCTGTACCGCTCATCAGTTCGGCCACGGCGATCGGGTTGCAATCAAACATTTTTTTATCTACGGCGCTATACAATTGCAACATGGTGTGGATGGCTTTTACCCCTGTTGCCTCGTCCACCACTTCCTGCCCGTTTTCAAACGGCGTGCTCCCGCAGGCGATGCAGAAGCTGTAAAAGTTCATCAGCAGGTCGATGGGTATAGCGGGCACAGCTACTTTGCCCCGTGCGGCCAGGTCCAGCACTTCTGCCCAGGTTTGCGGCACAGCGCAGTTATTTTTTTGCAGCAGGTCGGGCCGGTAGCTGGCAGCCGGCGTAGCCGCATCGATGGCCAGTGCCCATTGATGGCCGGCATAGTGATAGCTCGGATGGGAAAGTCCCGTGGAGTAAGCTTGCTGCCCGGCCAGATAAGCTGCCGGCAGGAACTCATCAAGCGGCAGCACGCAACGCGTGGCAGCAGCGCAGCCCACCCAGGGATGATCGATGATCAGGAGATCGTAGCTTGTGGTCAGCTCCTCGATGGGATAGTCGGCAAACTCCTGCAGCGTTCGCTTCTTCCAGCGAATCTCCACCCCGGGATGCAGTTCGGAATAACGCTGCGAAACGGCCAGCAGCGGCGTAATGCCCCGGCTATGGCCCCATGTTATCCCGTTGAGTACGATCCCTGCCATCAGCTGTTTGCTTTGTTCACCAGTAAAATATGTTCGCACACCATCACCAGCTCTCCGTGCTGGTTGAACGCTTCCACCAGCTCCGTCACGAGCCCGTAAGCCGGCTTTTTATGGTCCTTCTTTTCGCGGATGGTAACGGTGACCTGCAGCGTATCGCCAATAAAAACGGGTTTGATAAACCGGAGCCGGTCGTACCCGTAGGTCATGGATACTTCATTGATCAGTTCGGCCGTGAGCCCGATGACGATGGTAAAGATAAGTGTGCCGTGCGCCATCCTTCTTCCAAAAGGTTGCGTCTTGCACCACTCTTCGTCCATATGATGCGGGAAAAAGTCGCCGGATTGCCCGGCATGGATCACGATATCGGTTTCCGTAACGGTCCGGCCTTTTGTACGCCTTGTCTCCTGCAGCTCAAACTCTTCAAAATATTTTTTTACAAACATGGTAAGCAGTCTGGTTGGTAAAATCAGCGACGGAGCCCCAACAGCAGAACGATTGCAGCCGCAGAAACAGAGGAGAGAAGAGTTGCAGGGGAGTATTCACCGGGTCCGGGCAGGACAAAACCGGTAACACATGGCAATTTTTTCTCCATCATCAGGATCTTTTTTACAATCGTCAGGCTGTGCAGATCTCAGTCAAAAAACACTTGCAAATCAAAACATTAAATTAGACCGGTGCTACCGGGTATTCAATGTCAGGTTTTACTATAATGATGGAATATTTTACTATCAGGTGTTAGCAAACAACTTCGGCAGGCCATTATACATAAAAATACCGGGACCTGCTCGCCAGCCCGGTATTCTATAAATCCTTGTTATGGCGGTCAGCCCTGCAATTGCCGGCCGACCAGATCGATGACGATTTTGATCTCTGCTTCTACTGCGGCTACCAGGGCCGTTGTTCCTTCGCGGTCCTCTTCCTGCACCTGCTCCAGCTGTGCCGACAACTTGGCCAGTTCCGGCAAACCGGCGGTGAGCGCACTGCCCTTCAGCTTATGGGCGGCGGAGCGCAGCGCTACCAGGTCGTTGTCTTCGCTGTGCTTTTTTATCTCGTCCAGCGATTTGTTGAGCTCAATGATGGTCAGCGAGAGAAAATCCCGCAGCATGCCTGCATCTTCGCCAAGGTATTCTTTCACTTTGCTTACGTCAAAGTGATCCTGCGGCTGAAAGGACTCCCCGGCTTCGCCGCCGGCTCCTTTTTTCAGCCATTTATCAAAAACGGTGGCAATATCGTTTTCCACCACCGGCTTGGAAAGAAAATCGTTCATCCCGGCTTCTATACATTTTTCCTGTTCCCCTTTTACATTGCCGGCGGTCAGGGCAATGATTGGCACATTGGCGGATGCCGGCAGCTCGCGGATGCTCCGCGTGGCTTCGTAACCGTTCATCTCCGGCATTTGTATATCCATGAGGATGATATCGGGCGTGGTGTGGCGGCAATATTCAAGCGCTTCTTTTCCATTGACGGCTTCGCTGATCTCCGCCTGCGGCAATATCCGTTTTACAATGGTTTTTGCCAGGAACATATTCACCTTGTTGTCTTCCACGATCAGCACGTTCAGGATATCCGTTTTGGGTTTTACCAGCCTGTTTTGATTATCCCGGTGCCCGTGCCGGGTGAACAGCCGCGACAGGGCATAATAAATATCTTCCATCTTGACCGGCTTCACCAGCCTGTAATTGATCTTCAGTTCCTGCGATGCTTTGACAATGACATTATCGTCTGCCGAACTGTAGAGCAGGATCACCGGCTGTTTATCGCCCGTAAAGCGGTCCCTGATCTTTTGAATAGTTTCAACACCGTTCATATCAGGCATCTGGTAGTCCATCAGGATCACGTCGAACTGATCGCCTTTCTCCAGCAGCAGCAGCGCCTCGAACCCGTTTCTGGCTTCGGTGCAGGCAATGTTGCGGCGGCTAAGCATCTGGTGCAGCAGCAGGCGATTGTTCTGGTTGTCATCCACGATCAGCGCCGTCCGGATCAGGTCGATGTTTTCCCAGATGATCTTGTCGCCCTGTTCAGATTTCAGCGTGATATCGAAAAAGAACGTGCTGCCCTGGCCCGGCGTGCTGACCACTTCCAGCCGGCTCTTCATCAGCGCCAGCAGCTTGTTGGAGATAGCCAGCCCAAGGCCGGTGCCGCCATAGCGCTTGGTCGTGGAGGCGTCCTCCTGCGAAAATGCTTCGAATATTTTTTGCTGCATCTCCGGCTTGATGCCGATACCCGTATCGCGCACGGAAAACCGGAATCGTGTTGTGCCTTTTTTGCTGGATGCGCAGGCCTCGATCTTCAGCTCGATCTCCCCCTTGCTGGTAAACTTTACGGCATTGCCCAGCAGGTTGACCAACACCTGCTTCAGCCTTACTTCATCGGCCCAGATAAACCGCGGCAGGTCGGTAGAGATATTCAGCAATATGTCCAGGCCTTTTTGCCGTGCCTGGTAAATGATCAGGTCGGCGGCCTGGCTGCCTACCTCGTACAGGTCGCATTTGCTGATATCCAGCTCCAGCTTGCCCGCTTCTATCTTCGAAAAATCAAGGATATCGTTGATGGATTCCAGCAGCGAGTGAGCCGACTGGCTTACGATGGACAGGTATTGATGCTGCGTGCCTTCCAGTTCGGTTTTCAATACCAGATCGGTAAACCCGATCACGGCATTCAGCGGCGTACGGATCTCGTGGCTCATGTTGGCCAGGAACTCCGATTTGGCGATGCTGGCCTCTTCCGCCTGCCGCTTGGCATTCCTGAGCTCCTGCCGCTGCAGGCAGATTTCTGTAATATCCTGCGTATACATCATGATGCCGCCGATCACACCGTTATACAGGTACCAGGGCCTTACCTCCCACCGCAGGTACTGGTCATGCATCCACCCGTCCGGCCGCCACACATCCTCCTCCCTTTTCTCGATGGCTCCCTCCAGGCAGCGGCTATGGATATCTTTCCACTCCTGCGATACGTTGGGAAACACTTCGTAGTGCGTACGGCCGATAATAGACTGCCCCTGCAGCTGATACTCTTCCATCCAGCGGTTGCTGACGGCGATATACCGCACCTCGTTGTCGAACATAGCCACAGCCGCCGGTGCATGCTCCACGAAGGCCATCAGCCTTGCCTTCTCCTGCGCCACCTGCATTTCGGCCTCTTTACGTGCAGATATGTCTTCGATCACGGAATACACCAGTTCCTCCCCTTTTTCGTTGTCGAACCTGGTTCCGTTCACGACGATCGGGATCAGGTGGCTGTCCTTGTGTATATATTCTTTTTCATATGGGCCATAACGGCCGGTGCGGACCAGCGTTTCCCAAAACTCGGTCTGCTGCGCATCGTAGCGCGAAGGGGTGATCTCGCGGAAGTTCAGCTTGTTGAATTCTTCTTCCGTATAACCTACCAGTTTGTAAAAAGCAGGATTGCCTGTTATAAATTTTCCGTCGGCATACCGGTGGATGCAGATGGGCAGCGGCGATATATCGAAAAAGGCGCGGTATTTATCTTCGCTGGCTTTCAGCGCCAGTTCGGTCCTTTTTTTATCATCGATATCCTGGAAAGTACCGATCAGCTTGGTATAATTACCATAATCATCTATCTGGGCATGCCCCAGCACCCTTACCCACCGCTCTTTGCCGGTATAGGTAACGATCTGTAATTCTCTATCCCAGGATGTACCGTTTTCGATCGCTGCTTCCACGGATTTGGTCATCTGTTCACGGCTTTTGCCTTCTTTGTAAAAGCTGAGACCGGAAGAAAGCACGGGTTTAAAATCCTGTGGCGCCTCGTGTATTTGCCGCGTCACATCCGACCAGTACATGGTATGATTCCTGACATCGAGCTCCCATATGCCGATGCGGGCGATACGGTTGGTCCGCTCCAGCATCTCTTTGGTGGCTTTCAGGTCCTGCTCCAGTTCGTGCCGGCCCGTAATATCGATGGCGTTGCCGATCACGTATTCCTTTCCTTCAAAGTCTCTTTCCAGTACGTTATTAAAAAGCCAGATGCGCTGGCTGCCATCTTTATGTACCGTATGCATCAGCCCGTTCGACCGGCCTTCTTTTTTTATCTCGACCAGGTAATCTTTCAGGATGGCGTGCTCCTGCTTCGGCATGATGTCGAACAGGCTCATTGCCCTAGCCTCTTCAGCAGAATAGCCCAGGATGGCTGCCCCGGCCGGGTTTACGGATAAGAAGTTCCCGCCCAGGTCGTGCGTGCACATAAGCCCCTGCGAACTCTCGAAGAAAGAACGGAATTTGCTGGATGTACTGATCAACTGTATCTCTTTGTCTTTTTCTTCCGTCACATCCCGGGCGATGGAGAAAAGATTGCCGGTGGGTAGTTCCGGGGTCACTACCCATTGCAGCACCCTGTACCGCCCATCTTTGGTGCGGAACCGGTTTTCAAAATTGATCGAGATCTTTCCCGAGGTGAGCTTCTCCACCTCCCGTTGAGTGATGTCCAGATCATCCGGGTGCGTAAATTCGATAAAAGGTATGGTCAGCAGTTCCTTTTCCGACCAGCCCAATATTTTGGTAAACGAAGGGTTTACCTTCTTAAAATAGCCATCGAAGGAGGAAATGCAAAGCAGGTCGTTGGATAAGCGGAACAGTTGCTCAAAGTTTTCATACTCTTCTTTTTTCCGTCTGTCCACGATCAGTGCTACTACCTGCTTACCCAGCAGCTCGAGTGCATGTTTCTGCTTGGCAGTAAGCTCTTTGGGTTTGCGGTCGATGACGCATAAGGTACCCAGTGCAAAACCGTTGGGATCGGTAAGCGGATAGCCTGCATAAAAACGCACATTGGGATCGGCTGTCACATAAGGATGGTCCCTGAACCGGTCGTCCTTCGTAGCATCTTCCACCACCATCAGCCGGGGATCCATGATGGCATACTGGCAAAATGAAAACTCGCGGGTGGTATCGGCACCGGGCAATCCCAGGCTTGACTTGAACCATTGGCGGTTTTCAGCGATCAGCGTGATCTGGGATATCGGTACATCGCAGATCAGGGAGGCCAGTTCCGCAAGACTGTCAAAGGCATCTTCTCTCTCCGTATCAAGAATCTCGTAGCCGTATAAAGCTTTTAAGCGGTCTTTTTCGTTGGCCGGAACGGGTTTTTTTTCCATCGTTTGCTACACAAATAAAAAAGTAAGAGGCGGGGTAAATATAACCAATATTGCCGCAGGTTGTTTTATCCGGCGGCTCCCCGGAG
>JBEVLT010000033.1:0-4680 GCA_040509055.1 Chitinophagaceae bacterium
CAGAATAGCATACAAAGTACATTTAGCAATGCCCTGAATATTGAGTGGGAAAAGAAAAACAATGCATACGAAGCCGAATTTGACATGGATAGTACAGAATATACGGTATACCTGGATGGTGCGGGAAAAATAATCGTGTATAAACAGGATATTAAAGAAGCTGAGCTCCCGGCCAGCATTACCTCGGCAATTGCAAGGGACCATAGCGGCTCGCGCATTGATGATGCCGATAAGATCCATAAAGATGGCGCCACCTATTACCGGGTGGAGCTGGACGCTCCCGGGAAAAAGGACAGACACCTGCTATATGCTGTGGATGGGAAGATCGCACCCCCTGTTCCTTACATCAATTAAAAACAGTCAGCCCATGAAACCGATTTATGAATTTCAACGCATCCGTAAAAAAAGACAGACCATGAAAAATATCCTCAAAATAGCCGTATTACTGGTGATCATTGCGTTGGCTGTCGCTTTCCGCAGTGATATAAAGCGTGCCTTTGCTGCTGCGCCGTCCAAAGATAAAACCGATCAGCCGTACCCTGGCAGCCCGGGAGTCACCATCAAAAAGAAATGGGAACTGGAAAAAATACTTGTCGAAATATCGGGACTGGCCTATCTGGACGGCGACCGGTTTGCCTGTGTGCAGGACGAGCTAGGGACCATCTTTATTTATAACACCGGCACGGCCGCTATCGAAAAAGAAATACCGTTTGGCGGGCCCGGCGACTACGAAGGGCTGACCCTCGTTGACAATACAGCCTGGGTGGTGCGCTCGGACGGGCGGTTGTTTGAGGTAAATGATATTACCTCGGCTAAACCAACCGTCAAAGAATATAGTACGCCCCTGACGGCCGAACACAACGTAGAAGGACTATGCTACGACAAAGAGCATAACAGGCTGTTGCTGGCCATCAAGGATATGGAACCTGGAAACCCGGATTACAAAGGCATTTATGCTTTTGACCTGGCAACCGCTACACTTCAACCGCAGCCTGCATTTAAAATCGCGCTGGATCATGCTGTATTTGCCAGCAGTACCGGGCAAAATAAAAAGAAAAATAAGGCAGGCATCATGCCCTCAGCAATTGCCATCCATCCGGTTACGGGTGATATGTATATTACAGACGGCCGAAAGTCAAGGCTGCTGATAACAGACCCGGCCGGCAATATAAAAAAGCTTTACCAGCTGGACAGCCATGACTTCACCCAACCGGAAGGAATAACATTCAAGCCGTCCGGAGAGCTATTTATTTCTAATGAGGGCACGAACCAGGCCGGGAATATCGTAAGTGTGGAAATAACCAAGCAGTGATCCATCTGCGGCGTGCCACAAGATCCCTAAATCAATTAGGACCCTGATCTTTTCACGAACCGGGCACAGTGCTGGCAAATACCGTAATACAGTAGCGACCTTCCTGTTTTGCTATATCAAGCCCTTAGCTTAGATTTATGAACAATCCATCCTGATGAGGCTCCAGAATAAATCTCCTCACATCCTCAGCACCTCGGCCAACCTGCTCGGGATATGCTTTGTCGTCCTTACGTCCCTGCATATCCTCCGGCTAAAAGCGATCACCCTGATCGACGAGTTCACCGCGGTGGCTATCGTCCTGTTCATGGCCAGCAGCATTTTATCCTTTCTTTCCCTGCGAAATACCAGCCGTAGCGAATGGTATGAAAAGATAGCCGACTGGGTTTTCCTGGCCGGGCTTATCGACCTGTTTATCATCACCATGATGATCATTTTGGGCCTGGTCGTCTAAAAAGCCGCTTACCCTGAAACCAAAAAGCCCCGTCCTCGCGGACAGGGCTAAAACAACCCTAACTACTGCTTAGAGAAAGGTGACCGGTAGTCGCTACCGGGCTGTCAGTTCAGCATGATTTATTTTAATACGGGACGCAGCACTTCCACCCGTCCGTCTATTTGTTCCGTGATCTGCAACCCCAGAATGGCGGCGATCAGCGGGTACACATGCACATTTTCGAACGCCGGTATCCGCTGGTTGCTTTTAAAGGCAGGGCCCCAGGCCATAAAGCTGGCTTTCATATCCCGCACCGCCGCCGGATCGAAACCATGATGCCCGATGCCCGGTTTGCGGCGGGAAAACACCCGCGGCCATACCGGCAGCAGCAGGATATCGCCGATCCTGCCAAAACGATCGTCTGCCTGGCTGTAATGGAGATAGCCCGGCATATCCGTCTTCAGGTACACGGTATAATCCTTCTCCCCTGCTTTCAGCTGGTCGTATAAGGGCTGGATATCCGCCTGGTTCCTGGCATGCAATACTGCCATGGTACCGGACGAGGGAATGATGAATTTCGCCGTGTCGATAGCAGCCGGCAATGCCAGCGGATGTTCGGTATCCACCGCCGTCATGCCATGGTCCGAGGTAAAAATAAAATTGACCGGCAAACCCGTGGCACGCACCGCTTTCGTCAACGCACCGATAATGGAGTCTACCCGCTGCACCGCCTCCTGGGTATGCGCATCATCCGGCCCATAGCTATGCCCGGCATGGTCGGGTTCGGACAGGTAGAACGTAATAATGTGCGGGCGTTTTTCCTCCGGCAGCTCCAGCCAGCTCCTGACCACCTGTATCCGCTCAGCGACCGGCATTTTGTCGTTGAAATTGTAATAATACGTCGGGCGGATACCTTTCACTGCCGCTTCCGAACCCACCCAGAACAGGCTTGCGCTCAGCATCTGCTGCTGCTCGGCCAGCACCCACAGCGGCGTGCCGCCATACCAGGAGCTATCGCCTACTTTGGCGCGGGCGCCCATGGAATAGGTTTCTTTTTTGGCAGGATCGTAAAACGTATTGTTCACCAGCCCGTGATGCGAGGGGTACAGGCCTGTGGCAATGGTATAATGATTGGGAAAAGTGACCGAAGGAAAGGAAGGGATCATGGCTTCTGCCTGCACACCTTCCCGGCCCAGCGCCAGCAATTGCTGCGGCTGGTATTTCGCGGCATAGTCGTACCGGAATCCATCGGCCGATATCAGGATCACATAAGGTTTTTGCTGCTGTACAGCACTGTTCCGGCGTCCCGGCATGATATGCTGTGCCGTATCAGCCTGGCTGTGGGCGCCGCCGGCTGCGATAAGACATATAAAAAGAAAAAGGGTATGGTAGTTTTTCATGATAATTCGTTGTTTCATCGGTTATCGTGCAGCCGGCAAAACGATATGCCGGGAATGAAGGCCATGGTCGTCGCTGTATTTCTTCAGCTGCTCACCGGCTTCTACCGGCCGGTCGGTGGACAGAATGTCCGCACCGCGCTCTGCCAGTCCGTAGTACACCTGCCCGCCGCGGGCTACAGCCTGCTTGTCCAGGTTGCCCATGGTACCGAGTATGCAAAGTATCTTATGATCGTGTAAGTACCTGTACAGGGTGCTGTCTGCTTCGCGGGTGCCGACAAAGGCGACCAGCCGGTTATCCGGCACCCCCATTTCATTCAGACGGACCAGGTCTTCCTGTTTCTGGATGGAGGCCGAGATCATCAGATCGGGTGCCAGCCGGTATACTTCTGCAGCCTGGCCGGCGCTGTAGGTGATCACTACCGAGCAGGATTCGCTTTTCGTACGGCGCACGGCTTCGATCACTTTGGCATAGGGCACGCCACGCTTGACGTCGAGGGTAAAGATCACCTTGCCTTTTCCCCACCGCAACACATCATCCAGCAGCGGGATCCGGAACGGCGTACTATCCCCTGCATTGTCTTCCAGCCTGAACTGCTGCAGCTCTTTCCAGGTATAGTCACCAATATTGCCGGTGCCGGTACTGGTCCGGTCCAGCCGGTTGTCGTGCATGAGCACCAGGAACGAGTCTTTGCTGAGGGCAATATCGCACTCGATGATGAGCGGATGAACGAGGATGCTGTGCTGAAACGTTTCCAGTGCATTTTCAGGGAAACCTTTTTCCGGCCCGCCCCGGTGCGCGCTGATCAGCGGCACCCTTTTTTCGCTGTACGACAGGAATTGCTGCAGCTCCGTTACGGAATTGAATTGCAGGCGATGCGGCTGTTGCGCCCCTGCGCTGGTTACCAGGAGCAGCCATACGGCCAGCGGGAGCAAAGAACGGAGTGATCTCATGTGGTTGCGGTGTTTACGTGATGAATAGCCCGGCGCAATATTATTTAACCGTAATGAATTTTGTTACGGAAACGGTGGCCATTTTATTATCCTTTGTGCGGGCATACAGCCGGAGCGTATACGACTTATTGCCTGCAGCCAGCCTGTTGAGCTTCAGCACGAGCGTGCCGGAAAAAGCGCTGGTGTTCGGGTAAGTAGTGGCCAGCAGCGAGGTCGTCACACTGTTATTGTTATTAGCGGTGCTGGCGGCTGTGGTCCAGTTGTCGAAATGTACGGAGTCGACGCGGGCGGGCGTACCGGAAGAAGGGGCATCGTACCAGGCCAGGTCAAAAGCTCCGGGCTCAGCTTTGGTAATGGCCCCGCCGAAGGTAACCAGGATGGCATCCGCCTGTGCAAAAGGACCTACCTGCTGCATCAGTCCCATACTGGTGATCTCGATGGTCGGCAATGCTTTCTCCAGCTCAACCTTTACGCCTTCATTGTCCTTGGTGCAGGAGCCGAGAAACAGGCTTCCTGTAACGATCGCTGCATATAGTATTTTTTTCATCGTATGCTTTTTTTGATGGGTCCTCCCGGCTGTTCGCAAC
>JBEVLT010000034.1:0-5135 GCA_040509055.1 Chitinophagaceae bacterium
TTTTCCACGCTGTTAAGTTCGAACGGGGGCAGGAACCGGCAATCGGGAAAATGAGGCAGGCATTCCGCAGACCAGCTGATGCCGGCAAAACTTTCGTCGTGATCATACCTGGGAGCAAGGTCTTTGTACCGGATCGGCCAGTCGATGGCGATACCTTCTTTGGCATTGGCTTCAAAATCCAGGTCGCTCCAGCGATAGCTTTGCCTTCCCCATAATATGGAGCGGCCACCCAGCTGGTAGCTGCGCCACCAGGTAAAAGGTTTTACTTCAACGTAAGGACAATCTTCCTCGTTGGCCCAATAATCCATTACCTGTTCCTGTGCCGCCCAACCCCTGTGCACCACCGGGTATTTCTTTTTCTGTGCTTCGGTTGTCAGGCCCCTGTGTTCAATTTCCCAGGGATGCTTTGCTGCCGTTTTGTAGCCGGTGATGTGCTCAACATTGCGGCCCCGTTCCAGCATCAGCACCTTCAATCCCTTTTCACATAGTTCTTTGGCGGCCCAGCCGCCGCTGATACCCGAGCCGATCACGATGGCGTCGTAGGTATTTTGCTGAGCAGCCTTGTTATTGATTTGCAGTGTATCTCCGGGCATAGCATGGATTTTAGCGGATCAGGTCAGCCCGGCAAACAGTTTATCACCTTTCTGGTAATCGATCACACCTGTGAATTTACCGGGTACCGGCAGGTAGCGAAGCGCTCCCTGCCTGCCTTCTTTCGATGTGAAGAAACCGAAGATGGTCAGCTGTTTTATCATGCTGAAATAATGGTTGGTCATCTCTTCGCGCTTGTAGCCGGTATTGCCTTTTTCGTGCTCTTCCTTTTCCCGCTTCACCTGCTCGCTGTCGAATTGATTTTTCTTGGTCCTGTATGCTCCGGCTTCTTTGTCCAATGAAATGAGCAGGCTCTGCCGCTGCTGGGGCGTGGCTTTCATAAAGCCGGTGTCGTGCATTTTCCGGCAGGCTTCGTCTATTTTCTTCAGCCCGCTGTGAAATTCCTGCTGGTCCTTCGCCGTATAGCAATCGTTCACCATGGTGATCATGAAGCCGCCTACATGCGCATCTTTGGCGCCGGGTGTATCTGTTTTGGGCAGGATGGTCTCAGCCACTTCGTCCAGGAAGGCCAGGTCGTCGGGCGAAAAAACGAGATCCGGCCCGCTATCGGGATTTTTACAACCTGATAGTAAAAATTCACCCCCGATCACTACGCCACCGGTAGCGATGGCGATCATTCTCAAAAGTTCTCTTCTGTTCATACACGTTGGTTTATGAAGTGTTACAGGTTTTGTTTTTTCAATTCCCCTACGGCAAAATCGGCAGCGCGGGCCGTCATGGCCATGTAGGTGAGCGAAGGGTTCACACAGGAGGCTGAGGTCATGCAGGCGCCGTCGGTTACGAACAGGTTTTTGCAATCCCATACCTGGTTGTTGCCGTTGAGCACCGATGTTTTCGGGTCGCGGCCCATGCGCGCCGTCCCCATTTCATGTATGCCCATGCCCGGCGCATAACCGCTGTCGTAGGTGCTCACGTTCCTGACGCCGCTTACTTCCAGCATTTCCTTCATGTCGTTCATCATGTCCACGCGCATCTTCTGCTCGTTCTCTTTGAGCTCCACATCAAAGGCCAGCACCGGTAGTCCCCATTTGTCTTTCTTCGATTTGTCCAGCGTCATCACGTTGTCGTGGTAGGGCAGCATTTCGGCAAAGGCCGTGGCGCCGATGCGCCAGGGGCCGGGCTGGGTGAGCATGTTTTTAAAATCGCCGCCGATATTCATTTCAGCGATATCCCTCGACCAGTTTTGCCGGCTGGCCGCTCCCTGGTAGCCGAAACCGCGCAGGTAATCCCTTTTTTCACCAAACAGGTTCCTGAAGCGGGGAATGTAAAAACCGGTGGGACGGAAACCGAAGTAATATTTGTCTTCGTATCCTTCAATATCGCCGCTGGCGCCGCAGCGGAAATGATGGTCCATGATATTATGTCCGAGTTCGCCGGAACTGCTGCCGAGCCCGTCGGGCCAGATATCGGTAGCCGAGTTCATCAATACCCAGGTGGAGTTGAAGGATGACGCGCAGAGAAAAACGATCTTGCTGTAGAACTCATAGGTCTGGTTGGTCTCTGCATCCAGCACTTTTACCCCTTTCGCTTTTTTAGCATCCTTGTCATAGATCACTTCCGTGACGATGGAGAAGGGGCGCAGCGTCAGGTTGCCGGTAGCCTGCGCTGCCGGCAGGGTAGAGGACTGCGTGCTGAAATAGCCGCCGAAGGGGCAGCCGTTGGAGCACATATCGCGGTACTGGCACAGCTGCCTGCCAGGAATGGAAGCGGTGGTATGTGCCGTGCGGCCGATGATCAGCCGCCGTTTATCATTATAGTGTTTGCGGAGGCGGCTGGCTACATCCTGCTCCACGATATTCAGGTCCATCGGAGGGAGAAAATGACTGTCCGGGAGCTGCGGCAGGTTTTCCTTAGAGCCGCTGATGCCGGCGAATTTTTCCACTTTCGTATACCAGGGTTCAATATCCTTATAACGGATGGGCCAGTCGACCGCGATCCCTTCCTTGCCATTGGCTTCAAAGTCGATATCGCTCCAGCGATAGCTTTGCCGTCCCCACATCAGGGAGCGGCCGCCCACATGGTAACCCCTGAACCAGTCGAAGCGTTTTTTCTCGGTGTAGGGACATTCGCTGTCTTTGGCCCAGAAATGCAGGTTCCGCTCATTCAGCGGGTAATCCCTTTTCAGTACCGGGTAGTCTTCGATCATTTTCTGGGTTCGCCCGCCGCGATGCGGGTAGTCCCATACAGGTTTGTTCGATTCGGCGTAGTCTGTAATGTGTTTGAGATCGTGGCCCCGTTCCAGCAGCAGGACCTTCAGTCCTTTTTCAGTTAGCTCTTTGGCAGCCCAGCCGCCACTGATCCCTGAGCCTACAACGATCGCATCATACGTGTTTTCAGGCATATGGTCAATTTATCGTTTTAGTGGATAGATACACAATGTATAGATAACCGGTACAAAACCGCCGGTTGATCAGATGTCGCAAATACCAATGGCTTTTCTCAGCTCGGCCGCCTTATCGTTCGATTCCGGTATGAACTCCTGCGCTACATAACCCGTAAAGCCCGTGGAAGCGATCGCCTTCATGATGGCAGGATAATACAACTCCTGCGTTTCATCGATGATGTGGCGGCCCGGTACGCCTCCGGTATGGTAATGCCCGATATGAGCAGTATTGTCGAGGATGGTGCGGATCACGTCACCTTCATCGATCTGCATGTGATAAATATCGTACAGCAATTTAAAATTAGGGGAACCCACTCTTTTGCAGAGCTCGGCGCCCCAGGCCGTTTTATCGCACATATAATCTTTGTGGTCCACCTTGCTGTTCAGCAGTTCCATTTGTATCACCACGCCTTTTTTTTCGGCCAGCCCGGCGATCTTTTTCAATCCTTCCGCACAGTTGCGCAGCCCGGTCTCGTCGTCCATGCCGCGGCGGTTGCCGCTGAAGCAGATCAGGTTTTTATAGCCAGCTTTGGCCACCAGTTCGATGTGATTGGTATAGTTCTTTATTAAGGTGGCGTGATACTGTTTGTTGTTCCAGCCTTCCGTCAGGCTGATCTCCGCCCCGTTGCACATGGAAGAGTACACACCGTTTTGCTGCAGCACAGGCCAGTCTTTGGGGCCGGCCAGGTCGATGGCGCTGAACCCGATCTCTTTGATGGTCTGGCAAAGCTGTTCCACGGTGAGATGGCCAAAGGTCCACCGGCAAACGGAATGGTTGATAATGCCTTTGAATTGCATGCCGCGGTTATTGCTGGTAAGGGTAGTAGCAGAGAGCAGGGGTGCCGCACCCAGCGCAAGCGAACCGGCGGCCAGGTGTTTCAGAGCGTCTCTTCGGGTTGTTTTTTTCATTATAGGGCAATCGGTGATCAATTTACGAATGAATGCTGATTAGTATGATGGATATTTCAATGATAAGCATGTGCATTTTAACGCTTACCGGCGACCGGGTCAACCGGCAGCACCACCCGTTTTTTGCCACGCATAAAAAGATAGAGTCCCATAAAAGCGACAACGAGTACGATGGGAATGATCAGCGTGGTGTTGATCACTTCGGGACCGGCGGCCTTATTTGCTTCCGCCAGCGCTGTTTTCATATCCGGGGTAGCTTCGGCGGAATTATACAGTTTAAGATCGGCGCCCGGCGGCAGTTTCTGCGCAATGAGCTTATCGTATACGCCGCCCATGAACATGGTGTAGATGGATACGGCAAACATGCCGGCGCCTCCCATGAGGTTGAGGCCGACCGCTCCTGTTTTGGGCATGTATTCCGATACGAACCCGAGCATGGTAGGCCAGAAGTAGCAAACTCCCATGCCGAAGATCAATGCTCCCGCAAAAACCATGTTGCCGGTGGTATGCCCCAGCAGGTACAGGCCGATGGTGGCGAGAATGGCAGACATGAGCAGCACGCCCTGCGGCGCCAGCCGGTGTACGATGGGGCCGGCAAAGGCTCTTCCCAGCGCCATCACGCCGGTAGAGATGGTCAGGATCAGGAGGGCGTTGTCCGTAACGTTTTTAAGCAATACGTCGATCCACTGCTGGGTAAACAGCTCGGTGATGGCCGTGCCGAACATGCAGATGATCATAAAGAGGAAAAGCGGTTTGGCGAGCGAGGCATACATGTCCATGGTGGAGACGCCACTGGCCACCCGCTCTGTTACCGGGAAACGCAGCTTTGAAAAGATAAACCCGTACAGCAAAGCCGGGATCAGCATGGTGGCTACCTGCCACTGCCAGTCCCAGCCGACCTTGCCGGTGAAGTATACGATCAGCGTACCGATAAAGATGCCGCCGGGAAACCACAGGTGAAAGTGGTTCAGCCTGGTGGTCTTGTTCTCCGGGTACAATGCCGTTACCAGCGGGTTGCAGGCGGCTTCCACGGTACCGTTGGCAATACCGATGAGCAGGGTGGAGAGGAACAGCGACCAGAACGGATCGCCCAGTTTGCCGGCGAAGATGGTGAGGATGATGCCGGCCAGGTGAAAAAGAAAGGCGGCCACCAGCAGCCGTTTCATTCCGATAATGTCTACGATCATACCGCCAATGATCACGGCCAGCGGAAATCCCCAGAAGGCTGTAG
>JBEVLT010000035.1:0-4775 GCA_040509055.1 Chitinophagaceae bacterium
CCAAAAACGACCGCTATTACAGCACTGCGCTCACCTATGCAGGGGCCATCAGCGACTCGGTCCTGAAACAACAGATCCGCACGCTGCTGAACCAGTACCGGGACAAATACAAGAACCTGGTGGCGCCGCAGTCGCAGCTGGCGGCAGCGCTGGATAACAAAGACCTGGCGTTGACCGATCTGTATACGGTACTGAAGCTGACCAAAACCATGGCCGTAATGGAAAATTACCAGCAAACACACCTGCCGGCCACGCAGCCGTTGCAGGCAGCCAACGCCGCCTACGACCAAACCATCGGGCAAACAAAAAACGAAATGAAAAAGTAGGCGCCCGGCCTCTGTTTCTTCACAATCCGCAAGCAGTTATTGGCACATTTTCTGAACCGTGCGGGGTAAACCCGTACACATATGAAAAACCCTGTCCTCCGGTTTGCGTTACTGCTTACAATACTGGCCGGCCCGCTCCTGCTACCGGCGCAGCAAACTGATCCGGCTGCTGTGCGTGCGATGGTCGAAGCCCGCAATTATGTTTTCAAGGCACAGCTGGCCTACCCGCAGAACGGCCGGAGCATCAACCTGACTACGGAATTCGACCTCACGGTGCGGCCGGATTCGGTGATCGCCTACCTGCCCTATTTCGGGCGGGCCTACGCCGCGCCTGTGGATCCCACCGAAGGAGGCATCAAATTCACTTCCACAGATTTTGACTATAAGCTGGAAAAACAGAAAAAACGCAGCTGGGAAATCGTCATCACTCCGAAAGATGCCACAGGCAGCCCACAGCTTAACCTGACTATTTTCGACAACGGCACCGCCTCCCTGCGCGTCAACAGCATCAACCGGCAGGGTATTACGTTCAGGGGTTACGTGGTAGCCGGCAGGGCCGATGAAAAGAAAGCTTTTTAATTTCTGCCGGACTCCGATAGCAAAATGCCGTACATTTAATCGCCGGCAAAAACCGGCCTCCCTTTATGCCGACCAAAGGACTTTTTAGGCTGCTGCTCATCCTGTCGCTGATCACCATGAATATCGGCTGCGACCAGGTATCCAAAAAGATCGTTCGCAACAATGTAGCGGCCTATGAGAACATTTCGCTGATCCATGACCACCTCACCGTAACGCGGGTAGAAAATACCGGCGCTTTTCTCAGCCTTGGCAACGAGCTGTCACAAACCGCAAAGAATATCCTGCTATCGGCATTGCCCGTAGCCGTACTCGCCTTTATCTTCGTCTATGCGCTGCGAAAAAGGATTCCCGTCCTTCCCCTGACCGGTCTTTGCTTTATCATCGGCGGAGGTATTGGCAACCTGTTCGACCGTATCCTGTACGGTTCGGTCACCGATTTCCTGCATATCGACTTCGGGTTGTTTCGCACCGGCATCTTCAACATGGCCGATGTATCGATCGTCATCGGTACACTCCTGATCTTTTTATATAGTCTTTTCAGAAAAAAACCGGCTGTACCTGCAAATACGTAGGTATTATTTCCGTTACCCTGTAGCACTATGGCTGGCAACGGCACATCTATAACCATTTCCACATCTTGCAACGCAGATTATGACATATCAGAACAAATAATCTCGCATTATGAAAAAGCGTGGAACAACACACCTCAAACATATCTCTTTGACAAGGGACCTATTGAAAAATTGCCGTTCGATTTTAGAGTTCTGGAATTTGCGCCAAACTCAAGTCGTGACATGCGGACGTATGCTACGTGTTGTATGTCCCAACCAGGTGACCAATCCCCTGTAGAGCTTCATATTTTTTCTTCCAAAAAAGGATGAATCAATTATCGAATTGCTTTTTACTGTTGTTTATTATCATAGAAACACTGCCAGTTTGAATTTGGATCATACAATTAATTTTGGAAGGCCATGGCAGGAGAGTTCCCAATGTGATCATGGATTGATCTCGTTACCTTATCTGATGGCCCGACTTTAGAAAATATGGATACGTCTAAAAATGAAGTAGTTAAATTTTACTGGCTTATACATGTCTCAAACGACGAGGTCAACTATAAAAAGACGAAAGGAGTCACAGCGCTGGAAGAGAAATTTGAACAGAAACCATTTAATTATCTTGATCCGGCCAGAAGAAACGTAGTATAATTTTTCAAAAATTATAAAGTAAGGGTTAAAGGTCTCATCCGTCCTCCTTTGCCACCAAAAGCACACGCCAACATAAGCGGCAGCAAGTCGAATGGCTTTGCCCCGGGATCCGCCGCGTGAAAAAATTGAACTGATACACAACCCGCAAATGCGGATATGCAGTAACTTGTCCTTTTTACCCGACTGCTATGAGCATTACCCGCAAGGAATTTCTCAACTCAGCCGGCAAAGCTGCGCTGGCTGCCTATCCCGCCATGATGGCGCTGGGCCTGTTGCCTGCTGCACCTGCCCGTCCGTTTCACTACGAAAAAAGCGGGAACGGCAAACGGGTGATCATTCTCGGGGCGGGACTGGCAGGCATGACGGCCGCTTATGAATTGACAAAACTTGGCTATGCCTGCACCATTCTCGAAGCAAGGGACCGCGCCGGGGGACGCTGCTGGTCGGTACGCCGGGGATCGCGCCACAAAGAAACACACCTGCCGGAGCAAACTGCCTCGTTCGATGACGGGCTGTATTTCAATGCCGGGCCATCACGCATCCCGCATCACCATGAGCTGACGCTGCATTACTGCAAAGAGCTGGCCGTGCCGGTACAGGTATACAACAATATCAACGAAGCCGCTTATTTCTTCAGCGAAGGCAAAGGCCCGCTTTCGCACCGGAAAGTACGGGCCCGCGAGATCCACCACGACGTTCGCGGTTATCTATCCGAAATGCTGGCCAAAGCCATCGACCAGGACAAGATCAGCACAACGCTGACCCGCGAAGACGCACAGAAAGTGATCGAATTTCTAAGAGCAGAAGGCGGGCTGGATATCGATAAGCTGTACAAAGCTTCGGACCGCCGCGGCTATACCGAGCATCCCGGCGCCGGCGATAAGGCAGGCCATATCGCCGATCCGCACCGGCTCGCAGACATCCTGGCTTCCGGGCTGATGGACCCTGATTTTTACAACATAACCGAATATGTATACGAGCTGCAGATGACCATGCTGCAGGCCACAGGCGGTATGGACCGGATTGCATCGGCGCTGCAGGAGAAGGTAAAAGGCATGCTTCATTTCAATGCGGTGGTAACCGGTATCCGCACCACCGGCGAAGGAGCCAGCATCAGCTACACACAGGCCGGGCTGGAAAAAAGCATGACCGGCGATTTTTGCATCTGTACGATCCCCTTGCCGGTACTCAGCAATATCGATCACAACTTCTCTTCCGATGCCAGCCGGGCCATCGACTTTATTCCTTACATCAGCGCCGGCAAGATCGGCCTCCAGTTCAAACGACGGTTTTGGGAAGAGGATGAGCAGATCTATGGCGGCATCACCCGTACCAACAACGAACTCACCCAGCTCTTTTACCCCTCCAACGATTACCTGTCGAAAAAAGGCATCCTGACCGGCTATTACAACTTCAACGAGCGGGCCCGCAAAACAGGCGAGCTGGATATCCGGCAGCGGGAAAAGCTGGCGCTGGATAAAGGCCGGCTGATCCATCCCCAATACGATGTGGAATTTGAAAATTCGTTCTCGGTAAGCTGGCACAAAACCCCGTACAGCCTGGGCGGCTGGGCGCTTTATACAGCCGAGACACGAAAAACCCATTATACAGCATTGCAGCAGCCGGCCGGGAACGTTTATTTTGCCGGCGAGCACCTCACCTACCTGAATGCCTGGATGGCCGGCGCTTTTGAATCGGCCCGCAAAGCAGTGACCGATATTCATGCCCGCGTTACCGAACAGCGGCTCGCCTATCCTGTCAGCAAATAGTCGTATCTTACCTGCTGCACCGGTATCCTGCTGTTTTACCAGTTCGACCTTTGCCTTGGCCATTATTTCAACAAAACCAACATCACGCTTATGGCTGCTTCACTGAACCGTAGAGCATGGATCAAACGGTCGGCCCTGCTGGCCGGCGGCTCTTCCCTGTTGCCCTCGCTCTGGAACGGACTATCTGCCGCACCTGCGGCAACCGGTACGCGAAAATTCATCTCCGATGCAGAATGGGCCCGCTGGGCGCCACCGGGGCTGAAGGCCCGCCTGTTCGCCAACGAAAATCCGTTTGGCCCCTCGGCCAAAGCCAAACAGGCCATCGTGGAAGCGATGGATACCAGCTATCAATATGCTTTCCAGCTGGAAGAAGAGCTGAGGCAGCTCATCGCCGGACAGGAAGGATTGAACGACGATATGGTAGAATTGGGTGCCGGCTCCTCCTGTCTGCTGCATGCCGCGGCCGCTTATTACAGCCGCGGCGGTGGAGCGATCATTACCGGCGACCCTACCTACGACGATCTGCCCGAAACGGCTGAAGCCTTTGGCGCTAACTGGGTGAAAGTACCGCTGACCGCAGACTACAAGCTGGACCTCGATGCCATGGAAAAAGCAGTGGACGGATCGACGCGGCTCGTATACATCTGCAACCCCAACAATCCTACCGGCACAACGGTAGATGCAGCACGGCTCCGGTCGTTTTGCGAAAACGTATCTGCAAAGACGATGGTATTTGTAGACGAAGCCTATATCGATTACCTGCCCGATCCGAAAGCCGCCTCGATGGCCGGCCTGGTGAAGAACGGCACCAATATTATTGTAGCCAGGACCTTCTCCAAGCTGCACGGCTTTGCCGGGCTGCGCGTAGGCTACATGATGGGCCGCAAGGATACGCT
>JBEVLT010000036.1:0-7753 GCA_040509055.1 Chitinophagaceae bacterium
GGCTTTATTCGTTTACAGTTCTTTCCGGATACTTTATTCCACACCCAGCTTTTGCATCACTTCCATGCTCACACCGGTAGTGGAATAACCGCCGTCGTGAAACAGGTTTTGCATGGTTACCATCCTGGTCAGGTCGGAAAACAGCGTAATGCAGTAATTGGCACAGTCTTCGGCGCTGGCATTTCCCAGGGGTGCGATGGCATCGGCATAGTCGTAAAAATCGCCAAACCCCTTGATGCCGGTCCCGGCCGTGGTCTTGGTCGGCGATTGCGACACCGTGTTGACCCGTATTTTTTTCTCCCGGCCATAATGATAGCCAAAGCTGCGCGCGATAGACTCAAGCATGGCCTTGATATCCGCCATATCGGTATAGAACGGATAGGTACGCTGCGCGGCGGCATAGGTAAGCGCCACCACACTGCCCCACTCATTGATGGCATCCAGCTTCCTGGCCACGCTCAGCATTTTGTGCAGCGACAGGGCCGATACATCGATGCCTTTCTGGAAATAATCGTAATTGGACTCGGTATAGGGAATGTTCTTACGGATGTTTACGCTCATGCCGATGGAGTGCAGTACAAAATCGATTTTGCCGCCCAGCACTTCCTGCGAGCGGGTGAACAGGGTGGTCAGCTCCTCCAGGTTGGTGGCATCGGCCGGGATGATCTCCGAACCCGTCTGCTCCGCCAGCTTTTTTATTTCCCCCATGCGCATGGCGATCGGGGCGTTGGTCAATACGAAGGCGGCGCCTTCTTCATGCGCTTTTTCGGCCACTTTCCAGGCAATGGAATTGGCATCCAGCGCGCCGGTGATGATGCCTCTTTTTCCTTTCAGTAAGTTGTACGACATATCAGAATTTTTGATGTGTTGGTTATCTTATTTTCTCTCCATCATCCCCCATGTACAGCACATGCTGCTACACATACGCCCGTTTCCGCTGCCCCAAAATTTCACCATTGGTAAAATAAGGCGGTAAAAATAAGAAGTTATCAGGAAGCAGGTGCAAACAGCGCTTTTACGATCCAAACAACCAGGAAAACGGAAGCAAAGATGATGCAAAGGGCTGCCAGCAGGTAGGCGAATAACCGGGACATCGATTCCCGCGGGCGGATCGCCTTTTGAAGCCAGCTCAATACCGCGTATACCGGTACCAGCGAGGCCGCAATGACCAGCAGGATGGCAAGGGCTTTCAGTTTCTGCATGAATGAGAATCGCTTATTTTCGTAAAAATAACCTTCCTGCTTAATGAAATACAAGATACCGGCTATTTTGTCACTTCTCTTTCCTATCCTGATGCTTGCGCAGGTGCCTGCTGGGCTGAAAAAGCAATTCCAGGTAAGCCGCCAGCTTACCAAAGAGTACTTTGTCTTTGAAAAGGCAGGAAAGCACGGCGTCGTCAGCTCAGGCGGGGCCATTGTGCTGCCTGCCGCATACAATGATGTGTACAATACCCGGTTTGGCCTATTCGTGGTGAACACTGATTCGGGCTATGGCGTGGTGAATGCAAAGAATAAGATCATATTGCCCTTTGCGTTTACCCGGATCGATATTCTTTCAGCACAACGCATCCATGTACAGAAAAATCATTTCCCGATGATCCTTTCTGCTTCCAACCGGTTCCTGAAAGACACCACGGAACAACCACCGCTGCTTTACCAGATGGAAGGTGGCCTGTTCACCCCGCCGATGATCCTGCGCGAAGAAACCGTTGCCGAACTTTCAGCAAGCAGCTTTTTAAAAACAGACAGCGCCATCTTTATCCTGACAGGCGATGATACGCTGAAGACGGCTTACGAAGACCTTGAGGCGCTGACCCGCGATGGCCGCTTTGCCAAATTCAAACAAGGCAATTTATGGGGCATGGTGGATGAAAGCGGCAAAGAACGCATTCCCGCCAGCTATGATGACCTGTATGAAGATTATAATACCGGGCTGATCATCGTGACCCGCGGAGAGCAGAAAGGCCTGCTGGATGCCGAACTGCAAACCCTGCCGGCCGGCCCGTTTGAAGAGCTCAGCTACTTCAACCAGGACGGCATTGCCATCGTAACGCGGCAGGGACAGGATCTGCTGATCGATCGGAACGGGAAACCCCTTGTCGCCCCAGCGAACGCCACGATCCAGGCATACGGGGATTTTCTTTTTAATGTGCAGGACAGGGCGACCGGCTCCTGGGACATCATCGATGCAACCGGCAAAAGCATCCTGCCTGCCGGTACAGCGCCCCGCGGCTACAGCGGCAACATCATCCTGCTGACGACACCGGATAAAAAAATGGGCGCCTTCCATGCTGCAGGCATCGTCCTGCTGGAGCCCGTTTACGACGAGGTGTTCTATGGCAATACCGATGATGAAGACACCGATCGTTTCCTGGTGCGGATGGGCAGCAAATGGGGCGTGATGGATATCACAGGAAAACAGCTGGTACCTTATGAATACGACAGGATCAAGCTGTTCAGCCAGGGGCTTGCCACCGCCGTGCTGAACAAAAAAGAAGGCGTCATCTCCGGTCAGAATAAAGTGATCGTGCCTTTTATTTACGATGAAACATCGTTTCAATTCAACGACCACGGCCTGCTGCGGGTAATGAAAGATGGCAAATATGGTTTCGTGAACAAATCAGGCACCGTCGTCATTCCCGTCGTGTATGAATCCGTAGACGAAGATTTCGAACAAGGCTTATCACTGGCAAAAAAGGATGGCAAATGGGGCTACCTGGATACAAAAGGAAAAGTTGCGATCCCGTTCGAATACGACGAGGGCTTCGTTTATTTTTATGGTGATAAAACCAAGGTGCGGAAAGGAGCTACCTGGTACGAAGTCGATAAAACCGGGAAAGTATTGGGCGAAATACCGCCGCCCCGTTAGCAGGGTATCTTTGGCAGGAGCAGGATAAACCGATGATCAGTTCCCCACCATTTCTCTTGCATTTTCCATCGCCGCAGCAGTAGGCTTTTCGCCGCTCAGCATTTTGGCGATAGCAGTGATCCGCTCTTCGGTGGTCAGCTGGCGGATATTCGTTTTTACGGCATCGTTCACGATCTCCTTGTACACAAAGAAATGGGCATCTGCCTTGCCGGCGATCTGCGGCTGGTGCGTGATGGAGATTACCTGCCGCTTTGCTGCCAGCTCTTTCATGATCATACCTACCTGCCGGGCCGCTTCTCCGGAGATGCCGGTATCGATCTCGTCGAAGATCAGCGTGCCCAGGTCGATGGATTGCGCCACCAGCGATTTTACCGACAGCATCAGCCGGCTTAGTTCGCCGCCGCTGGCTACCTTTCTTACAGGCTGAAACTGCCCGCTCTGGTTGCCATCGAACAGCAGTTCTACGGTGTCGGCGCCAAAAGCATTCAGGTCGCCCTGTCTTACTTCCGCTTTCAGCCTCGCATTGGGCATGCCCACCTGCGCCAGCAGCTTGTTCACCTTTGTTTCCAGCGGCTTTCCCTGCTTTTGCCTGTTCTCAGACAGGGTGGCGGCCATGCGTTTGGCTTCGGTCAGCAAAGAGGCTGCTTCTTTTTCCTTCGCCTGTATCTGTTCGCCAATCTCCAGTACGGCCTGCAGCTTTTGCTCCAGCGCATCGCGGATCTGCAGCAGCTCCGCCGTGGACTGCACGCCGTGCTTTTTCTGCAGCTTGTACCCCACCGTCAACCGTTCGTTAAGCCGTTCGATCTTGCCGGGATCATGCTCCACCTGGCCGGCCAGGTGCTCCACCTCTCCGGCAATATCCTGCAGCTCTATCTGGGCCGATTGCAGCCGCTCCACCAGCGCAGGCAACCCGGTATGGTATGAAGTATAAGCGTTCAGCTGGTTCACCAGGCTTTTTACCTGCTGCACCAGCGGCGCCTCGCTTTCCTGCAGGACATGATTGGCGCTTTCCAGTACCTCCCTGATCTCTTCGGCATGACTGAGCAGCTTCAGTTCGGCTTCTGTATGTTCCAGCTCGTTCTCCTTTAGCCCGGCTTCTTCCAGCTCGTTGTACTGGAACTGGTTGTAGTCATATTCTTTGTCAAAGGCGAGCTTTTGCTCCTGCAGCGCTTCGCATTCCTTTTTTGCCGTCTGCCATTGGGCAAATGCCTGCTGGTACTGCTGCAGCAGGCCGGCATGGCCGGCCAGGGCATCCAGCACTTCCCGCTGGAAATCATTTTTGCCCAGCACCAGTGTATCGAATTGCTGGTGCAGGTCTACCAGCAGGCTGCTCAGCTCGTGCAGCTGTGCCAGCGTCACCGGCGTATCGTTGATAAAAGCCCTTGATTTGCCATTGGCGGCTATCTCCCGCCTCACTACCAGCTCTTCCTGCTCGTCCAGCTCATGATCGGCCAGGAAACGGCGCACCTGCCTGCGGCCACCGGCCTGGAATACGCCTTCGACAATACATTTTTTTTCTTTGTTGACCAGCACCGAATTGTCGGCCCTTTCGCCGAGAATAAGACCCAGCGCCCCGACGATGATGGATTTGCCGGCGCCGGTTTCGCCGGTGATGATGTTGAGCTTTCCTGAAAAACGGATCTCCAGGGCATCAATGATCGCATAGTTCTGTATGGAGAGGCGTTGCAGCATCTGCTGCAAATTAATCGCAATTACATGATGCCGTAAAATTAAAAATCCCGGCTGGGGCCGGGATCGCAGTTATTTTATTTCCACATTGTTGGATAGCTCTTCATCCACCAGGATGCGGCCGCAGTTCTCGCAGACCATCACCTTCTTGTGCTGCTTGATCTCGCTTTGCTTTTGCGGGGGAATGTAATAAAAGCAGCCACCGCAAGCATCTCTTTCCACGGGTACTACGGCCAGGCCGTTGCGGTAGCTGCGGCGGATCTTTTCATAGCTGGTCAGCAGGCGGGGGTCTACATGCTCTTTCGCGTCAGCAGCCTGTTTATTAAAATGTTTTTCTTCCTTTTCGTTGGCAGCGATGATCTTTTCCAGCTCGCCCTTCTTGGTAGCCAGCACGCCTTCCTTCACGGCAATGTTCTTCTTGGCCTTTTCCAGCAATACCGCTTTTTCGGCCACTTCTTCGGTAGCATCCTTGATATGCTTCTCAGCCAGCTTTACTTCCAGCTGCTGCATTTCTATTTCTTTGTTGATGGCTTCGAACTCGCGGTTGTTCTTTACGTTGCTGCTTTGCTTCTCGTACTTCTTCACCAGCGCCTGCGATTCCTTGATGGCTTCCTTGCGCTGCTCGATAAACTCGGTGACACCGTTGATCTCCTCTTCGATACGCAGCTGGCGGGCGTGCAGCCCCTGGATCTCGTCTTCCAGGTCGGCTACTTCCATTGGCAGTTCGCCTTTCAGGATGCGGATCTCATCCAGCTTGCTTTCGATCTTTTGCAGGGTAACCAGGGAGGTCAGTTTTTCTTCTACAGAAAATTCTTTTACTTGTGCCATTGCAGGTTTGATGTTTGAATTTGCGGTTGTACCACCGGACTGTTATTTCACAGGAAATACCGCACCGGATTGGTATCCACCCCTGTTTTCAGGACGGCAAAGGTAGGAAATTTTTGTTCCAAATACTCAGCCAGCATGTCTGTGGTGAATTGCTCGCTCTCGTAATGCCCGATATCGGCGATCAGCATCTGCCCGTTTGCGTCGAAAAACTCGTGGTATTTCATATCGGCCGTCACGTATACCTGGGCGCCCGCTGCCAGGGCCCTGGAAACCAGGAAGCTGCCTGCACCGCCGCAGAGCGCCACCCGGCTTACCGGCCGGCCGGTAAGCTGCGTATGCCGCACCACCTGCAGCCTGAAAACCGCTTTCAGCCGCTGCAGGAATGCCGTTTCCTCCATTGGTTCCGGCAGTTCACCCACCAGCCCGCTGCCCAGCCCGGGGTGGGGATTGGAAAGCGGCACCACATCATAGGCTGCCTCCTCGTAGGGATGGGCGCTCTTCAGCGCCGCCACGATGCCGCGCTCCAGGAAGGAGGGCAAGATCACTTCGATCTTTTGTTCCCTTTCCGCATGCCGCTCGCCGGGTGTGCCTACGTAGGGGTCGGCGGTTGCGCCGCCGCGGAATGTGCCGGTACCTTCTGACCGGAAACTGCACTCGCTGTATTGACCGATATGCCCGGCCCCGGCCCGGAACAGGGCCTCTGCCACCCGGTCTGCCTCATCTACCGGGGCGAACGTAATCAGCTTTTTCAGCGTGGATTCTTTGGGAGCCAGCACGCTGGTGTGCTGCAGCCCCAGCAGGGCGGCCATTTTACCGTTTACCCCGTTCAGCACATTGTCCAGGTTGGTATGAATGGCGTAAATGGCAATATCGTTTTTGATGGCCAGGATCACGGTTTTTTCCACGTAGTTCTTCCCGTTTATCTTTTTCAGCCCGCCGAACACGATGGGATGATGCGCCACTACGAGGTTGCAGTTTTTCCGGGTGGCTTCGGCAATCACGTCGGCCGTGGCATCCAGCGTGCAGAGCACCCCGGTACAATCCCACCCGGCATCGCCGGTGAGCAGCCCCGCGTTGTCATAATTTTCCTGCAGCGATGGCGGCGCCAGCGATTCCAGAACGGCAATGATATCAGCGATCAGCATGGATATTCCTGTTTTAAATATGCCAGGCAAGTTACATATTTACATGCGGCTGCGCCCCGGTAGCATACCAGTTTTACGCCGCGGACGCAGCGAAGTAAAGCTGATTGAATATCCGTGACGCTGCGTGCTCAGCGAAATGCAAAACCTCGGATTTCTTTATTACAGCGTACGCTGCGAAATACCTCATAATGATCTATCCGGCGCCAGCACCCTCCGGTTTCTTTCAGCTATCTTTGGCGCTATGGCATCTTCTTTTCTTCACCAGCTTCTCAGGCAGTGGCGATCGGTCTTCCGCCCGGGAAACGAAGAAACGACCAGCCGCTACCGGAAGGCCAAGCGCTTCAGCCAAAAGCAGCGGTCGGCATGGGGCCGGTTTCGCAGTGTGCTGCTCATGGCAACGGGCATTCTGTCGGCAGGTTTTGGACTGGAGGGCTTCCTGATACCCAATAATTTTATTGATGGCGGTGTGACCGGTATTTCGCTGCTTGTGAACGCCAAAACCGGCATCTCCTTTCCCCTGCTGCTCATCCTGATCAATATCCCGTTTGTGCTGCTGGGCTGGCGGCAGATCGGCATCGGGTTCAGCATCAAAAGCACCGCGGCCATTACCCTGCTGGCCATCGTGGTGGCCTCGGTTCATTACCCCGTGGTCACGCATGATAAGCTGCTGGTATCCGTGTTTGGCGGTTTTTTCCTGGGCGCCGGCATCGGGCTCACCATTCGTGGCGGTGCCGTCATCGACGGCACGGAGATCCTCGCCATTTTCCTGAGCCGTAAACGCAGCCTGAGTGTGGGCGACTTCATTCTGGTCTTCAATATCGTCATCTTTTCGGCCGCCGCCTCCCTGCTGTCGGTAGAAGTGGCGCTGTATGCCATCCTCACCTACCTGGCCGCTTCCAAAACCGTCGATTTCATCCTGGAAGGGGTAGAGGAATTCACCGGCGTTACCATCATTTCGCCGCGCAATGCCGAGATCGGCGAGTTCATCAAAACCAAAATGGGCCGGGGGCTCACGGTGTATTCCGGCAAAAAAGGATTTGGCAAGCGGGGCGACAACGACCTGTCCACAGACATCCTGTTCACCGTAGTGACACGGCTGGAGATCAGCCGGCTTACCAACGAGATCGAGCGGATCGACCCATCTGCCTTCGTGGTCATGCACAGTATCAGGGACACCCGGGGCGGCATGGTGAAAAAAAGACCTTTAAAATAACCGCTGCGCC
>JBEVLT010000037.1:0-9802 GCA_040509055.1 Chitinophagaceae bacterium
ACAAGGTTTTCAGGGTTTCCTGATCGGTGAAACCTTTATGAAACAGCCCGACCCAACGATTGCTTTTGCTGCATTTGTAAACCAACTAACTGCAAAAGCGAATGAGCAACCCAACCAGCAATGATCTTCCTGCGGGAGGATTCAAAGGACGGATCAAAGTCTGCGGCATGACGCTGCCCGAACAGGTGAACGCACTGGATGAAACAGGCGTAGACCTGGCAGGATTTATTTTCTACGATAAATCCCCGCGGTATGCAGGCAACAAGATCAGCCCCGAGAAAATGAAAAAGATCGGCGGGCGTATCGCCAAAGTGGGTGTATTTGTAAACGAGAGTTACGAAAAGCTGATGCAGACGGTGGAAGACTACCGGCTGGATATGGTGCAGCTGCATGGCGATGAATCGGAACGGTTTTGCGAGCGGGTGGCCAACTACGTTACAACCATTAAGGCATTTCGCCTGTCTGACAACGACCCGATCGAATGGATGGTACGCCCCTTTCACGAAGGCAGCGATATGTATATGTTTGATACGCTGGGAGCAGGGTATGGCGGCACGGGCAAAAAGTTCAACTGGGAAGTGCTGAAAGGTACTGCGCTCAATAAATTGTTTTTTTTAAGCGGGGGTATCGAACCCGGCGACGAGCAGCGGCTGATCGAGTTTGCTGCTGAGCCGGAAGCAAAGAAGTTATTTGCCATCGATATCAACAGCCGGTTTGAGGTGGCGCCCGGTGTAAAAGATATGGCAAAAGTGGAAGCGTTTTGCAGAAGTCTGCGAAGCTGAGATCGTAAAAACTAAAGCATGGCAACGGTTACAACTTACCAGCGGCCTGATCCGCAGGGATATTACGGAAAATTCGGCGGGGCCTATATTCCTGAAATGCTGCACCGCAACGTAGAGGAGCTGAAGCAGCAATACCTGGCTGTGATCCATGAACCTTCCTTCCGGCAAGAGTTCCATGCCTTGCTGAAAGAATATGTAGGCCGGCCCACGCCCTTGTATCTGGCGCAGCGGCTGAGCGAACAAACCGGGGTAACGATCTTCCTGAAGCGGGAAGATCTTTGTCATACCGGGGCACACAAGATCAACAATACCATCGGCCAGATACTGCTGGCGCAGCGGCTTGGTAAAAAAAGGATCATTGCTGAAACAGGAGCAGGACAGCATGGTGTGGCAACGGCTACGGTATGCGCGCTGAAAGGGGTGGAATGCATCGTGTACATGGGCGAAAAGGACATCGAACGGCAGGCGCCCAATGTGGCCCGTATGAAAATGCTGGGTGCTACCGTGGTACCTGCTGCCAGCGGCAGTAAAACGCTGAAGGATGCCACCAACGAAGCGATACGCGACTGGATCAATCACCCGCATGACACGCATTATATCATTGGCAGCGTGGTAGGGCCGCATCCTTACCCGGATATGGTAGCCCGTTTTCAAAGTGTGATCAGCGAAGAGATACGAAAGCAGCTGAAGGAAAAGACCGGCAGCGAACTGCCCACGCATGTGCTGGCCTGCGTGGGAGGCGGCAGCAATGCCGCCGGTGCGTTTTATCATTTCCTGGACGAGCCGGCCGTGCAGCTGGTAGCGATAGAAGCCGCCGGGCAGGGAATTGATAGTGGCATGAGCGCCGCAACCACGCAACTGGGGACGACCGGCATCCTGCACGGCAGCAAAAGCCTGGTAATGCAGACCGAAGACGGGCAGGTGGTGGAGCCGCACAGTATTTCGGCAGGGCTCGATTATCCGGGTATTGGCCCCCTGCATGCCCACCTGTTTGACAGCGGGCGCGCAACCTTTCTAAGCGCTACAGATGATGAAGCGGTGGCAGCCGCTTTTGAACTGGCCCGGCTGGAAGGGATCATTCCTGCGCTGGAAACGGCCCATGCCCTGGCTGCACTGAAGCAACTGCAGTTTTCGCCGTCAGACTGCGTCGTTATTTGCCTGAGCGGAAGAGGCGACAAAGACCTGGCTACCTACATGAAAAAAATGAAGGATGAATAAAATAATTCTTTTGCTGGTACTCGTAGCTGCGATGGCCTGCAACCGCAAACCCTTTGTAAGCCATAAAGTAAAGCTGGAAAAAGCGGGAGATGACTGCGGCCAGCTGCAGCCTTATTTCAGGCTGAATTCCAATTTTGGCGGGGAACGATACGAGTTTGAAAAATGCCTGCCTGCCGGGTTCAACGCCGATCACGTCATTTCCGTGCGCAAAGGCGATACCGTGGTGGTCCGCTTCGATGATGCGGCAGGGGCGGCGGCAACTACGCTCTACCGGGTAGCGCTCGATATAGATAGCTACCCGCGTTATCATTTTCTTACCATTGATGCGGATACCTATACCATTGTGCCATCGGAAAAATAATTACTATGAGCAGGATCAGTGCGTTGTTTGCCCGGAAAAAGCAGGACATACTGAATATTTATTGCACGGCAGGCTATCCGCATGCGGATAGCACGATCAAGATCATCAGGGCGCTCCAGGACCATGGCGCCGACCTGGTAGAACTGGGAATGCCCTACAGCGATCCGCTGGCAGACGGTCCGCTGATCCAGCATAGCAATGCTGTTGCGCTTCGGAATGGAATGACGATCAAAAACCTGCTGGAACAGCTGAAAGCCTCCGGGAGCGATATACAGGTACCCGTGATCCTGATGGGATATATGAACCCGGTGCTGCAGTACGGGTTTGAACAATTTTGTGCCGATGCCGCCGCCGCCGGGGTGGATGGGCTCATCCTGCCCGACCTGCCGGAATACGAGTTTGAAACCGAGTACGGCGCTGTGATCAGCAAATACGGGCTTGATTCTATTTTCCTGGTTACCCCGGAAACAAGTGCGGAACGGGTTCGCAAACTGGATGCCCTGAGCAGCGGTTTCCTGTATGCCGTATCCTCATCTTCCACTACCGGCAGCGATAAGAATATGGAAGATGTAAAAGCGTACCTGCAACGACTTCAGCAGATGCAGCTGAAAAACCCGGTACTGGTGGGTTTTGGTATCAGGGACCGGGCTTCGTTCCGCGAGGCTTGTGCGCATGCAAATGGCGCCATTATAGGTTCCGCTTTTGTCAAGGCGCTGGAACACAGTACGGTCGAAGCCGATTCTGTTAAACAATTCCTTAATACGATCCTGGGCTAAGCAATATGCAGCTTCTGCACCGAAAAGAAGGTATCTTTGTACCTTAACGAATTTAAACAGGCAGGCATGAAAAGCTGTGGTTTTCTTCTCTTGCTGCTACCGTTTTTGGGCGCAGCGCAGAATAAGCTGAATATTACCGGTAAGGTCAAAGGCCTCCGCGAGGGCGCCCTGGTGGTGCTTACCGATGTAAACAAACCGGGCGATACCCTGGCGAGAGGCGTTGTAAAAAAAGGCACTTTTATTCTGAATGGTTCGCTCAAAGAGCCTACGCTTGTCAGTCTCCGGCTGGATAGTGCGCGTACTGTAGTCACGTTTCTCGAAAACGCTGCGGTGAAAATATCCGGCACCGTTACCGATGTGAAAAACCTGAAGGTCAAAGGTTCGGCTGCCTACAAAGATTTCGCTGAGTTCCAGGCTGTGTTCAACCCTTTGTTTGAACGGCTGGTAAAGGCGAACCAGCAGCTGCAATACGAGCAGACGGATTCGCTCCTGACCGCTTCAGAATCCATACGCGATACGATACAGCAGAAGATCGATGTGTTTATCAACCGGCACCCTGCCTCGCCTGTCAGCGCCTTTGTACTATTGGCTACCATGCAGCTGAAACAAGACGATATACTGCTTATGGAAAGCCGGCTGAACCGCCTGAAACCGGCTGCCCTGCAGAATATGTATGGCAAATACGTGCAGGAAACAGTGAACGAAGGAAAGATCACAGCTGTCGGCAGCGTAGCCATGGATTTTACACAGGCCGATACGTTGGGCAATCCTGTGTCCCTGTCATCCTTCCGTGGCAAATATGTGCTGGTCGATTTCTGGGCAAGCTGGTGCGGCCCCTGCCGCCAGGAAAACCCCAACGTGGTTTCCAACTACAACAAATTCAGGGAAAAGAACTTTACGGTATTGGGTGTCTCTCTCGACAGGCCCGGGCAGAAGGATAAATGGCTGCAGGCGATCCATGCCGATAACCTTGCCTGGACCCATGTCAGCGACCTGCAGTTCTGGAACAATGCCGTGGCGCAGCAATACCGCATCCAGAGCATACCGCAGAACCTCCTGATCGACCCGGCCGGTAAAATAGTGGCCAAGAACCTGCGCGGCCCGGCGCTGGAAGCCAAGCTGTGCGAAGTGCTGGGATGTAACTAACGAAGGTTGTTAGAAGTTGATTTTAGCTGAAGCCGGGATCTGATGCCGGACTTCCGGCTTCAGACCTTAGTTTAGAGGCCAAGTACTTCTTTCATGGAATAAATTCCCTTTTTGTCTTTCAGGAACTCGGCAGCCAGCACGGCGCCGGAGGCAAATCCCGTCCGGTTATGGGCCGTATGAATGATCTCGATATCGTCGATCGGTGATGAATAACGGATGATATGTGTGCCGGGGGCAGGATCAATGCGCTTGCTGATAATGGGCAGGCTGGCGGGGTCGCCGCTCTCTTCGTTGACCCACTCTTTTTTCCGTTCTATCTTTTCCAGTATTTGCTCCGCCAGCGAGATGGCTGTACCGCTCGGCGCATCTTTTTTCTGCGTATGATGTATCTCTTCCAGCCCGATGGCGTATTCGGGATGAGGGGCCATCAGTGCCGCGAGTTTTTTATTGACCTCGAAAAAAATATTGACCCCGATGCTGAAGTTGCTGGAATAAAGGAAAGCGCCGTTTTGCTCCGTGCAATAATCCCTGATCTCCTGAATGCGTTCCGTCCAGCCGGTAGAGCCGCTGACGACCGGTATGCCGAACCCGATCGCTTTCTTAATGTTTTCGAATGCGCTGTGCGGTCCTGTGAATTCGATGGCGGCATCGGCTTTCGAAATATTTTCACTGGTAAAATCGTCCTGGTTGTGCTCGTCGATCTTCAGTACCACCGTATGTCCTTTGCTGAGAGCGATCTCCTCGATGGCCTTTCCCATTTTGCCGTAACCCAGTAATGCAATGCGCATGCGAATGTATTTAGGTGGTGCAATTTGGTGCATTCGCCGTTCATGATCAAACTTTGACCGTAAAACTTCAGAAATGCGAAGGGAGGAGCGTCGTCGGCTTTTTCTTGCCGATGGCAAGCACCAGGTTAAGGCCGCTGGTACCGGCCATTTCGCTATAGCCGGTTTTGATGTTGAAGCTGAGATCGGGACTTACGTCGAAAGCTTTCAGGTGCGAGTCGACGGCGGCATCTACCACGTTGAGCCCCCAAAGGATCACGAAGAAAAGGGCGGAGTAGTCGATGTCGCGGCGAAACTGGTCGCGGTAAAACCGTAAGGATTCCTCGCTCAGCGGCTGCAGCTCGCGCCTGATCCGGCTGAACAGGGCCGTGTCGGTATGGTTCACCCGCATATTGTATTTTACCCTGTAGGCAAAGCGGGTGTCTTTATAGTTCTTGAAATTATAAAAGAAGACGCCGGCCGAAGTGCCCAGCGCTCCGTATACGATCGGGAGCTTCCAGTATTTTTTGTTGTAGATCTGGCCCAGTCCCGGCACGAGCGCCGACCGCAGGGCCGCTTTGCGCGGGTTGTAGACCCGTACTTTTTTCACTTTTTCCCTGCCGCCAGCCGAGTCAGTAATCGCCGTGACCGTTTTCAGCGTATCCGCATCCACCAGTGTTTCCTTTTTCTGTGCAAAGGCAAACACGGGCATGGCTGCAATAAGGATCAGCAGCCATACTTGTTTAGCGGTTGTTATAGTACCTGTTCGCATCGTCGGCAAATTCGCTGTAGCGGTTAGTCAGCGGCCACATTCATTTCTCTGAGCAGCTTGGTCAGCTCTTCAGCAGAATAATAATCAATAGTGATCTGTCCGCTGCCATTCCGGCCATGCCTCAGTTTGACACGGGTGCTGAAATGGGAGGCTAAGTTATCTTCAATTTTCTGGTATGCGGGAGGGAGCGAGTTTTTTGAAGTTTTTTTAACAGCGCCGGCCTGCTTGTACAGGTTGCGGACCAGGGCTTCAGTCTGCCGTACGGACAAACCCTTGTCGCGGATCTCTTTGTAGATAAACAGCTGCCTGTCGATGGTGTCTACATTGATCAGGGCGCGGGCATGACCCATGCTGAGCTCGCCGCTGCGTACCGCCAGCTGTATATCGGGTGGCAGCTTCAGCAGGCGGATAAAATTGGCCACCGTGCTCCGGTCTTTGCCCATCCGCTCGGCTACCTGCTCCTGCGTATAATCCAGCTCTTCCATCATGCGCTTGTAGCTCAGCGAAATTTCCATGGCATTCAGGTCTTCACGCTGCAGGTTTTCCAGCAGGGCCAGTTCCAGCAGCTCCACATCATTGGCCTGGCGCACATAGGCCGGTATGTCTTTCAGGTCGGCCATTTTTGCGGCCCGCAGGCGGCGTTCGCCGGAGATAAGCCGGTATTTTCCTGAAGGGAGTTTGGATACCGTGACCGGCTGGATGATGTCGTGCATCCGGATGGAATCGGCCAATTCCTTCAGCGCCTGCTCATCAAAATCGCGGCGCGGCTGTTTGGGATTGGTTTCTATATCGGTGACGGGAATGCGGTTGATGCCGGTCGCATTTTCTACTACCGTCGTTTTCAGTTGCCCGCTGCCGGTCTTCAGGTCGCTGTCGATGCTTTGCAGCAGGGAGCGGATCCCTTTGCCAAGCGCGTCTTTATTTTGTTTGGGCGTAGTCATGTATGAAATGTTGAAAAGTGCAATTGTGAAATCCCGAAATCCCGAAATTTCACAATTCCAGGATTCTCTCCTCCTGTTTGATCTTCGTCATGTCGTTCTTCTGCAGGATCTCTTTGGCAAGGTTCAGGTAGTTGACAGAACCTTTGCTGTTGGCATCGTATAAAATAACCGGTTTGCCAAAGCTGGGCGCTTCGCTCAGCCGGGCATTGCGGTGGATAATCGTATTGAATACCATGTCTTCAAAGTGACGCCGTACTTCGCTTACCACCTGGTTGCACAGGCGCAGGCGGCCGTCGTACATGGTCATCAGGATGCCTTCGATAACGAGGGCGGTGTTCAGCCGGCTTTGCACGATCTTGATCGTGTTCAGCAGTTTGCCGAGCCCTTCCAGGGCAAAGAATTCGCATTGCACCGGTACCACTACCGAATCGGCTGCCGTCAGTGCATTTACGGTGATCAGACCCAGCGAGGGCGAACAGTCGATGATGATAAAATCATAGTCGCTGCGCACCGATTCCAGCATGTTTTTCAGCACCGTTTCGCGGTTGGGGTAGTTGATCATTTCGATCTCCGCGCCTACCAGGTCGATATGAGAGGGCAGCAGGTCCAGGTTGGGAATATCGCTTTTCAGGATCACTTCCCTGGCCCTGGCTTCATTGACCATGCAGTCGTACAGGCTCTTGGTAATGTTGTGCAGGTCAAACCCCACACCCGTGGTGCTGTTGGCCTGCGGATCGGCGTCTACCAGCAGTGTTTTGTATTCCAGCACAGCAAAACTTGCTGCCAGGTTGATGGCCGTGGTGGTTTTGCCCACACCTCCTTTCTGATTTGCTACGCCGATGATTCTTGCCATACCGATTGCCCGGGAACATTTAAGGGTGAAAAGTAAAGTTGCCGCCTGTGAGGAAGACCGCAAAATATAGTTTTGCCCATTTTGCCCGGTAAATCGCAAAAATAAGTGTTCGGTATAAGTATTTGTAAGGGCGGGGCTTTAATTTTACAGCTTATTGTATGCGTAATTCTCCATTCTGGTGGGTGCTGATCGGGTTCATGGTGCTGCTGGATTTTTATGTGTTCCAGGCAATTAAGGTGGCAGCACACCCGGCCGGCTCGCGGGCCAAAGCGTTTATTTTTTACGGGTATTGGGGCATATCGGTCGTGGCCCTGGTCACCCTTATCATCCTGCCCTACCTGCACCTGGAGCACCAGCTGAAGATCGTCCGCACCACTATTTTTGCCGTGATCGCCGGGTTGTTCTTTGCCAAGCTGATCGCTGCGGTCTTTTTGGTGATCGACGATCTGCGCCGGGGGATCCAATGGATAGCCGGGAAACTCTTTTTCTCCAATACCGAAGGGGAAACCCTGCAGCAGGGTGAACGGATAGCGAGATCGGCCTTCCTGAGCTGGGTGGGCCTGCTGGCCGGCGGCGGCCTTTTTGGTTCGCTGCTCTACGGGTTTGGCAACAAATACCGGTACCAGGTGAAAAAGCTGCGGCTGAGCTTTGCCAACCTGCCGGCGGGGTTCAAAGGACTGAAGATCGTTCACATCTCCGATATTCATTCCGGCAGTTTTACCGACAAAGCCGCCGTGGCCAAAGGCGTGGATAAAATACTCGCCCAGGAGCCCGACCTCATTCTTTTTACCGGCGACCTCGTGAACAATACGGCGGATGAAATGAACGAATACATGGACGTGTTCAGCCGGTTGCGGGCGCCGATGGGCGTCTATTCCACGCTGGGCAATCACGATTATGGCGATTATGCACCCTGGAGCAGCCCCGAGGCCAAGAAGGTCAACCTGGAGCGGCTGAAAGAGGTACATGGCGAACTCGGCTGGCGGTTGCTGATGAACGAGCATGTGTCCTTGGAAAAAGGGGCGGATAAGATCGGCCTGATCGGGATCGAGAACTGGAGCGCCAAAGCCAATTTTCCCAAATATGGCGATATGGCAAAAGCCCATGCAGGTTCCGACGTTTACCCGTTCAGGATACTGATGAGCCACGATCCTTCGCATTGGGATGCAGAAGTGCTGAAAAAATATACCGATGTAGACCTGATGCTTGCCGGCCACACGCATGGTATGCAGTTTGGCGTGGAGCTGCCCGGCTTCCGGTGGAGTCCTGTTCAATATATTTACCGGCAATGGGCCGGGCTGTATGAGCAGGGGTTGCAAAAACTGTATGTCAACCGCGGCTATGGTTTTATCGGCTATCCCGGTCGCGTAGGCATCCTGCCCGAGATCACGGTGCTGGAACTGGTATAACTATCCCCGTTTTTATTATGGCATCAATTGCCGTGATTGCACGCCCCGGAACGGCCGGGGTCGCCCTTGCATTAAGTAAATCTTCACAATCGCCCCGCAATATTCCCTGCCTCTTTTTGTTTTATAAATCTTAAAGCCGGTGGCCGTTAAGACAAATTAACAGCTGTCGACGGCCGGCGGCATTATCCTTGAGCCCGCCAATAAAATTTAATTTATGAAAGCTAAATTCGTTCTTCCGCTGCTTGCAGCATTGTTCGTTTCACAGGTCTCGATGGCGCAATTCCATATCGGTATCAAAGCCGGCGCCAACGTCAACAAGATCGACGGCAAATCCTTCAAAGACCAGTTCAGATATGGTTATCACCTGGGTGGTTTTGCCGAGATCGGTCTGGGCGATAAATTCGGCATACAGCCCGAAGTGGTGTTCAACCAGTACCGGACATCGGTGGACAGCAATTACAAAAGCCTTTACCAGAACGTGTTCAATTCAGATCAGAGCAGTGTGAAGCTGAGTTATCTTTCTATCCCCATTTTGCTGAATTATAAACTGATCGGCAATTTCCTCACACTGCAGGCCGGCCCGCAGGTAGGCATCCTGATGGACCAGAATAAAAACCTGTTGCAAAATGGCGGCAAAGCATTTTCAGACGGCGACTTTTCGCTCGTCGGCGGCGTACAGCTGAAGCTGAGCTCGCTGCGGCTGAGCGGCCGCTACGTAGTGGGGCTGAACAATATCAACGAGATCGATAACCAGGATCGCTGGAAAAACCAGGGATTCCA
>JBEVLT010000038.1:0-5069 GCA_040509055.1 Chitinophagaceae bacterium
CAGGGCGTTATTGCTATGGACCTGGAGATGATCATACCGGTAGCGGTTGATTGGAATAAGGACGGCTTTACAGACTTAGTCGTCGGCGATGAGGATGGGAGGGTCGCTTTGATTGAGCATACAGGTAAAATAAAAGACGGCATGCCTGTTTTTAAATCACCATTTTATTTTCAGCAGGAAGCGGACGATGTGAAATTCGGCGCTTTGGCCACGCCTTTCAGTGTTGACTGGGACAATGACGGGGATGAAGATATTCTCTGCGGCAATTCTGCAGGCTATCTCGGGTTTATAGAAAACCTCGGCATGTATGATGGCATGCCTCGTTGGGCAAAACCAGTTTTATTACAGAGCGACGGAAAAACAATACGCATACAGGCCGGGGGCAATGGTTCTATCCAGGGGCCGGCGGAAGCCAAATGGGGTTATACGACCTTATCCGTTGCCGACTGGGACGGCGATGGCCTGAAAGATATCATCGTGAATTCGATATGGGGGAAAGTGGTTTGGTATAAAAATATCGGTACAGCTAAACAGCCAAAATTGGGTTCAGCACAGGCTGTGCAAATGCAATGGCCTGCAAATGCAAAAACGTATAAGCCTTCATGGATATGGTGGGAGCCGGTAAAAAATACATTGGTTACGGAATGGCGCACTACACCATTTGCTATTGACTGGAACAAAGATGGGCTCACCGATTTGATCATGCTGGACACAACAGGTTATTTATCTTATTTCGAAAGATTTAAAAATGGTAACCAGCTATTATTAAAACCCGGCCAGCGGATTTTTGAAGGCACAAACGGCGCTGTCTATAATCAAAGGCAGATCAAAGACAGCTTAAGCAGTGCCACAGGTTTGCTGCAATTGAATAATGGCCGGTTTGGACAAAGCGGCCGCAGAAAATTCGCCATTACCGATTGGGATGGGGATGGTAAGCCGGATTTATTGGTAAATAGCCAGAATGTTTCGTTTATGAAAAACACAGGAACGGTCAACGGCAGAGTACAGCTTGAGGATAAAGGATTAACCGGCAAGCTGGTTTTGGCGGGACATGATACCAGTCCGGCTATTGCAGACTGGAATAAAGATGGGATAAGTGATTTACTGGTCGGCGCCGAGGACGGTCATTTTTATTATTACCAGAATTCACGCAAACCCTGAGCCATGCGGCTAACGGCTCACCTGATCAGGATCGTATCGCTGGCGGCAATCACGCTTGCGCCGCTTGCCAGCCAGGCACAGGAAAAAGATCCGCCCGGGATCGTCATTGCAAAGAGCCCCGATCCGCAAAACATGTACGTGGCATCACCTTCTATCGTCATTTTGCCCGATAGCAGCTACCTGGTATCGCATGACTGGTCGGGTCCTGCCACCAAAGGCATTACGCGTACCTCTGTCTACCGTTCCGCTGACAAAGGGCTGCACTGGCAGCGGATTGCCGATGTCGATGGCCTGCGCTGGGCTACGCTCTTCCTGCACCGCGACAACGTGTATCTCATCGGAGTCAACCGTTCTTACGGCGATATCCATATCCTCCGGTCTGCAGACGGCGGTCATAGCTGGACCAAACCGACAGAACGTTCCGGTATTTTATTCAAAGGGGGGTATTACCATACAGGACCGGTGCCGGTGGTGGTGCACAATGGGCGGATCTGGCGGGCGTTTGAAGAAAAGCCTGCCGGCAAAAATGAAGATCCTATTGGCGCTTTTGTGATTTCTGCCCCGGAAAGCAGCGACCTGCTGCTGCCGGAGAGCTGGACGCGTACCATGTCTGTTGTTTTCAGCAAAAAATGGATCAATGCCAGGAACCCTGCCACCATCGAGGGCAATGTGGTCATAAAGCCGGATGGAACAGTGGCCAACCTGATCAGGATGGAGACCCACCCGGGTAAGAGCGATGCCTTTGAGCTGGATGGCTATGCGAAAGGCATTCCCCGTTTTGAAGTGGCGCCGCTGATGGACGTTTCGGCCGATGGAAAAAGATTGAGCTTTACGCCCGAAACCGGGTTTGTTCATTTTCCCGGCGCCGAATCCAAGTTCACGATCCGGTACGACAGTGTTTCCGGGCGCTACTGGACTATTGCCAATAAGATAACAAAGATGCACCCGGATACGGACTTCAATATCAGCCCGCACCGGCAGCGCAATGTGCTGAGCCTTTTTTCATCACCGGATCTGAAAACATGGACAGAGCAAGTGCGGGTCCTGCGCTGGAAAGAAGGGACGATCCAGGATAAAATGGCGCCGGTGGGTTTTCAGTATGTGGACTGGCAATTTGAGGGAAAGGATCTGGTCTTTGTTTGCCGTACCGGCTGGTTTGGCAAGCGGTCGCACGATGCCAATTATATCACGTTTCACCGGCTGACGGATTTCCGGAACCTGACGATGGCCGATTCCGGGCCCGACCTGGGCGAATAACGTATACCTTTTTACCGGCTATTTTTCCATGCATAACTGATACTGATGAAAGAGCTTTATCCTTTGTTTGGGATTGTTACCGTATTGAACACGCCTTTTACCGAAGACGACCGGCTGGACATGGAAAGCCTGCGAAGAAATGTGCAGGAAGCTTTGCTGGCCGGGGTAAAAGGTTTCCTGGTGCCGGCCATGGCTTCCGAAGTGTACAAGCTATCGGTGCCTGAGCGCCTGCAGTTGGTGGACGTCGTGCTGGCCGAAGTAAACGGCCGGGTACCTGTGATTGCGGGGGCGGGTGAAACCGACCTGGAAAAAAGTAAAGCGCTGCTGTCTTCTTACCTGGAGCTGGGCTGCCGGCACGTGTTGTTCCAGATCCCTTACCAGGATCCGCCGCAGTTCCGAAGTCACTTCATGGAGCTGGCGGAGCTGGGTCCCGACGTGATCATGCTGCAGGACTGGGATGCAGGCGGGGCAGGATTGCCGGATGAGCTGATCGTGGATCTGTTTGAGAACGTACCGGCTTTTCGCTGCCTGAAGGTGGAGACCGTGCCGGCAGGCGTCAAGTATTCGCGCATCCTGGAGCAGACCCAGGGACGTTTGCATGTCAGTGGCGGATGGGCAGTGATGCAGATGATCGAAGGGATGGAGCGGGGGGTTCATGCCTTTATGCCGACGGGCATGCACTATACGTACACGAAGATCTACAACGAATACACCAGTGGCAATACCGCTGCGGCCACGAAATTATTCCGCGAGCTGCTGCCGGTGCTGGCTTTTTCCAACCAGCACCTCGATATTTCTGTTCATTTCTTCAAGCGTCTCCTGCATCGCCAGGGCCTTTACCGGACCGACCGGGTGCGGATGCCGATCCTGCCTTTTGATGCGGTGCATGAAATGGTAGCCGATAAGTTGATTGCACAGGTGATTCGGATGGAGGAAATGGTGAAGGAAGAAAGGAAGGTGGCGATACTTATCTCTGAGTAGCCGGTTGAAATTTATAATGGGTTATATATCTTGATGACAAGGGGTATAAAATACTGACTAATGGCTGGGAATAACCCCGGTTACAATAGCCGCGTAATAGATCTACAGCTTCCCAGGTATCTTCAATAACTTCTCACAATCAGTAAAATCTGTTACAATCTTGAATAGAAAGTGAACATAAGCATACGGCTATTCACAAACTATGAGTATTTAGACTGGCTTTCACGAAGGATAAACTGGATGATGGCATCACGAAAACCCGGTTCATCCCATTCATTTTTACCGGCGCCATGTCTGAACAACGGCGCAGTTCATCTACTACAAACTTAGTTTTGAATATGCTCCGGTTCAGAGTACCGTCATGTAAACAGGTCCTCCATGGTTACCTCGGAAACGATGCGGCCGGTGTAGTAAATATTCTGTTTCGTTCCATACGTGGTGATCATGGTCGGGAAAATCGTCTTCCTGGTTTTCGTTTGCGCCTTGAATATGGCTATCTTATTGTCCAGTTCGCCCGCGTATTTTTTGTCAATGGTGAATTCAGCACCCGAAAACTTCATTTCGCAAACGTTGATGCTGTGGTCAGCGCGGTCCAGTAACAGATCGACCTGCGCCCCGGTTTTTCCTTTTTTCGGCGTATAGCGCCATCCTGATGCTTCGGTGTATACACCAGCAATTCCCAGCGCCTGTTTGATGGCATCCACATGTTTCTGGCATACGGCTTCAAAAGCAAAACCGCTCCAGCTGGTATAGGATTGCGTTTGCGAAAGACGAAGCCAGGTTCCCGCGCCGGTAGCCCGGGCCCCTTCAATGAATTTCAGGTAGAACAAACTGTACTCGTCGGATAGTTTATAAACAGCATCCCTTACAGTGCGGTCAAAGGGGATATATTGGGTAATAAATCCGGATTGCTCCAGTTCGTCAAAGAGTTCGGTGGTCCACCCGCCGGTGGTAAAACCGCAGGCTTCGATAATCTCTGCCCTCGTCATGCCCTTTGCTTTTTTGGATAGGGCCCTGACGATCGCCTCATGATTTTCCGCATGGCCGAACAGTGAGTGGTAAAGATCATCAAATTCAGTCTTGAGCATGCCGTTTTTAGTGAAGCAGAGTTTATCAATGGTCTGCGCGGCGCTTTCGCCCTTTTTTACCTGCTTTAAATATTGCGGAATGCCGCCCATCGCCATATAAAGTTGCAGCACCTGGTAGCGGTCTAACTTTACAGCATGGTGGATGAGAAAACGCTCCGTTTCGGCAAGTGTAAAAGGCAAGAGACGGAAGCGTTGGGTCACCCGGTTATGCAATCCTCCACGATCGTTGATAATATTGCGGATGATCCACGATGCTGCCGATCCGCAGATAACTACTTTCACGAGTGGGTGACGGGATGCCCAGGTATTCCACCAATGCCCAAAGGCCTGCAGGAACCCCGACTTCGGGGTGCAAAGCCAGGGGAGCTCATCGAAGAGGATCACCACAGGCTCTTTTTTAAGTAAGGTTTTCAGGTGATTGCTTAACAGGCTGAACGCGTCTATCCAGTTGTCAGGGTCAGCGGGCGGCACAGGTATAGCCATGGATGACTGCAGGGCCAGGCTGAAATTGCGTAGCTGGTCTTTCAGGCTCGCTTCGTGTACACCTGTCAATTCAAACCGGATATGTTTTTCATAATGATT
>JBEVLT010000039.1:0-5545 GCA_040509055.1 Chitinophagaceae bacterium
GAAAAAGAGCTGCCCACCATTTTCCGGAATATTTACCTGCTGGATATGGATGTGGATGAACTAAAGCCGCAGTACGAAAAATTCAAAAAACAGAATTTCAAATAATTATTATACCGCTTTGTTATGAAAAAGAGCAATAAATTATTACTGGGTGGTCTTCTCACGCTGATCCTGCTGATCGTGGCGATGCATATAGCCCTGTATGCCAAATACAAAAATGGCGATTACACCATTTACCACCCGGAAGATGAACTGGCGGACATCATGAAGCCCTTCCCGGGCGTATCGTTTGTGACCTTGCTCAATGTATATGCCGTCAATGTACGCTTTGGTGATAAGGCAGAAGTGGAAAAAGGAGAAGAAGATGTCATACAGGCTGTTCAAAAAGGCGACACCCTGATCATTACCGGCCAGGAATATAGTGATGTGTTGGAAGCCAGGCGGCCGGTAAATATTACCCTGCCTCCCGGCGTTACGCTGTCGGCTTTTAATTCATCTCTCCGGATAGAAAAAGGTAAGCAGGCGGTTGGAGGCAATCCTGTCATCTACCTGCAAAAGTCGCACGCTGTTTTTCTTGACAATGGTAACCCGCTCCGGTTGGGACAGGTTAAACTCATCGCGTCCGATAGTTCTGTTGCAGCTTTTCTGGGTAATACATGGGTGGATTATCTTGACGCACAGCTCTCAAATTCTATCCTTGAATATAACGAAGGAGATGCCGGCGGGCTGTCCATTGTGACAGATTCTGTATCCCGGATATCTCTTCAATCCAAACACCTGCTAAAAGCAAAAATTACAACGATCCCTACTACCCCTTAACAACGCAATCAATTAGTGAAATAGTTACGCTGGCTTTTTCTGTAAAAATGCCAAACGGGCAAACCATGTCATAAACCGGCACGAACCCAGCTACAAACCAGAAAATACAATATGAAAATTCAAAAAACAACAGCAACTATCCCCGGCAGTTCCTGACTAACCGATCATTTATTAAAAACGAAAGTGCTGGCTTTTTCCGTGGAAAGGCCAAACGGATGAAGCATGTCGTCAATCAGTATAACATCAACAATAAATTATATGAAACGTTCAATTTTATCACTTACCCTTTTTCTTTTCTTCTTCGGCGCCATGGCGCAAAATACGGGGAAGATAGCAGGGGCTATCTTGAGAAACGAAAAACCAGCAGAAGGGGCGACCGTAAGCCTGTTGAGGGCCAAAGACTCGGCAACCGTTAAACTTTCAGCTGCCGGCAAAGATGGTCGTTATGTTTTTGAAAATATAGCTGATGGCAGGTACCTGCTGTCTGTAACAGCTATCGGTTATCAGAAAGCCTGGTCGTCCATGATCGAACTATCTCCACAAACCCCCGTTGTGCAGGTGGCGCCGATCAGCTTAATTGCCGTAAGCAAAGACCTTGCGGGGGTGACGATCACATCCAAAAGACCCCTGGTCGAACAGCGGATAGACCGGACCATTGTCAATGTAGAAGCCTCCATTACCAATATCGGCACCTCGGCTTTGGAGGTATTGGAAAAAGCGCCCGGTGTATCTGTGGACCGCGATGGGAATATTAGCCTGAAAGGAAAGGAAGGCGTATTGATCATGGTGGATGGCCGGCCCACCCAGTTGAGCGGGGCAGACCTGGCAAATCTTTTACGCAACATGAGCTCAGGCCAGCTGGACCAGATCGAGATCATGACCAATCCACCTGCACGATACGATGCGGCCGGTACATCAGGTATCATTAATATCAGGACAAAGAAGGCCATTACAGCCGGGTTCAATGGTTCGGCAAGCCTGGCTTATTCCCAGGGCCGGTATCCTAAGACCAACGAGGGATTCAACTTCAACTACAGGAATGCCAGGCTGAACCTGTTCAGCAACCTGAGCCACAATTACCAGAAACGATTTCAGACAATGAGAATCGACAGGAATATCCTGAACGGCAATACCAACGCTATCGACAAGATATTCAACCAGGTGACAAACAGGTTCTCGGCAGGTAACTCATATAGTGCAAAGATCGGCGTAGATTTTTTTGCCAGTAAGAACACGACATGGGGCGCAGTGGTAAATCTTAATGCAAGACAGATTTCATTCAACAATCCGAATGTCACCAATATCTCCAATGCTTCAAAAGAGCTGGAAATGGTGACAAACGCGATGGTGAACAACAGGAATGACTGGAAGAACATCAGTGCCAACCTGAACTTCCGGCGATTGCTGGACCAGAAGGGAAAGGAAATTACTTCGGATATCGATTTTGTAAAGCACAGTACGGACAATGACCTGTTTATGGTGAACTCATACACCGATGCTACAGGTAATCCGATCAATAAGGCTGATACGCTGACAGGGGTCCTGCCGCAGGAGATCGATGTATACAGCGCGAGAGTGGACTACCTGCATCCCCTGAAGAAAGAAGCAAGATTTGAAGCGGGTATTAAAACCAGCGTGGTAAGAACGGATAACAATGCCCGGTACGACAGCATTCAGTACGGGCAGGTGGTTCCTGATCTTAACCGCAGCAACCATTTTGTATATGAAGAGAATATTAATGCGGCCTACCTCAACCTGAGCACTTCCCTGTCAAAGAAAATAAGTGCGCAGCTGGGTCTGCGGGTAGAAAATACCAATGCAAAGGGCCGGCAAAAATCGACCGGCGAGAATTTCGACAGGCATTACACGCAGTTATTCCCCACTGCTTTCTTCCAGTACAAAGCCAATGATAACAATAATTTCGGGGCCAATTTCGGGAGAAGGGTACGCCGGCCCAACTATCAAAGCATGAACCCGTTTATCCGGTTTCTGGACAGGTATACCTATAGCCAGGGCAATCCTAACCTGAAACCTTCCGTGAGCAGCAATATCGAGCTGTCCCATACCTGGAAGAACCAGGTGGCTACTACCCTGAGCTACACCCGTGTGAAGGATATCATCCAGGAGATCATTCAGCAGAAAGGGCAGGAAGCATATAACATGCCTGAGAATGTTTCATCTCTTCACTCGGTCGGCCTTTCTGTAAATGCAAATACCCCTGTTGCCAAATGGTGGACGAGCAATATCAATATCAACGTCTCCCACGATGAGTACAAAGGCGTTATAAACAATGCCCATGTCGAGCTGAAGGCAACCAGTTTCGTGCTCACTGGTACACAGCAGATCAAAGTGAATAAAACGCTCACAGCAGAGTTGAACGGAACCTACCGGAGCGGATGGCTCGAAGGCGTTATCAGGGTGAGGCCCATGGGTATGATGGGCGCCGGTATCAGCCAGCAGATCATGAAGGGCAAGGGCACGCTCCGCCTTACCGCCCGCGACATTTTCTATACGCAAAAGATAAATGGCAAAAGCCGGTACAGTAATGTGGATTTTGCCATTCGCCAGCAGAGTGAAACGCAAATTGTGACCATTGGCTTTACCTACAGCTTCAGCAAGGGAAAAAAGATCGCGCCTGTAAAAAGGACCGCCGGCAGCGCCAATGAAGAGCAGAACCGTATCGGGCAGTAATCATTTAACACCAGGATCGCTCACCGGGTGAACAATTGTTCAAAGCTGGGCAGCAACTATTAAATACCTAAATATTTTACTGATGGATCAATCATCAATCATCAAGACCACCGCTCTTTCCTACCACTACTCCCGGCAGGTACAAACATTATCTGATATCAACCTGCGGGTGGAACGGGGGAGCATCTATGGTTTCCTGGGGCCGAATGGCTCGGGCAAAACAACCACCTTAAGCCTGCTGCTCGGCTTATTGGACAATCAGCAAGGCAGCATCGAGATATTCGGCCAGTCTCTTCAGGCGAACAGGATAAGTATTCTAAAAAAAATCGGTTCGTTGATTGAAACGCCCTCCCTGTATGGTCATTTGACCGCAAAAGAAAACCTTGAAGTGTACCGGCGCGTTTACGAAGCGCCTAAAGCAAAGATCGAAGAAGTTTTAAAAACTGTCGGACTTGGCGATACGGGCAAAAAAACGGTGAAGAAATTCTCTCTCGGTATGAAGCAGCGATTGTCCATTGCCATAGCGCTTTTGCCTGACCCTGAACTGCTGATCCTGGATGAGCCTTCCAATGGATTGGACCCCGCCGGCATCATTGAGCTGCGTGAACTGATAAAGAAGCTGAACAGGGAGCGGGGCATGACTATCCTGATATCCAGTCACCTGCTGGGAGAAGTGGAAAAGATGGTCAGTCATGTCGGAATTATTTTCAGAGGCAAAATGCTGTTCCAGGGTTCACTTTCGGATCTTCATTTGTTTCAGCAAAAGGGTTCCAAACTATTCATAAAAACATCGGATAATGCGGCTGCATACCAGCTTTTGCAGGACCAGCATCCGGAGATGACAGACGAGGCGGTTGCCGTTCCTTACCAGGATATCAACCAGGTGGCCGGCATCAACAGAACGCTGACCCGGCACGGGCTGGATGTTTACCTTCTTCATCCCAAGACGACTGATCTCGAACAATTATTTATTGACCTTACATCTGCACAATCATGAGTTTGCTTATTTCCCTTCGTTCAGAAACACTAAAGACCAAACGGACCGCCGCGTTTTATTTTACGCTGATCGGTGCCGCCATCGTTCCGTTCATGTTCCTCTTCAGTATCGTATCGCATGGCCTGCCGGGCCATATCGAAAAGAGCAAAGACCCGATAACCCACATGTTCAGGCTGTCATCTGAAATGATCGGCCTTTGTATCATTCCCTTATTTGTCGTGCTGATCTGTACGCTTTTGCCACAGGTGGAATACAGGAATAATACCTGGAAACAGGTGCTTGCTTCACCACAGACAAAAGCAAACGTTTTTGCCGGCAAGTTTCTGAATATTCATTTATTGATCCTTCTGTTTTTGGTGGCCAGTCACCTGTTCATGTGGGTAGTTGTCGTTGCCGCACATTTTATCCTGCCGCACTTAAACATATTGGGTAAGCCGTTCGATATATATGCCTTGTTAAAAGATAACTGGGACGCCTATGTAACTGTTCTTGCCATTGGTGCGATACAGTTCTGGATAGGATTACGGTCGAAAAATTTTATTGTTCCTGTCGCTATCGGCCTAGTATGCTGGTTAGCAGGCACGGTCATGGTGCTTGAATACCATTCGGCTATGTCGCCTTACTTCCCTTACGGTTTCCATGCTATCAGGCTTTCCCCGTTTAAACCGCAGCTTACCCAGGTTGAATGGACGTCGCTCGGGTATACCGTCTTATTTCTTGTATTTGGCTTTTTAGACTTCAAAAGAAGAAGACTGACCTGAAAAGATTCGACTGGGTACTAAACATCCGGCATCAAGGTAGGCCTGCCCGCTGCGGTGGCTTATTTTGATGCTTTTCGCTTTTACCGGAGCTGGCGCTTCACAAAAGAGGATTACTTTTCAGCGACCTGCGATTGGGTTTTGAACACTAACAAAAAGCCGGCTGTTTTGACCTTTGCATTTTCATCGGGGGCCACGCAGCCAAACGAAAAATGCCCCCTTACGGGAGCACTTTGTTTGTCTTGCGGTGAGGGAGGGATTCGAACCCTCGGTACAGTTT
>JBEVLT010000040.1:0-7810 GCA_040509055.1 Chitinophagaceae bacterium
GGGAGCATCACATGCACCACCACGTTCACATAATCGATCAGCACCCACTGCAGGGATTTGTATCCTTCGTGGTGATAAGGGCCTTCTCCGCATTTTTCCCTTACCTGGTGCTCTACGTGCTCTGCAATAGCCCTTACCTGGGGCTGGCTGCCAGCCTCGCAGATGATAAAAAAATCGGCAACGGCTTCATTGATTTTGCGGAGGTCGAGAGAAATGATGTTTTCTCCTTTTTTATCCTGTATAGCGGCAATGATAGTTTTGAGGATTTTTGAGCTCTTCGTCAACCGTACTACACTTTTTCTCTTACGGTCAGACAGCACTGCAAGTTGTTCCAATAATGAAATGATTTAGTTAGTGATCGTTCCGGTCAGCCGTAAAGGGGACATATATTGCTACAGGCATAACCGGAAACATATTTACTTTGCTCAAAAATAGCAATTAATTGCCATACGCCCCTTCTCAAGCCGGTATCGGCAGGCCATTTATCGAGCTGCAAACCGTTGATAGCACCAACAATTATGCCCTTGACCGGGTACATGCAGGTTTGGCACAACATGGTACTGCTTTTTTTGCCCACCAGCAGGTGGCCGGCAAGGGACAAAGAGGTAAAACCTGGAATGCACCCCGGCACAGCAGCCTGATCCTGAGCGTTGTGATCGATCCCGGACCGCTGCCCTACACCAGCCAGTTCCAGCTCAGCGCCTGCATCGCCGTATCAGCCTGCGAGTTTTTTACCGCCTATGCCGGCGACGCCTCCTGCATCAAGTGGCCCAACGACCTGTACTGGCAGGACAGAAAGGCAGGCGGGATACTGATTGAGAATATCCTTGGGGGAGCAAAAAGAACGGATGACAGTATTAGGATGAAGGACGAAAGGCCTTCATCTGTCATCCATCATCCGTCATCCTCCTGGCAATGGGCCATAGCCGGCATCGGCATCAACCTGAACCAGCCCTCCTTTGCGCAGGAACTGAAAAACCCGGTCTCGCTGCGGCAGATCACCGGCCGGGAGAGTGATCCGGTAAGCATGGCAAAGGAACTATGCACCGTGATCGACAAAAACTTTTATCAGCTGATCTCTGAGGGGTTTGACCCGCTGTATGCCCGCTACCAGGCACACCTGTATAAAAGAGAACAGCCGGTCCGGTTCAAAAAGGGCGCCCGCGTTTTCGAAGCCACCGTCAAAGGAGTATTACCTGACGGCCGCCTGCTGGTACAGCATGCCACGGAAGAGGAGTTTGCCTCCGGCGAAGTGGAATGGCTGATCCCGGGAAAGCCGGCCGCCGGATGACCGCGATCATCAAAAAAAATGTCCCGGGAGACAACCCGGATCCGTTTCCCTGCGATTTTAAACCTGTAAACAACCCTTATTGCTGCAACCGGAGGAATTACAGATCCATATCAGGGGATGCATCCTGAATGACAGGGAGAGCCAGAAAAAAATCTACCGCTCTTTCTATGGGTATGCCCTGTCCATTTGCCACCGCTACACCAGCCACGAAGAAGACGCTACCGAGATACTGAATGACGGGTTCCTGAAAATTTTCATTGAAATATACCGGTTCAAACCAGCTTATACCGACACGGTAAGCTCCTTCAAAGGCTGGCTGCGCAAGATTATGATCTATACAGCCATCGACCATTTCCGGAAAAACCAGAAGCACCAGTTCCTGGGCGAGCTCCATGAGGCCTACCTGCACATCCCCGATGCACAGGAAGATGCTCTCGACAAGCTCTCTTACGAAGAGATACTGGCGGCCATCCGCTGCCTGACACCTGGCTACAGGACGGTGCTGAACCTTTTTATCATCGAAGGTTTCAGCCACGATGAAATAGCAAAGGAACTGGGCATTTCGGTCGGCACTTCCAAATCGAACCTGGCCAAAGCAAGAAAGCAATTACAAAAAATATTACAGCAGCAAAACCAAACAGTGAACAGGAATGTGGTCTGAAAATATAGATAACAAGATCAGGGCGGCTGCCGCTGAGCACATCCATGAACCCGGTGAGAATGCCTGGGGCAGGATGGAGGTATTGCTCGACCAGCATCTTCCCCGCAGGAAAAAGCGCAGGGGATTGCTCTTTTTTCTGCTGCTGGCCCTGCTGGCAGCCGTACCCGGCTTTTTCCTGGTAAAAAAATATACTGCAGGCAGCCGCACTTCTTCCGTGGTACAGGCCGGTACGCTTCCTGCTTCTGCTGTACCACAGGATCATCCGGGTCATGCATCTCAATCAACACCGGTTTTGCCGGACACCAGCGATCTGCAGCCTGCAACAGCCGGCAAACAGTTGCCGGCATCTGCCGGCCAAACCGGAACAATCCGGGTAACTACCATCATACAGGAGCCCGCTCATTCTACCGGGCACCGGGACAGGAAAGAAAACCAACATCATGGTAACAGAATGCCGGCGCTGCCGGCCACCGGTAAGGATAAACCGTTGCAGCCAGCATCTTCCGTACAGCTATCTGATCCGCAGGTCACGGCCATAACCAACCTGTCCAACCAGGAGCAACCGAAATCAGTTCCGGCCATTCCGGCCGACTCGGCCTTGACTGCTGCACCAGCCGCTACTGATACAGCACTCGTTATCATTAAAGAGGATACACCCGACACGATCATGCAAAAAAGCCGCCCCCAAACAACAGGCAGGATCAGCTTCATTCTTTCTGCTGGCCCGGACATCAGCAGCGTGGGGGGCAAAACCGGGCAGTGGAAAGCGCAATACGGCATCGGTGTCTCCTTCCGGCTTTCAGACAGGCTGGCCATACGGGCCGGCTTCTACGCCACCCGCAAGATCTATTCTGCCGACTCCCTGCATTACCATGCCGGTTTCGACGCACCCTTATACTATAAGCTGTCCAAAGTAGAGGCCGACTGCGCTGTTTATGAGATACCGTTGCTGCTGACCTGGCATTTTAAACCCACGGGCCGCCACAACTGGTTTGCCGCAGCCGGGGCTTCTTCCCTCATCATGAAAAAGGAAGATTACATAGTATTGTACCAACTACCATTGGGACCAACCTATAGCCATGCTTATTCCTACTCTAATGAGAACAGCCACCTGTTCTCCATCATTCATTTATCCGGCGGCTACCAGTATTCTTTCAATAAACGGCTGGCACTGATGGCTGAGCCTTACATCAAGCTGCCCCTTGCAGGAGTAGGACATGGAAAAGTAAAGCTGAGCAGCGCAGGCATACTGTTCTCGCTTCGCTATTCTCCCTTTTGATAAAATTATGATCAGGCGGCAACTCTGCTATGCTGTTTACCGATTCAACAGGTAAACATTGCTTATGAGAAAGCTCAATGCCGCATTGATCATTACTGCGGCCGTCCTGTTCTTTACCTATTCATGCAGCAAAGGTGGCGGCGGTGGCGCTCCTGCACCCAACGATCCCTGTGCCGGTGTAACGGTTATGCTCACGGCTACCGTGACCAATACCAGCAGCGCGGCAGCAGCCGATGGAAGTATTGCTGCCACTGCCACAGGAGGATCAGGCTTTACGTATCGTCTCAACAGCGGCGCTTTCCAGGCTTCCGGCACCTTCACCAACCTGGCAGCAGGCACCTACACCATCACGGCAAAGAATGCCAATGGCTGCACCGGCTCACAACAATTTACCGTAGTGGCCGGCAATGCCTGTGCAGGCATCACGATCAATATAAACACCACAACGGCCACGGCCATACCCTGCCAGGCCGCCAATGGCAGCATTACAGCTGCGGCTACCGGCAGCACCGGGTTTACTTATTCGCTGAATGGGGGCGCGTTCCAGGCATCGGGCACCTTCAACGGCCTTGCCGCAGGCGCTTATAATATTACAGCCAAAGACGTGAACGGTTGCACCGGTAATGTCAACGTGAACATTGCTGCAGCAACACGCGGTCCGCTCTTTACCGCTGTACGCACCTTGCTGGATGCCAACTGCATCAGCTGTCACAACAACAGCCAGTCAGAAGGAGGAATGAACTGGACGGTGGACTGCAATGTGATCACCAGCCAGGCGAGGATCAAGGCCAGGGCGGTAGACAACAATCCTTCACCGATGCCCCCTACCGGCCCCTTGTCTCAGGCAGATAAAAACAAGATCACGAACTGGATCAACGCAGGCGGCCGGTATACAGACTGACCCTTACCCTATAGCTCCGGAAAGCAGGTGAAAGCATCACCTGCTTTTCTTTTATTTTCATCGCCGGTACGCAGGAATCAATCAACACGGGTCACAACAAGGCTTATTTCGTTGCCTTCCTACTATGCAGGATAGCCGCGTGCTGCATAACCGGAAAACAACAAGGCTCCTGCAGGAATACAGGAGCCGCATTTTTACCAACTGTGCTGTGAAACTATTTTTTGTTCCGCTTCTTCCAGAGCAGGTCGAAATCCCGCGATACCGTGAACCCCCAGCGAAACTGGCCCTTGCCCCAGGAGGTAACGGTACGCGCCAGGAACCTGTTTTCCAGGATATCGGTAGCATTGGTAAAGTTCAGGTGAAACACATGGCCACCGGTCAGTATCTCCAGCCCTACACCCAATACATCACGGAAATGAATATTCCGGGCTGCAAACGAATCGATCACACCCTGGCCGCGAAACGTATGTGCGTAATCGACAAGAAGGCTGTAGCGCCCGCCCAGGTGCAGGCGGAGGGCTGCCCCCAGGGCGAAAAGACTTTTTTCATCATAGGGCAACACGAAATTGCGGTGTACATACGAAGGGCTGAGCTGCAGGCTCAGGCGCTTGCCAAATTTCCGGGCGATCATCAGCTGCACTACATTGCTGAGCCGGTTGGAGAATTCATCGCCAAATGCATTTTCCGACTCAGGATTGGTACCCGCCTTCATGCCGGAAACCACCTGGTTGGCAAACAACGCCAGCGACAGAGGTTTGCGCAGATCGTTTTCTGCCTGCTGCAGCACCACATATTTCAATGCCAGCTCATACAGTTGCTGCACCGGTCCGCTGCCTTTGTACCGGGCAGCAGCAATGTTCACCCGGTCGCTGAGGCCATACCAGAAGCCGATACGTACATCGGCAGCATTATCGAGCCCGAAAAAATTTTTGATCCCGCCCAGGTCTCCGCCGGCGTCACCAAAGTTGTGCACCACGCGAAATTCCAGGACGCCTTTGCGCAGGGCCTGCACGGTGGTCATATTGATCAACCGGGGAGAATAAAAGATATGTGCCGGTTCTGCTTGCTTCTGCTGCAGCGGTGCAGACATTGCTGAAACGACAGTCGTATCCTGCGCAATTCCCTGCAGCATTATGCAACATGCTGCCAGGGCAATAAGGCTTCTCATCATCAATAGTTTTGAGTTGCCTTATGAATCGGAGGAATATCAAAACGAGTTGCCTGAACCACTAAGATTGCCGGGAGTCAGGAAATAGTTTTCTATCCCTTCCAGGCTGCTATGATCTCTTCTGCGTGCGCCTTGTTCTTCGGCCGCAGGAAGATCTTCCGGATGATCCCTTTTTCATCGATCACAAACGTGGTGCGGTGCACCCCCATGTAGTGGTGGCCAAACATTTGCTTTTCGCCCCATACGCCGTATTTCTCCAGTATCTTATGCCTGGTGTCGGCAATGAGTGTAAATGGCAGGCTGAATTTCTCTTCGAATTTCTTGTGCTTCTTTTCATCATCCGGGCTTACACCGACCACTTCAAAACCATGCTGCTTCAGCAAGGCATAGTTGTCCCGCAGGTTGCAGGCCTGGATGGTACAGGTAGGCGTATCGTCCTCGGGGTAGAAATACAGCACCAGTTTCCTGCCTTTGTAATCGCCCAGCGATATTTTCTGCCCATCCTGGCCCGTTCCGGTAAAGGCCGGCGCCTTGTCTCCTTCCTGCAGGAGCTTGTCTGTCCCGGTTTTGGCTGCCATATGCTTATTACTTTTTCTTTTTTACGATCCTCTTCTTCACCGGTGCTTTTTTCGGCGGTGTATACGGACCTCTTTTGAACCACCATGTCTTTTCGGTCACATTCCCGGCCAGGTCGGTCACCGCTACTTTCAGCTGGTGCACGCCATACGGGCATCGTTCGTCAAATACATAGATCCAGGAGCGGCCTTTGTCGTTGGTAAACCGCAGCCATTGTCCGTTCAGCTCTGCACGAAAACTTTTGATCCCGAAATTATCCGCAGGCGTGAAAACGATCCGGCTGGCTGCACTCAGGTTGATGGTATCACCCTTGCCCAATTCATTAAGCGAGGGTGGTGCCTTGTCGATAAACGCCTGGAAACTACCCCATCCGTTGAAAGCGGCCGACACCCAGGCGTCTTTTCCTCTTTCCTGCCATCGTGCAGCCCTGACCGTAGTACTGCTGCGCCAGGTTCTCCTGATCACGATCTTATTTTTCCATTCGTCCGGTACCGGTTTGTCCGGTTTGATGCGGACCATCATGTCGTCGTGCAGCGGGAGGGTACCATCGTTTAGCTGGTGCACGGCCGAAATCCCATCGGCTGCAAACGTATTGCTGCGGAAATAAGAAGCCCGCAGGGTATCGTACACGCCGGCTTCGGAAATGTATGCCTCAAAGTCCGGCTTCTCCACCACGTTCACATAACCCGGCGTAAAGACCGGCAGTGCAGACCGGTACGGCGGATCGGCAAGCGCGGCATCATATTGCAGGCGAAAACGAAGCACGGATATATTGCCGTAAGCATCTTCAGCTTCGATACGCACGGCATGTACCAGCGTATCATTGAGGAGGATAATGCCATCGCCCGGCGCCGGCCGATAAATGCTTTCCCTGCTGCCCGGCAGGCGGCTCAGGTGCTGTATATAAGCGCCGCCATTGGCCCGGTATTTATAATCTATCTGCGCGTTCATGTAGCGTGTATCGTTGTAATCCACGCTGTCGATCACAAAACCTGTTTGCAGCCTGTCGTCGGCAAACAGGCGCGCGGCATAAATACCGTCCTGGTTGGTCGATCCGCTCATGCGGTCGTACACCTGCAGCCCCAGGCTGATCTTTGCATTACCGGTTTTCAGCACCGGCATTTTAGGCAGGGTGTAGCCGCTGTCCGTACTTTTCAGGGTAAATAAGCGCGGCGACTGATCGTACACACTCCTTCCGCGGTCGTACAGCGCCAGCCTTACCATTACCGGCGGTATATTGTCCGCCAGCGGAAAACCAAACAATAAAGGGTTGAGGCATTCATCAGTACGGGTATCCCTGATCTCGAAATGCACATGCGGCCCCTGCGAACCGCCTGTAGTGCCGCTGTAGGCTATAAAACTGCCCTTTCTTACCGGGAATTTATCCTTCGGAATCGTCAGCTCTACCGCCCATGACTGCTGGCGGTATTGCTGCTCCGTCACATAGGCTTCCAGCGGCGCGCAAAAATCGTTCAGGTGGCCATATAAAGTAGACAGGCCGTTCGGATGGTTGATAATAATAAAACGGCCATAGCTCTGCGGGCGGATGCCCACGTAAGCGATATACCCTTCTGCTGCCGCATACACCAGCTGATCCACCTTCTGGTCGGTGCGCATATCCAGCCCCATATGCCAGTGGTTGGTACGCAGCTCGCCCATATTGGCCACGATCCCTGGCTTCAGGTCCAGCGGCCAGCGGAAATAACCACGGGGATATTTATTAACAGACTGGGAACCGGCCACCAGCGGCCACAAAAGCATTGCAATAAGACAGCGGGTGAAAATGATCGGATGCTTCAAGGGCACAAATTTAAACCGGTTCACTCTGAATAGAATTTGTACAATAAAAAATAGTTGCACAACCAGCTTTCTCTTTTTGTAAAAAACTGTTTAAAGAGATCATTCAAAACCCTGCCAATCCCTTACCTTTGCGC
>JBEVLT010000041.1:0-11052 GCA_040509055.1 Chitinophagaceae bacterium
GGTGATCGATAAATGGCGGAAATACGTGGAGGCGACCGGAAACCGGAATATAGAAAACGGATGATAGCAGGAAGGTATGATAAATGACCGGCGTCATCTATCATACATCCGTTCATCTATTCTTCATTTGCTAAAATCAAACAGCGTGGCCGTAAACACCCCTCTTTCGCGCTTTTTGAATACCACATCCCAGTTACCTTTATACCGCAGTGTTTTGGGTACCAGGTAATCGCCGAATTTGGTCATTTCTACTTCCATCTGCACATCGAAGTCGTATACCCCGGCATCGTAGCTGAGGTGGTAGTTGCGGGCCATTACTTCCATGGTCCGGGCGTCGAACCAGGTGATCATGTTGTCGATCACGATCTTATTTCTTTCGCCGCCGGACAGGTCTTCTTTTGCTTTCACGGAAAAAACATAGCAGGACTTGCCTGCATACTCACCGCGATCGATCAGGAAATCATAATATTGGGCTATATCAGGATCGAAGATGTTGATCTTCTCGCCTATAAAGGGGATGCCGGGTATTCTTTTGCCGGGATTAAAGAAAAGCATCTTCAGCTGCTCCTTGTGCTTGTCCGTGCCTTTTTTCTCCCGGGCATTGAACGAGGCTCCTTCCACGATATTATTCTCCCCGCACACCTGGCCACCGGTAAAGAATAACCCGGCATAGAGCTCGGCTGTATAATAATTGTACCCATGGTTGCGGTCGTAAAAATCGCCCTGCGTGATCTCATGCACCACCTGCATGGTGCGGCAATCTCCTGCACGGTTTTGCCGGGTGCGGCTGTACAGGCCGGCCTTCTGTTTCCCGTTCTTGTCCATGATCCGGATATCGTTCAGCGAAGTAAACCCGAGCACATGGAGGTTTTTGAAAGCCTTGTAAAACGTAGTATCTTTTTTTACGCGGTCCATGAATTTGGCCACGTTGAGATCGGTACCAACCACCACTTCGGAAAGGGAAATCATTTTGGCGAGCCGCTCGTTTTCCAGCGAATCTTCCTGGGCCAGGCAGGCACAGGGCAGGAGCAAAAAAAGTAACAGGAGTCTGTTCATGCGGTTATTTCTCGGGAAACAGCATTCTGTAGTCCACGTTCACCTTGCCTTTGGATATATCGTTAAGCTTTCCCTTCATGAGTTTGCGCTTCAGGGAGGACACTTTGTCGATAAACAGCTTGCCTTCGATGTGGTCGTACTCATGCAGGATCACCCGGGCCGTAATGCCCCTGAAGGTTTGTATATGCGAATTAAATTGCTCGTCGCGGTACTGGAGCGTCACTTTTTCCTGGCGCGAGATGTCTTCCCTGATCTTCGGAATGCTGAGGCAGCCCTCGTTGTACGACCATTCGCTGCCGGCCAGCTCCACGATATGCGCGTTGATGAACACGCCCTTGAAGCCCGGCTCATCCGGGTATTCGCCTTTCTCCTCTTCTTCCATATTCGCGAATATTTGTTCGGTATCTACCACGAACAGCCGCAGGCTTTTATTGATCTGGGGAGCAGCCAGCCCTACGCCGCTGCTGGCATACATGGTTTCCCACATATCCGCGATCAGCTTTTCCAGCCCCGGGTGCTCAGGCATGATATCCACCGCTACTTTGCGGAGTACAGGATGGCCATATGCTACGATAGGTAAAATCATCTTGAGGTGAATTACGGTACAACAGGTTTGCGGCACAAAGTTACCTGATTAGCTGCAATCAGGGGGTAGCGCGGTTTAAATATTCCTGTAGCAGGATGGTTGCTGCAATTTCATCCACCAGCGCTTTATTACGCCGCTGCTTTTTTTTCAGCCCCATTTCCAGCATGGAGTCTTTGGCCATTTTGGAGGTGAAGCGCTCGTCCACTTTGCGGACCGGCATGGCCGGGAAATTTTTTTGCAGGTCTTTGATGCATTTCTCCACCAGCGGGGTGGCATGCGTATCGCTGTCGTCCCAGTTCTTGGGCTCTCCGATAATGATCAGCTCCACGGCTTCGCGGGCAAAATAATCTTTCAGAAACGGGACCAGCTGGCGCGACTCTACCGTCGTTAGCCCCGTGGCAATGATCTGCAGCGGATCGGTAACGGCAATGCCGGTACGCTTCAGCCCGTAGTCGATGGATAGTATCCTGGCCATTAATGAATGAATAAATCGGCGATGACAAAAACGGCAAAAACAACCGAGGCAATGCCATTGGCGGTCATAAATGCCAGGTTCACCCGCCGCAGGTCCGTGGGTTTTACAAGCGAATGCTGGTAGATCAGCATGCCGCAGAATACCGCCACCCCGATCCAGTACAGCCAGCCGAAATGGCCATACCAGCCGGCCACGATCACAAAACCGGCGCTGCATACATGCAGCAGCGTGGAAACAAGCAGGGCCCTCGCCTTTCCCAGCCAGGCCGGAATGGAATACAGCCGCTGCGACCGGTCGAACTCCTCGTCCTGCAGGGCATAAATGATATCGAAACCGCTGACCCAGAAAATGACGGCCAGCGAAAAAAAGACAGGCAACAGGGCAAATTCGCCGGTCACCGCCAGGTAAGCCCCGATCGGCGCCAGCGACAGGCCTAACCCGAGTACCAGGTGACACAGCGGGGTGAACCGTTTGGTATAGCTGTACCCCAGCACCACCGACAGTGCCACCGGCGACAGGTAAAAACAAAGCCGGTTGATGAAGAACGTGCAGGTGATAAATAAAACGCAGTTGATGATCGTGAACAACAGCACACTGTTGGCCCGAATGATACCGGCCGGTATTTCCCGGATCGCCGTGCGCGGGTTGCGGGCATCGAAATGCCGGTCAAGGTATCGGTTGAAGGCCATGGCGGCGGTGCGGGCAAAGACCATGCATAAAATAACAAGGAATAATCTCAGCAGGATCTCGGTTGCGGTAACAGGAATATCTTTGTGAACCGGGAAAACATAATCATGCCAGCCCGGAATTACCGAAGTAGCATAGTTCAGCAACCGCACGCCCAAAAAAAAGCCGATCATCGCAAAGGGCATCGCAAAGATGGTATGGGAGAATTTGATTAAGCTCAGGTAGCTTTTTGCCTTGGACATCCTGCAAATTTAGGACGACAGCCTCAAATCGGGGATGGTAGCCACCACGATGGTGCCATGTTCCCTAAGGCATAAGAATTGACCGGCGAAAGCGAAGCTGTTTGAGGCAGTCGCAGTTTGCGGCCCTCTCTGCTCTGATTTATTACAATTTACCGGCAGCTTCAGCCGGCTTACGGATCAGTGAAATCCTGCTTCTTACGATCTCCCACAACACCACACCGGCTGCCGTAGCAATGTTCAGTGAATGTTTCATTCCCAGTTGCGGTATCTCGATACAGCCGTCGCACAAATGGATCGTCGGCTGCTCCACGCCGGTCACTTCGTTGCCAAATACCATGGCAATCTTTTCACTGGCAGCAAACTCCACGGTCTGCAGCTCCTGGCTACCGGCGGCCTGTTCTGCTGCATAGACCCGGTATCCCGCTCCTTTCAGTTCTTCCACCGCTTCCCCGGCAGTTTTAAAATGCTTCCAGCTAACGGTTTCTTCGGCGCCAAGGGCTGTCTTTTTGATCTCCTTGTGCGGCGGCCTGGCCGAATAACCACAGATATAGATGGCCTCTACCAGGAACGCATCGGCCGTGCGGAATACGCTGCCGACATTATAGGCGCTGCGGATATTTTCCAGCACCACGATGATGGGCATCTTCTCGGCTACCCGGAACTCCTCCACCGATTTGCGGCCCAGTTCTTCCATGCTTAGTTTTCGCATGGGGCAAAGGTAGTGCTGCAAACATATTGTTGACGGCCAGGCTCCTGTCAACCATCATTCAACGGCAGGAAGGAAACACAAATGGGCCGTCCCGATCTCTCCGGACAGCCCATTCCTGCCACATCACCTCAACGCTATTTCAGGTTGACGATCTTTTTGTCTTTCGGATATTTCACACTATAGGTAAACCGGAACTTTTTGCTTTCCCCGGGCTTCAGCGCCACTTTCCAGGTCAGCACACCCGTCTCTGTATTCACCATGGCCCCGCCGGCATCTTCCAGTTGCACTTCCACTTCTTTGATGGTACTGAGCGGATGCTGGTCTTTGAGCAGCATGTTTACATCGGTGAGCTTGTTATTTTTCACCGTGAGCTCATAGGTAAATACCTGCCGGCTGTCTTTGCCGCTCGTTTTCAGGCTGCTCAGCTCCTTCACCAGCACCCGTTTTACGGCCAGCCGCTTGTCCCTGCCCAGCGAAAGATTGAGCGTATCGGCCGTGGTATTGGGATCGATCACCGATTTGCCCACGTAGGTATCATCCATGATGATATTTGCATCGCCTGGCAACAGGTCCAGGTTTTGCCAGTCGGCCACTTCGGCCAGCAGGTAAGCCTCCCTGTCCATCCGCGGCACTGCGTAGTTTTTGAGGGTGCAGTCAATCTCCTCGTTTTTGATCGTCACGCTGTGCAGCTGGCCGTCGCTTTCGATGTCATAGGGCAGATCGATCTCGAAATTGGTATTCAGCTGTCCTTCGTTCAGCGTGGTATACTGCTGCAGGGTATTGGGATCGATATTATTATTACTCTGCAGCTTGTATTGACCATACCCCTGAACCACCACCTCTTCTTTCAATGCTTTATCGTTGTAAAACGACTGAATGGTGTTGAACCGTGAATTGTTGGCCACGGCAGCCCTGCGCTGCAGGTCGGTATACAGTCCAGGCACGTACAACTGCAGGTACCAGGGCGAAAGCACAGGCGCCACCACCCCGAAATTGGGTGTGCCGGTACTCAGCGTCAGTTTTGTTTTTTTCCAGTCGATGCCGGAGGTCTGTGTCAGCAGGGCCTTGTACACCAGTTTTACTTTATTGGTCTTCGAGTTCACGCGGATATCGTAGAGCGGTGTCCAGCCGGCATTGTTGGTATAATAAGACAGCGTTACCGGAATTTCTTCCGCCCTCCTGCACACCACCTGCAGGATGATCTGGCCATAGGGCCTGGCCGGCGCCTGGGCAAGGCCACCTCCCTGTGCGATCCGCTTCCGCAGGTCGGCGATCCGGTCGTTCAGCAGTTTGCTTTCCTGCTGGTAACCGAAAATGGCTTTCCGCGATTTTTCGATCTTTGTATTATAAAAGTCCACCAGCTTCAGCACTTCAGCGCTGGTCTCCGTTTTACCGCTGATGCCCACTGTCGTTTCGATCAGCAAGCCTGTTTTGGCAAGCGTTTCCTGCTCTACGGTTATTTGGTTATCGATAACAAGGATCTGCTTCTGCAGCAGGGTGATGCTGTCTTCCATCCGTTCGGCATCCTTTCCTTTTACAATACCGGCGACCGGGTAGATCACCGTGTATCGCTGCGACAGCAGCGCGATATCTTCCGGGCAGCTGATCTGCAGGCTGTTGATGTCTACCTGCGTGCTCAGCTGGTTGATGACAATGATCTTTGTGCCGGCATCCACTTTCACACGGCTTTCGTGTGTCAGTTCGGCGCCATAGCCGAAATAAACGGTGGCGTTGGTGATGGAGGCATCGGCCCGTGCAGTGTCTTCATACGGACGGGCATATGAAAAAGAAAGGGTAAATAAAAACGCGGCCAGGGCAAGGAGCTTCTTCATAATAACAATTTATCAACCGGATGCAGGCGGCTGGATAGTTACATAAACACTTCCTTATTTTTGCCGTTTCCGTTTCTTACAATTTTGTTAACGTAATGGCCAAATCCACCACCGATACACCGCTGATGCAGCAACACCGGGCGATCAAGCAGAAATACCCCGATGCTGTGCTGCTGTTTCGCGTGGGCGATTTTTATGAAACATTCGGCCAGGACGCCGTGATCGCTTCGCAGGTACTGGGCATCACCCTGACCAAACGCAACAATGGCGCGGCCTCCTCTTCCGAGCTGGCCGGCTTTCCCCACCATGCCCTGGACACTTACCTGCACAAACTGGTCAAGGCCGGCTACCGGGTAGCCATCTGCGATCAGCTGGAAGACCCCAAACAGGCCAAAGGCATCGTTAAACGCGGGGTAACGGAAATGGTGACCCCCGGTACCGCCATCAACGACAAGCTGCTGGAGCACAACAACAATAATTTCCTGGCCGGCATTCACTTTGCCGGCGACGACCGGTTCGGGCTGGCCTTCCTGGATATTTCTACCGGCGAATTTTTCATTGCCGAAGGCGACCGGGAATATGCCGATAAGTTGCTGCAGGGGTTTCGCACTGCCGAAGCTGTCTTCCAACGCCAGCACCAGAAAAAGTTCAAAGAATATTTTCCGGTCAAGCTTTATACGTACGCACTCGAAGAGTGGATATTCGACGCTACCTATGCCAGCGACACCCTGCTCCGTCATTTCCAGACACACTCGCTGAAGGGATTTGGCGTGGAAGACCTGTCCGACGGACTGATAGCAGCAGGGGCCATTCTTCACTACCTGAAAGATACCGAGCACCCCCACCTGCAGCACATCACATCGCTGCAGCGGATCGACCGCAGCGATTTTCTTTGGATGGACCGGTTTACCATCCGCAACCTGGAGCTGATCGGCAGGGGCAATGAAGAGATGCATACCCTGCTGGATGTGCTCGACAATACCGTATCACCCATGGGCGCACGGCTGCTGAAGCGCTGGATCATCTTCCCCCTGAAAGACATCCGGAAGATCAACGAACGGCTGGAGCTTACCGCTTTCCTGGTGCGCGAAACCGACCTGCGCAATAACCTGGTGCAGGCCATCCGCCAATGCGGCGATATCGAACGGCTGACAGCGAGGATACCGGTAAAAAAGATCACGCCCCGCGAAGTACTACAGCTGTCCCGGGCATTGAAGCAGGTGGCCGTGATCAGGCAACTGGCCTTGCCGGCTTCCAACGAATACATCGTACGGCTGGGTGGTGCACTGGACCCCTGTACGGCCATCGCAGACCGGATAACCCGGGAAATAGCCGACAACCCGCCGGCCCTCGCAGCCAAAGGCGGCATGATCGGCAACGGCGTAAGCGCTGAACTGGATGAACTGCGGCAGATCGCCCATAGCGGCAAGGAATACCTGGCACGCCTGCAGCAGAAAGAAGCCGAACAGACCGGCATTTCCTCGCTGAAGATCGGGTTCAACAACGTGTTCGGCTATTACCTGGAAGTGACCAATTCTCACAAGGCCAAAGTGCCGGCCCAGTGGATGCGCAAGCAGACCCTGGCTAATGCCGAACGGTATATCACACCCGAGTTGAAAGAATACGAGGAAAAGATCATCGGCGCCGAAGAAAAGATCATCCGGCTGGAGCTGGAACTATACGAATCGCTGCTGAATGACCTGTCCCGCTACCTGGCGCCGCTGCAGGCGAACGGTCATACGATCGCTATTCTCGATTGTCTTTGCTGCTTTGCAGGCAACGCCATCCAGAACCGGTACAAACAGCCGCAGCTGCACGAAGGCAACGACTGGACCGTGAAAGAAGGTCGCCACCCGGTGATCGAAAAAAAACTGCCCCCCGGCGAAAGCTATATCAGCAACGACCTGGAGCTGAACAAGACCGACCAGCAGATCATCATCCTCACCGGGCCGAACATGAGCGGTAAAAGCGCCCTGCTGCGGCAAACCGCGCTGATCACCCTGATGGCGCATATCGGCTCTTTTGTGCCGGCTACGGAAGCGCATATCCCGCTGACCGACAAAATATTTACCCGCGTAGGCGCTTCGGACAACCTGAGCGGAGGGGAGTCCACCTTCATGGTAGAGATGAACGAAACCGCTTCGATCATCAACAACATCACCCCGCGCAGCCTGATCCTGCTGGACGAGATCGGCAGGGGCACTTCCACCTACGACGGTATTTCCATTGCCTGGAGCATTGCCGAGCACCTGCACAACTCACCGGACCAGCCCAGGACCCTGTTTGCCACCCATTACCATGAGCTGAACGAACTGGAAGACAAACTGGAGCGGGTGAAAAATTACCATGTTACCAACAAGGAAGTGGGCAACCGCATCATCTTCCTGCGCAAGCTGGCCCGCGGCGGCAGTACGCACAGCTTCGGTATCCATGTGGCAAAAATGGCAGGCATGCCGCCATCGCTGCTCGCGAGGGCCAACGAGATACTGAAACAACTGGAAAGCAAACACGTGGAAGAAGACAAAGCCACCGGTGCCGGGCAGGACAAGGACCAGTCATTGCAAAGCAGGGTAAAAAACCTTTCCCTGCCGAAGATGCAGCTTTCCATTTTCGATGCGCACAGCGAGACCTTTGATGAGATCAGGCAGCTGCTGGAAGCAACGGATATCAACCGCCTGACGCCGGTGGAAGCGCTGCTGAAGCTCCAGGAAATAAAGAACCTGTTGAAATAAACCGCCACGAAGTGCCCTGAAACCGGCTTCCGGAGCTGCCGGCAGACATTTTAAACGGGTTTTCCCCACCCCGGGATTAAAAAACCTCCTCTTTCATTGCCAAATACAAAAAGTTCTTATTTTTACCACAAATCATGCAACCATGAAATTGTTCAAACTAACTGCTTTGGCTTCGCTTTGTATTGCTCTTACTGTAAGCATTGTCTCCTGCGAAAAGGATGCTGAAAAGGACAGGGTCAATGTATATTCGAAATCCGATATTCCCGCTACAGGCGCACAGATAGCCCCGACTCCCAGCCCTTCTGCTGCTACCGGCAAACTGGCCGTGAGCTATGATAAAAGGGCAAAAGTGCTGAACTACACGATCAGCTGGACCGGCCTGTCCGACAGCGTTATGGCCATCCGCGTCAGCGGCCCTGCCCCTACCGGGTACAGCAGCCTGCGGGCGGGCTACAGCCCTGCTTCTGCCACGGCTGATACCACCTCGCCTTACAACGTGTACCAGCAGGTAGCCGGCAACGTACTGGTTTCCAGCAATGCCAATGCCGTAACCTCTACGAAAAAACTGGCTCCCACCGGTTCTTTCAGCGGTTCCGTACAGATTGACGGCGTAAAGCTGAAGGAAGAAGAACTGCTCAGCGGTCTCTACTACATCACCGTTCACCCCAAAACAGTGCTTCCCGGTACAGCTCCCGCCTCCCTGTTTTACCGCTGGTTTGGCGAGATCAGGGCCCAGATCAAATTTCAATAAGTTATTTCCCTATAAGCTATTCAAACCGTCCCGCAGCGCTGTGGGGCGGTTTTGTTTTTACGTCGCCTCGAACCATACCGGTTCCGGGTTGTCCCAGTCGCCATTGTAGTTGATCAGCAGCTCTTCTCCGGCCGCCACTGCCCGTACGGTCCTGATATGGATCACCCGGTTTTCAAAATCCATCTCGTATTCGCAATTGGACGGGTAAGCATGGTTGTACAGCGGCACATACCCCAGCGCCATGCAGCACTGGTCCCGGGCTTCGCCCCATTCGAAAATATAATCGTGCAGCAGCGTCCGGTCCAGCAGGGCCCGTTCTTCACCGCTCATGACGATCACCGGCGAGGTCTCCACCAGCGTGTCGCTGCCGATCGGTTCGGTCGTGAATACTCCACGGCCGCTATGGCCGGCCGGCGCTACAAAAAGACAGGGAAGAAGCATACGGCTGCGAAGTTATAAGTACGGGCTTTACGTTGGTAAATAATACAAAACGAGTGATCCCTCCTGCATGAATTTTCGGTTACCAGACCGGGCCGGTACGGTTCTTACTTCCCGATTCGTATTTTTGAGCCATGCCCGAAGAACTGGAAGAGCCTATATCTTTAAGCGACGAATTTGAAGCGGTGATCCGCACCGAGGATAAGCTGCGGATCCGGGACTTCCTGAACGACCAGAACATCAGCGACGTGGTCGACCTGGTCTATGAATTTCCCGAGTACGAGAGCCAGATCATCGCCAACATGTCGGTGCACCGGGCCGCCAGCGTATTCAAAATACTCGAATTCCCTACCCAGAAGCGAATCATCCAGGATCTGCCGCCCAATACCGTGGCCTCCCTGCTCAACGAGTTGCCTGCGGATGACCGGACCGACTTCCTGGAAGAGCTGCCCAGCAATGTAGTGCGTGAGCTGATCAAGCTGCTGGACCCCGAAGAGCGAAAGATCACCCTGTCGCTGCTGGGCTACCCGGAAAACAGCATCGGCCGCCTGATGACGCCCGATTACGTGTACGTGTATCCGGACAACACCATCGAGGAAGTATTCTTCACCATCCGCAAATACGGCAAGGACAGCGAGACGATCAACGTGATCTACGTGATCAATGAAAAAGGCGAACTGCTGGACGACATCCGCATTCATGAGTTTATTCTCAATACCCCGGACCGGAAGGTGTCGGAGCTGATGGACGACCGCGTCATTGCGCTGCATGCCTACGACGACCAGGAATCGGCCAGCGAAGTATTCAAAATGAACAACCGGGTGGCCCTGCCGGTGGTCAGCAACAGCAACAAGCTTCTCGGCATCGTCACCATCGACGATATACTGTGGGTAGCCAGCGAAGAGTTCAGCGAAGACATGCAGAAGATCGGGGGTACCGAGGCCCTGGAGCAGCCCTACCTGGAAATGCCCCTGATGCAGCTGTTCAAAAAAAGGGTAACCTGGCTGGTGATCCTCTTTCTCGGCGAACTATTGACCGCCACCGTAATGGCCTATTTTGAAGAAGAGATCAAAAAAGAAGTGACACTGGCCCTGTTCATTCCCCTGATCATCTCCAGCGGGGGCAATAGCGGCTCACAAGCCTCTACCCTTATCATCCAGGCCATGGCAGTCGGTGAAATCACCCTGCGGGATTGGTGGCGCGTAATGAAACGCGAAGTTCTTTCCGGCCTGCTGCTGGGCACCGTGCTGGGCCTGATCGGCTTTCTCCGCATTTTTATCTGGCACTCCATCGCTCCCCAGGTATACGGCGATCGCTGGCAATTTGTAGGCATTACCGTCGGTATTACCCTGCTGGGCGTAGTACTCTGGGGCACGCTTTCCGGCAGTATGCTGCCCATGGTGCTGAAACGGCTCGGCGCCGACCCTGCGGTCAGCTCGGCCCCCTTTGTGGCTACCCTGGTCGACGTAACCGGACTGGTCATTTATTTTTCCGTAGCCTACTTCCTGCTGTTGTAACCGGCTCCGCCCCTTCCTCATTGTTTC
>JBEVLT010000042.1:0-5665 GCA_040509055.1 Chitinophagaceae bacterium
TTGCAGAAAAATGCAAATGAGGGCACTACCGTTGGCAACTGTGTTACATACTTGATCTTGATAGAATGCCCCCTGACCACGGGTGCATGGTGCGTTTCTACCGCTTTCAGGATCACCTCGTTCAATGCGGAAGTAGGCACTTTACGTTTCCGGCTCTCATACACCTCCAGGCCCACTTCAATAGCTTTGAAAATGCGGGTCTTTTCTTTGGCGGAGATAAACAGGATGGGTACGTCTGTAAAGGGCGCCAGCCGCTCTTTCAGATCCGCTTCATATTTTTTGGCGGTGTTGGTCTCCTTGGCTACCAGGTCCCACTTGTTTACCAGCACTACCACGCCCTTGCCTTTCCGGGCTGCCAGGCTGAAGATGTTCAGGTCCTGTGCCGCGATGCCCTTCTCTGCATCGAGCAGCAACAGGCATACATCGGCTTCGTCCAGCGCTTTGATGGCGCGGATCACCGAATAAAATTCCAGGTCTTCATGCACCTTTGTCTTCCGGCGGATACCTGCAGTATCGATCAGTACAAATTCTTTCTGGAACATGTTGTAATGCGTATGGATCGTGTCACGCGTGGTGCCGGCTATATCGCTTACAATGGTTCGTTCTTCACCCACCAGGGCATTCAACAGTGAGGACTTTCCCACGTTGGGCTGGCCGATAATGGCAAACTTGGGCAGGTCGGCAATCGCTTTTGTCTCTTCGGATGCATCTTCAGTGATCATGTCCGTAATGGCATCCAGCAATTCGCCGCTGCCGCTGCCGCTGGCCGCTGCAATAAAAAACACCTGGTCGAAACCCAGGCTGTAGAATTCGGACGCTTCCAGCATCCGCTCGTTGTTGTCCACTTTGTTCACCGTCAGGAATACCGGCTTGGTACTGCGGCGCAGCACGTCGGCCATGGCATCGTCCAGGCTGGTCATGCCCGTATGTGCATCCACCATAAAGATGATGGCATGAGCCTCCTCCACGGCCACCAGCACCTGCTTGGCGATCTCTCTTTCAAACACATCTTCGCTGCCGGCCACGAAACCGCCCGTATCAATCACGTTGAACGTCTTGCCATTCCAGTCACTTACACCATACTGGCGGTCGCGGGTCACACCGCTCACATCGTCCACGATAGCTTTGCGCTGCTCCAGCAGACGGTTGAAGAATGTACTCTTGCCCACATTGGGCCGGCCTACTATCGCTACTGTAAATGACATAATAATAAAAATTCCAAATTGAAAAATTCCAAATCTCACTACCCGATGGCTATCGGATCACTACTACTCCTCAATATCCATACTCCTTCAGCTGCATCTCGTTTTCCCGCCACTTCGGTTTTACTTTCACAAACAGCTCCAGGAACACCTTTTGCTGCAGGAAAGATTCGATATCCTTTCGCGCTTCCATGCCGATCTTTTTGATCATGCTGCCCTTTTCCCCGATCAGGATCGCTTTTTGCGTCTCCCGGTGCACGATGATGTCGGCTACTATTTTTACCAGCGTTGTTTTCTCTTTGAATTCCCTTACCAGCACTGCGGTATGATAGGGAATCTCATCCTGTGCCAGCTCATATATCTTTTCCCGGATCAGTTCGCTGACAAAGAATTTGGTCGGCAGGTCGCTGATATCGTCGCCGTTATAAAACGGCTCGCCTTCCGGCAGGAGTTCCAGGATGGGCTGCAGCAGCTTCTTCAGGCTGATGCCGCTTTGCGCCGAAATTCCGATGGCTTTCCGGCAATATGTCTTGCCTTCGAAAAAGCGGATAGCTTCCTGCACTTTTTCGCCCGAAGCCTTATCGATTTTATTAACCAGCACGACGGCCGGTACTTTCAGCTTCAGCGCTTCGAAGATAGCATGGTTTTCTTCCCAGTCACCGCTCACATCCACGATCAGCAGGGCCACATCTGCATCTTCCAGTGCGCCTTTCACCGCCTGCATCATTTTTTCATGCAGCTTGTATTTCGGCTCGATGATGCCCGGCGTGTCGGAAAAGATGACCTGGTAACCCGGTTCTGTCAGGATGGCCTTGATGCGGTGCCGCGTCGTTTGCACTTTGGGCGACACAATGGCCAGCTTCTCTCCCATCAGCGCATTCAGCAGGGTGCTTTTGCCTGCATTGGGACGACCAAATATGTTAACGAAACCGGTTTTCACAACTTATCTGTTTGGTACTGGTCTGCATCACAGACCCAGGTACGTTTTTCATTGATACAGCAAAATTATACTCTCCTTATCCATTGCGGATCAGGGGAATAAAAAAACCCCGCTTTCTGCGGGGCTTTTGTTGCGAAGGGGAGGATCGAACTCCCGACCTTCGGGTTATGAGCCCGACGAGCTACCGCTGCTCTACTTCGCGATGTGGGGTGCAAAGGTAAGGATGAATCACAAATCAACCAAACTATTTTCCTTTTCTATCCCGATATCTTTTGATACTAAAAAGCCGGTCGCAACGACCGGCCTCCTGTTAATTGTATATACCCTTGCTTATGACTCTCTTGCCACACTGCTGGCCCCGCTTGTTTTCAGTTCGCGGATGACCCCCTCTCCTTTGTAATCCACATCGCTGGCGCCGCTGGCACGTACGGACAGCTCCTTATTTACGGTGATCTTGATATCGCTGGCGCCGGAAGCCTCGGCATTGCAATAATCCGTTGCCAGGTCAAATCCTTTGAACTTGCTGGCGCCACTGGCATCGATCGTCAGCCGCGACACTGTTCCGTTCACCTTCATGTCGGAGGCGCCGCTCAGGTTGATCGAGAGCTTGTCCACTTCCAGCTTGCCTTGCAGGTCGCTGGCTCCGGACAGATCCACCTTCAGATCGTTTGCTTTGAGCGTCCCTTCGATCCGGGCATTGCAGGCCCCGCTGATATCCAGTTTATCGAGATTCCTGAAAGAAATATAAGCTTTCAGCTTGCGGTCGCCGAAATTCCATTTACTTTTTTGCAGGCCGATATGCAAAATGCCGTCTTTCACTTCCACCGTGATCAGGTCCCGGTATTTGGCCTCGGAAGCGCTTACAGCTACCGCATCTTCATTGCCCTGTACCAGCACCACATCAAAGGCACTGCCGACGCTGACGCCATGAAAATTCCTGGCATCCCGCACCTGCGCATTCGGGTCTTTGATCGTGAGCTGCGCCAGCAGGGCGGCGTGGAAAGCAGTGATGGCAAAAAACGCCAGTATGATTTTTTTCATATACAAACCTTTCCGGTTAATACGTGCCAGGCCATCAAAAGTTACAGTCTTTTTAACTTTTTTTCTGTTTCTTTGCATCCAGTTCTTGCAAACGTCAAGCTTTGTAAGCTTCAGTGTTCCCGGGGTGCTACCTGTTGATTTTCAATATTTAACAGGTCGGCTGAGATTATACCCGTAAACCTGATCAGGGTAATGCCTGCGCAGGGAAGGAGATCGGTTTCCCCTTCTTGTTAACAGCATTCCCTCTCATTTTTTAATCTTTAAACATCAAAAAAATGAAGAGGATCATTATGCTAAGCTATGCCTGTATGGCAGCTTCTGCATTGTCGGCCCAGCAACAGGCGGCCGGCGACAGTGTCCGTGTATTAATTCCGGTAGAAGTCAGGGCCATCCGGGCCGGCGACAAAGCGCCTTTTACCAAAACCAACCTGAGCAAACAGGAAATTGAAAAGAACAACCTGGGGCAGGACATTCCCTTTCTCCTGAACCAGACCCCTTCGGTCGTGGTCAATTCAGATGCCGGCAACGGCGTCGGCTATACCGGCATCCGCATCCGGGGCACCGATGCCACCCGGATAAACGTAACGCTGAATGGCATTCCCTACAACGATGCAGAAAGCCAGGGTACTTTTTTCGTAGACCTGCCTGATTTTGCTTCGTCGGTCGGCTCCATCCAGGTACAGCGCGGTGTGGGCACTTCGTCCAACGGTACCGGGGCCTTCGGAGCCACCATCAGCCTGTCGACCAACGAGTTCAACCCAAAATCCTACGCGGAGATCAACAATGCCTACGGCTCTTTCAACACCTGGAAGAACACCGTAAAGGCCGGCACCGGGCTTATCGGCGATCACTTTACCATCGATGCGCGGCTGAGCCAGGTAACCAGCGATGGCTATATCGACCGGGCGTCCAGCAACCTGCAGTCGTTTTACCTGTCAGGCGCTTATACCGCCAGGCGGTCCACCCTGCGTCTCAACGTATTTTCCGGCAAGGAAAAAACCTACCAGGCCTGGAACGGCGTCCCCCAATCGGAGCTGGAAACAAACCGCACCTACAATTCGAGCGGAACCGACCGGCCGGGAGAACCCTATGACAACGAAACAGACAATTACCGGCAAACACATTACCAGCTCTTTTACAACACGGAGATCAATGACAACTGGCAGTTCAACACAGCTGCTTTTCTGACCCGCGGGCTGGGTTATTATGAAAATTACAAAGGCGGTGAAAAATTCGCGGATTACGGGCTGCCCGACCTGGTCATTGGCGGCACCGCGTTTGAAGAAACCGACCTGGTCAGGCAAAAATGGCTGGATAACCATTTTTACGGGCAAATTTTCTCCGCCCAATACAGGAAAAACAAAAACACGCTTACGGCCGGCGGCGGCTGGACCGTATACGACGGCAATCATCATGGCGACATCACCTGGGCCCAATACGGTGTCAGCAACGGCTACCGGTATTATGATGTGGATGCCCTGAAGTCGGACATAAACCTGTATGCCAAATGGCAGCATGACCTGACTGCAGCCTGGAGCCTGTTTACCGACCTGCAATACCGGCACGTGCAGCACAAGATGGAGGGCTTTGCCGCCAACCCTTCCCTCTTTATCGATCGCAAATTCGATTTTATCAATCCCAAGGCCGGCATATCCTGGAGCCGCAACGGCTGGCAAACCTATTTCAGCTATGCCCTGGCCAGCAAGGAGCCTAACCGCGACGACTTTGAAGCCAGCCCGACCAGCCAGCCGCAAAAAGAAACCCTGCATGACTTCGAGGCCGGCGTGGAAAAGCGCGCTGCCAGCTGGCAGGCTTCCGCTACGGTATACTATATGCTGTACCGCGATCAGCTGGTGCTTACCGGCATGATCAACGATGTGGGCGCCTACACCAGGATCAATGTACCCCACAGCTACCGCACAGGTATCGAGCTGCAGGGCAGTTACGTGTTTACGTCCTGGCTGAACGCCACGGCCAACCTGACGCTGAGCCGGAACAAGATCAGGTCGTTCACCGAATTCCTGGACGAATACGACCCCAGTTTCAAGTGGATAGGACAACAAAGCGTGGAGCACCGGAAAACAGATATCGCCTTCTCGCCGGCCATGATCGGCGGAGCTACACTGACTATTTTACCGGCAAAGAACATAGCGTTCAGCCTTGTGGGCAAGTATGCAGGCAAGCAGTACCTGGACAACACGCAGAATGAGGAGAGAAAACTGGATGGATTTTATACACAGGATGCCCGGGCGATCGTTACGCTGCGCGGCAAGCTGTTCAACGAATGGAAACTCATCGGCCAGGTAAACAATATTTTCAACAGGAAATACGAGCCGAACGGCTATACCTATAGCTATGTATACGACGGCACCATTACCGCGGATAATTATTATTTCCCTATGGCTGGCACCAACTTCATGATCGGGGTGAACATAAAATTGTAACCTGAGGCCGGAGGCATGAAGCCGGAGGTCTGATCGTT
>JBEVLT010000043.1:0-3570 GCA_040509055.1 Chitinophagaceae bacterium
CACTGACCTTTTTGCAACAAAAAACCCCGCCATTGGCGGGGTTTTTTGTATATCGGTCATTACCGTTTTTATCAGGCATTCACCTTCCCTTTCACCTTCGCGATCACTTCTTCAGCGATGTTCGTCGGTGCCGGAGAATAGTGAGAGAACTCCATAGTAGAGGAAGCACGGCCGGATGACAGCGAGCGCAGCTGGGTCACATACCCGAACATTTCGCTCAGCGGCACTTTGGCCTTGATCACCTCTGCACCGGCGCGGTTATCCATGCCTTCCAGCATACCGCGGCGGCGGTTCAGGTCGCCCGTCACATCACCCATGTACTGGGCCGGTGTGATCACTTCCACCCTCATGATCGGCTCCAGCAGTACAGGTTTCGCCTTGCGGGCGGCCTCGCGGAAACCCTGCTTGGCACACAGCTCAAACGACATAGAGTCGGAGTCTACTGCGTGGAAGCTGCCGTCGAATACACGGACTTTCAGGTTATCTACCGGGTAGTTGGCCAGCACACCATTCGACATGGCCTGCTCGAAACCTTTCTGGATGGCCGGAACGAACTCGCGGGGAATGGATCCACCGAACAGGTCGTTCACGAACTGGTATGATTTGTCGGGATTCTCAGCTTTCCATTCTGCATCCACCGGGCCCAGGTTGAACACGATGTCGGCAAACTTACCACGGCCACCGGTTTGCTTTTTCAGCGTTTCGCGGTGCTCTACCGTAGTCAGGAAGGCTTCCTTGTAAGCTACCTGGGGCGCACCCTGGTTTACTTCCACTTTGAACTCCCGTTTCATCCGGTCAACGATGATCTCCAGGTGCAGCTCACCCATTCCGCTCAGGATGGTCTGGCCGGTTTCTTCATCGGTTTTTACGCGGAGCGTAGGATCTTCTTCCACCAGCTTGGAGATAGCCATACCCATTTTATCCACGTCAGCCTGGGTCTTGGGCTCTACCGCCACAGAGATCACCGGCTCGGGAATGAACATATTTTCCAGGGTGATCGGGTGATCTTCATGACACAGCGTATCACCTGTCTTAATTTCCTTGAAACCAACGGCCGCACCGATATCACCGGCTTCGATGAAGTCGATCGGGTTTTGCTTGTTGGCAAACATCTTCATGATCCGGCTGATCCGCTCCTTCTTGCCGCTGCGTACGTTCAGCACGTAAGAACCGGCATCCAGGTGACCGGAATAAACCCGGAAGAATGCCAGACGGCCTACGAACGGGTCGGTCATGATCTTGAAAGCCAGGGCAGCAAAAGGTTCTTTTGCTTCAGGCTTACGCGTTTCCGTTTCACCGGTATCAGGGTTCACCCCCTGTACAGCTTCGATATCTACCGGGCTGGGCAGGTAACGGCAAACGGCATCCAGTGCGGTTTGCACGCCTTTATTCTTGAACGAGCTGCCGCACATCATCGGTACGATGCTCAGGTCGATCGTCGCTTTGCGGATGGCTTCGTGCATTTCCTCTTCAGTGATGGTGTTGGGATCATCGAAGAATTTTTCCATCAGCTTGTCGTCGTATTCGGCCACAGCCTCCACCAGGCTGGCGCGCCATTCATTGGCTTCTTCCACCATATCCTCGGGCACGGGGATCTCGTCAAAGGTCATTCCCTCTGTTTCCATGTGCCAGATGATCCCTTTCATCTTGATCAGGTCCACCACACCACGGAAATCGTCTTCAGCGCCGATCGGCAGCTGCAGAGGTACGGCCTTGGAACCGAGCATTTCCTTTACCTGTTTTACCACGTTCAGGAAGTCGGCACCGGCACGGTCCATCTTGTTTACGAAACCGATACGCGGAACGTTGTAACGGTTTGCCTGGCGCCATACCGTTTCCGACTGCGGCTCCACACCATCCACGGCAGAAAACAGGGCGATCAGGCCGTCCAGTACCCGCATGGAACGCTCTACCTCCACGGTAAAGTCAACGTGTCCGGGAGTATCGATGATATTGAAATAATAGTTTTTTGTATTGGAAGTCGCCTTTCCTTTATCAGTCGGGAAATTCCACTGGCAGCTTACCGCCGCTGAAGTGATCGTGATCCCCCTTTCTTTTTCCTGTTCCATCCAGTCAGTAGTGGCCGCGCCATCATGCACCTCCCCTATTTTATGGATCATACCGGTATACCGGAGAATACGTTCTGTAGTAGTGGTCTTGCCGGCGTCGATGTGAGCCGCAATACCGAAATTCCGTTGGAACTTTAAGTCTGCCATGACTTTCTGATTTGAATTGATTGTTTTGAATTAGTCTCTTTATCTGATTTATTTGTCCAAACCCATTGTGTTCCGGGTTTGTGCTCATTTTCCGTTTGTGCTGTGGCTGTAAGCCGCCTGGGTGGAAATGGATCAGCTATGTTTTTCATCCCGGGGCGTGGGAGCAATAGCTGATATGGTAGATTAGACTCTCATAGACTGCCACATGAAGAAAAACCGCTATTTCACTTGCCGGAACACCTGTAGTTTTTCCTTATGGCGGCGCAAAGGTAAGGAATTCTGACGGAAAAACAACACGTAAAACACGACAGGAGGCCGGCTTTTAGCAGTTTATGAGCCGAAGGAGGAGAACTGCCTTCCCAAACAGCTGCCCGGGCGCAAAAATGATCGGGGCCGGCAGCCGTCCAACTTTTCCACCTTTGTTTTGTTAGGGATGTTTACTGAAAATAGGTGTAACCAATGAAAGTAGAGATCTGGTCGGATGTCATGTGCCCGTTCTGCTATATCGGCAAGCGCCGCTTTGAACGTGCTTTACAGCAGTTTCCCCATCGCGATAGCATCGAAGTGGTGTGGAAAAGCTTCCAGCTAAACCCGGATATGCAAACCGATCCGGGCAGGAATATCAACGAATACCTGGCAGAAATAAAGGGCTGGACGCTGGACCAGGCCCGGGAAGCCAACAATCATGTCACAGCCATGGCCCTCGAAGAAGGACTGCACTATGATTTCGACAAGGCCATCGTAGCCAATTCCTTCGATGCACACCGCCTCCTGCAACTGGCCAAAACCCAGGGCAAGGCAGATGCAACAGAAGAGCTATTGTTCAAAGCCTATTTTACCGAAGGGAAGAATATTGCCGATCATGCCACGCTTGCCGAACTGGGCACCGCGGCCGGCCTGGACCCGGATACCGTAAAGGATATGCTGTCGTCAGGTACCTATGCCGGCGGGGTGCAGCAGGACATTTACGAGGCGCAGCAGGTAGGCGTACGGGGCGTCCCCTTCTTTGTGCTGGATGACCGGTATGCCGTATCCGGCGCACAGGCCAGCGAGACCTTTGCAGGCGCGCTGGACAGAGCATGGTCCGAATGGAAACCAGCATCCTCCGGCGGATAAAAAGCCGCTTACCTGCTTTTTTTGAAGCGATGATGAACAAGCTTTTTACACGTTAGCAGGGAGAGCCGGCTAACAGCCTCACTGCCTGCCGGCAATAAATTAAAAAAATATCCGGCTTATAAATTGCTATTAAAAATGAATCATTGTACTTTCAGTTCATAGATGATGATGATCATTTTTTAACCTGCAAAACCCTATTGTATGCCCTCCAAAAAGAAAGCCGCGAAGAAAGCAGCTC
>JBEVLT010000044.1:0-27040 GCA_040509055.1 Chitinophagaceae bacterium
TGGACAAGTCCGTTATCAGTACTTTTTCCGAAGAGGATGGACTGCCGGCCAGCGGATTCAACACAGCCTCGGCCAACCTGCTGCCGGACGGGCGCATCGCCATCGGGCGCAGCCACGACCTGATCGTGTTTGATCCCGAAAAAATACAACCCGAGCAGATCCCGCTTCCGCCGGTCGTGATCACAGGTTTCTCGGCAATGAACCAATGGCTGCCGGTAGACTCGCTGCAAAAATTGCCGGAACTGCGGTTGAAATATAATCAGAACTCGGTGATCATCGAGTTCTCCACGCTCTCTTACCTGAACCAGTTTGCCATCAGCTACATGATGGAAGGCCTGGACAAAACATGGACGTACAGCAGTGGTAGCCGGCGGGCCGTCTATAACTATCTGCCGCCGGGGCAATATACCTTCAAAGTAAAAAGCGAGAACGGCCAGGAGTCAAAAGTGACCACGCTTGTCATTTCCATCCGTACCCCGTTCTGGAAAAGCTGGTGGTTCTACAGCATCATCGCCCTGCTGATCGCCGTGCTGCTGTACCGCGATGACCGTGTGCGGATGCGGCGCAAGGCCGCCTTGCAGAAAATGCGCAGCGATATTGCCGGCAATCTGCACGAGGAGATCAATACAGCCCTGAACAATATCAACGTGCTGAGCGAAATAGCCCGGATAAAAGCCGACAAGGAACCCGAACAGTCCAAAAGCTATATCAACGAGATCAGGCTTAAAAGCCACAATATGATCATTGCCATGAGCGACATGCTGTGGAGCATCAATCCGGCCAATGACAGCATGGCCAAAACCATCAACCGGATCAGGGAATTTGCCGATGCGCTGCGCAACCGGCATGATATCGTCATCAACCTGCAGACCGATGAAAAAGTGGCGCGGCTGAAGGCCGATATGAACATCCGTCATGAAGTGATGATCGTGTACAAGCTGGCACTGCGCCTGCTGGTAGAAGAAATGAAGGCGCAGGAAACCAATATCCAGCTGGTATATATCCGGTCGCAGCTGCAGCTCAACATTTTTGCGCGTCATACACAGCTGCCGGACAGTAACAACCAGGCCATCCGGATGATCGAAGAAATGAAAAAGAGGGCTGCCTCCATCGCCGCCACGCTCGACCTGCATTCCGACGAAAAAGGCACTGCCATCACCCTGGTCGTAAAAGCCTGAAAAAACATGTTTTTTACAATGGCATCATCCGCATCGGATCGCTGAAAAAAACGTACATTTCCATAGAAGTTTTCCGGTAGTAGCTATTTAATCCACATAAATAAGTGTTTTTGCTTATTTATTGCCCGCTAAAACAACAACCGGTAAACGCTAAACCTTATTTTTGCTCTATGGAACGGAAAGCTAAGACGGGCTATACGGTCGTCGTAGTAGAAGATGATAAATACATGCGTGCAGTGCTGCACCAATACCTGTCGGGCCTCTATAACATTGAAGCGTTCGACAATGGGTTGTCAGCGCTCAATTACCTGCAGGAAGGTAATATCCCCGATATCATTATTGCCGACCTGGGTGTTCCCGGGTTGAGCGGAATGGAACTGCTGGAACAGATCAAGGCATCCGGTTTTTTCAAATCCATCCCGGTACTGATCCTTTCCGCCAACGACAGCACCGAAAAACGGATCAGCTGCCTGAATGCCGGGGCCGATGATTACATCGTCAAGCCGTTCAATCCCCAAGAGCTGTCTGCCCGCCTGAATGTGATTCTCAGGCGTTATGGCAAAAATGTGTAACAGTAAACCCTGTGCTCAGATGGTGCCAACCCCCGCATATAAAGGAGTGATCGCCCTGGTCAATGTGGATGAAGAGAACAGCGCCCTGCTGGACGCCATCGATTTTGACGGCTATGCATGCCGATCTTTCGCCAATGGGATGGAACTATCTCATGCATGGGAAAAGGAAGGACTTTCTTTAGCGGCCGTGGTTTCGCAGGGAAGCATTCTCGGCATGAGCGGTATCAGCCTGTATGAAATGCTTCATCATGAAAGGGTACAGAAACTGCCCTTCTATATTATCATCGGTACCGATGTGCAGCCGCATATCATGCAGAAAGCACTGGAGTCCGGTATTACCGATGTGTTCAGAACGCCGCTGCGCAGCGAAGAAGCGGCAATCCGCATCCGCTTCCAGCTCACCTATGGCAAGGAGCTGACCGCCAAACACAAGGTCATCCGCCAGAAAGAATACCGCATACCGCTGGCCAAGCGTATTTTCGATATCTTCTTTGCCAGCCTGGCCATCCTGCTGCTGTCGCCTGTTTTCCTGATCGTCATCCTGCTGCTGAAGCTTGAATCGCGGGGCCCTGTCTTTTACTATTCTCCCCGGGTTGGCACCGGCTATAAAGTATTCAAATTTTACAAGTTCAGGTCCATGTATGTGAATGCTGACCGGCAGCTGAAAAACCTGAAAGGACTGAACCAGTATACCAAAGCCGGAGCTGAAACACCGGCTGCAGCAGGAGAGCGCGACGGCATCACCCTATGCGATGAATGCCGGAGCCAGGGCACCCAATGCCGGTTCCCCCTGTATGCCGACAACAACAGCTGGTGCGAAAAGCAGTATTACGGTGCAGGAAAACAAAAAGGAGAAGCGGCCTTCTTCAAACTGAAAAACGACCCCCGCATTACCAAAGTGGGAAAAGTGCTGCGCAATACCAGCATCGACGAGCTGCCGCAGCTGCTCAATGTGCTGAAGGGCGACATGAGCATCGTGGGCAACCGGCCCCTGCCCCTGTACGAAGCAGAAAAGCTGACCACGGATAAGTATTCCCTGCGGTTCCTGGCGCCGGCCGGCATCACGGGCCTGTGGCAGGTGGAAAAACGCGGTAAAGGCGAAATGTCGGAAGAAGAGCGGCTGATGCTGGATAATATGTATGCCAAAAATCATAGTTTCCTGAATGATATCCGGCTGATCCTGAAAACCATACCGGCGCTTTTCCAGAAAGAAAGCGTCTGATCAAACCTTCCTGTTTGTACATGAGAACGATAGCGATACCCTCCCATATCCTGAAACACTGGCAGCTGGACGCAGACGATCCTGCGGTGGCAGCGCAGGTGCGGCAGCGTATTACCGCGCTGGTCAACGGCGAACCGGAAGTATCGATCGTGATCCCTGCTTACAACGAAGAAGAGCGGATCCTGCGCACCCTCTCCTCCCTCAGCGACAGCACCACCCTCCGGTCGGTAGAGATCATTGTGATAGATAATAACTCAAAAGATGCTACAGCAGCCATTGCTGCTGCTGCAGGCGTTACCTGTGTACGGGAAACCACGCAGGGCATCACCCCGGCCCGCAACAGGGGCCTGCGCGAAGCCCGTGGCAAATATGTGCTGAATGCCGATGCAGATGCCATTTACCCGCCTTCCTGGATAGAGGAAATGATCCGGCCCCTGGATGCCCCCGGCAGCAAGGTAGCGCTTACCTATGGCCGGTTTTCTTTTATACCTGTCGGCAATACCGGCCGGTTCACCTATTTCTTTTACGAATACCTGGCGGAGTTTTCCCGCTGGATCAATAAACGATTTCGCGAAGAAGCGGTGAACGTGTATGGTTTCAACTCCGGTTTTCGCCGGCTGCAGGGTATCGAGGCAGACGGCTTCACCCACCCGCCGGGTACCAACGAAGATGGCTGGCTGGCCGTGAAGCTGCGCAGCAAGGGATTTGGCAAACTGCACGGTGTGAAAAAAAGCAGCGCCCGGGTATGGACCACCGACCGGCGCCTGCAGATAGACGGAGGGTTGTGGAAGGCCCTGCAAAAAAGGTTGAAGCGGGTAGCCTCCAGCCAGAAAAGATAAGACCGGGCACGGTTCCTCTCCTATACTTTCTTCCGTTTTGATTTTTCCCAGGCCGCGCTTTGCTGCCTGCGCAGGTAACGGCGTATGCCGGCGATCACGGCATAGTTCATCATGCAGAAATAATAGGGCACGAACAGCAGCTTTACTTTCACCTGGCGTCTTTCCAGCAACCAGCCGGTGAGCGCCATGCCGTAAAACAGGCATTGCAGCGCAAACAATGCAATATAGAGCCACTGCCCGGTGTACGCCGCGATCACGCCATTCAGTACGAAAACAAGGATCAGCAGGAATGGCGTAACCGTCCATCGCAACACCCGGTGGCTGATATACTCGAACGTAAGCACGGGATGCCGGAAGGGATTCATCAGCCTGCCAAGCCGCACGATGGACTGGATGCCGCCGGCCGCGATCCTGATCTTTCGCTTCAGTTCTTCGGCAATGTTCTCCGAACCGTATTCAGTAGCAGAGGCAAGCGGTTCGTACACGATGCGGTACCCTTTTGCCGCTACTTCCAGCGAGATCATGAAATCGTCGAGAATGGTATCGGAAGGCACGGGCTGGTACAGCCTGCTGCGGATGCTGAACAGCTCGCCGGCAGCACCGACCACAGAGTAGAGCTCGGCATCCCAGCGTTTGAGCGTGCTTTCATATTTCCAGTAAAAGCCTTCACCGGCTGTGGCATCGGCCAGGGCTTCTGCCTGCACCCGCTTCTCGCCGGCCACTGCCCCTACTTTTTCATCGCTGTAATGCCGGCAGATATACAGCAGCGCATCCTTGTTCAGAAAGGTATTGGCATCTGTAAAAACAAGGATCTCCGTATCGGCATGCTGCACGGCACGGTGCACGGCTGCGATCTTCCCGTTGCGCGCCGCATCGTGCAACAGGCGTATGGACGGGTAACGGGCAACAATATCCGGGGTGGCATCATCGGAACCATCTGCTACGATAATGATCTTCAGCCTATCCGCCGGGTAGTGCAGGGCAAGTGTATTGTGGATCTTTTCGTCGATGATATCGGCTTCGTTATAGGCAGCAATGATCAGCGTGAGCGATGGCGTATGCTCGCCGGGAGCCGCTATTTTCCGTTTGCCTTTCAACAGCCTGCGCAGCCGCACCATCCCGAACAGAACGATGCCATAACCCAGGAAGGTATAAAAGATGATAAACAGGCTGATCCAGAAAATTATTTTCATCGGCTTATCTTTTTACAGGCCATCCCAGCTCTTCGCTGCCGGTACGGTGTGTCAGGTTCCAGCGGATCGCTTTCAGCAGCGCGATGGTAAATCCTTTTTGCTTTTCCCGGATATACGTAAGGATATTGCGCGGGGTGACCAGCAGTAAGAAATAAATCCAGAACACGAGCCGCTGCACGGCATTCGCGTTCCTCCGGATAAAAAGAAGGCGGTTTCTGTTCATGAAATACTCCTTCAGGATGCTCTTTTTACCTACCGAAACGGACTCTTTGTGATAGATCAGCGCCTGTGTGTTTACTTCTATGTCATAGCCGGCCCGTTTCAGCTGTTCGCACCAATCCATTTCTTCATAGTACAAAAAAAAGTGCTCTGCCATCAGCCCGGCCCTGTCGATGGCGCTCCTGCGCACCATCATGGCGGCGCCGTGCGCAAAACCGGTCATGCCCGAAGCCTGGTCATACTGTCCCGTATCTTTTTCAAACTGGCCGATGCAATGGTTGCGCGCGGTGTAAAAGTTCATGGGGGTAAAGCCGGCATACTGGATAACGCCCGGTTCGCTGAAGTAATGGATTTTGGGAGATACCGCTGCCGTTCCGGGATGGTCGTCCAGGGTAGTCACTAACTTTTCAACGAGGCCCGCTGTGAATTCGGTGTCATTGTTCACCAGGAACACATATTGCCCCTGTGCGGCCCGGATACCCAGGTTGTTGCCGCCTGCAAACCCAAGGTTGATAGCAGAACGGATAAATGTCACGCCCGGATAAGCCGTATTCCATTGCGGGGTATGATCGTCCGTACTGCCGTTGTCCACCACGATCACCTCGATAGCAGCCGGGTCGGCAAATGCAGCGATCGATGCCAGCAGCGCTTCCGTAACCTGCGGCTGATTGTAATTGACCGTAATAATTGATACCTTTTTCACAAGCGATAAGTACGATAAAGCGAAAATATTCAAAGTTCGGCAGAAACCTGCCTTCGCAGGTACCGGTAATTAACCAGGGAAATGCTCGTTCGCAGGCAGGTTTCCTTATTTTTATAAAATACTATTACACGTTGTAGTTGAATGAAGCATCGATTTGAGATACTGGATATATTCAGGGGCATTTTTGCCAGCATGGTGGTCTTTTTTCACATGAGCCCCTTTGCCGATACCATTGTGCTCAACAATGCATTCGTTCACAACAGCGACCTGTTCGTGGACTTTTTCTTTGTGCTGAGCGGGTTCGTGATCACCTACACCCACCAGCGCATGAATGCGGCTTCGGATATGCGGCTGTTTTATAAAAAACGCTTCTTCCGGCTGTATCCGCTTCATTTTATCATGCTGCTGGCATTCGTGGCCGTAGAGGTTGGCAAGCAATTCCTGGCAAGCCATATTGCGGTGAACCAGCTGGACAACCCGAGCAATAATGTCACCACTTTTTTTTCCAACCTGCTGCTGCTCAACTCTGTGAAGCTGCCGGGCGTAACGGATGTGAGCTGGAACATTCCCAGCTGGTCCATCAGCGCCGAAATGATCGCCTACCTGCTGTTCGGGCTGGCGATCTGGTTTATCCACCGCGCACATATTTTCCGGGCCCGCAATTATGTATATGGCGCCATTGTATTGGCCTCCCTTTCACTGCTTTACCTGCTCACCGGCACCTTCAGCATCCTGTACACATTCGACTATGGCTTCTTACGGGGCTGGGCCGGCTTTTTCACCGGCGCGCTTTGCTTCAATGTATTCACCCATACCCACACCCGGACAGGGCTGCTGCCGCACCGGGTATTTCATGCAGCGGAACTGCTATTGGTAGCGGCCATGATCGGGATGGTATGCCTGGGCGATTGGCTGAAGCCGTATAGTTTTGTTTATGTATTGCTTTTTTTCTCCGCCATTTATGTTTTTGCCTTTGAAAAAGGCTTCGTATCCGCGCTGCTGAAACGGTCGGGCCTGCTGAAGCGGATCGGCACGTACTCGTATTCTATTTACATGACGCATGCGCTGCTGATCAGTCTTTTCAACATCGTCTTCATCCGTATCCTGAAGTTGCCCCCTTCGGCCTACTGGTACCTGTTTATCCTCAACTATTTTGTTGTGTACCTCGTATCGCGGTGGACCTATCGCCACATCGAATTACGCTTTCAGTGGAAAAAGAAAAAGCCCGGCGCCTGAATCAGCGGGGCCGCCTGAGCTTACCGAGGTAGGTTCGCGTAGCCATCTTTACCTCCGCATACCCAAGCCGGTAGATATCGAAGAAAGCAAAGGGCTGGTATTGCCGCAGGGCATAGTAACCAATAAGTACCCCGATCAGGATAGGAATGAAGGTGGTGAGCGCTACGCCATAGATATTTCCCAGGATGAGAATACCCACAAAATCGCCGGTGATATTGACGGCCAGCATGATCAGCACTTTTACAAAGTTCACATGCGGCTTATGGATCACATCGAGCGTAAGCGCGAGGTAGCGGTCGGCCGGGAACAGCAGGGCGAAGGTCATGAACAGCCGGAATACATTGGCCGCTTCCGTGCCGGCATACTGGCTACCCCCGATAATGGCAATGGCAATATCGGCCAGCAGTACCCCCACTATGCAAACCGGTACCAGCAACACCGTGATGATGCCTGCATATTTCTTCAGGATATAGATCACTTCTTCCTTCTGTCCGCGGTTGTAGGCAGACGATAAGGAGGGCATGGCCGTAGCCGCAAAGCTGCGCAGCGGAATTTCCACGATCTCCATCAGCCGCTGACCCAGGTTGTAAATAGCCAGTGCTGCCGGGCCGAGCATGAAGTTGATAATAAACACATCCGAAGCCCGGAACAGGTTGGAGCTGAGCGTAGTGCCTACGCTGAACTTACCGAAGTTGACCATCTCGCGGATGGCGCTCCTGGTACGGTAGCGCAATTCACGTACGCGGGCAAACCCGGTGAAGAGGGTGACCAGGCTGGTGACCAGGCTGGAACACAGGTTGGCATACACCACGTTGATCAAGGTGACCCGGTCCAGGAAAATAAGCACGCAGATCCAGCCTACGAACAACACCTGGCTCACAAACCGGATGAACAATAAGCGGTCGAACCGCTGCTCGCCCTGCACCACGCACATCGCAATAAAAGAAGGCAGTGTGCAGATATACGTAATGCTGAACCATTTGATAAACAATTGCAGCCCGGGATTGGTGATATAGGGCAGCAAAAAGAAACCCGGTATGTTCAGCAATATAAAAATGACGGTGATGGCCAGCGCGATATACCAGGTAGATCCCATGATCTCCCGGGCCCGCTCCGGCTCCGTGCCTGCATAGAACTTGATAAAGGCAGTGGTGATAAACCCGGAACGAAAGGTTTCGATCAGCAGGATGGTGGACTGGAAAAACACCCAGATACCGATCTCCGTGACGCTGAGTGAATGGTAAAGCAGCGAAATGGTCACCAGCCCGAATACGGACATGATGCCATTGCCCATGAGCGACAGAAAGTGCTTGTTTTTCAGCTTTGACAGAAGACCCTGCATCACGGTTAAGACTTTATCCGAAGATAACTATTCCTTCCATGCAAAGGAAGCAAGAAGCGGCAAAAACCAACCCTGTTCCACCCATATCCGGGAAATACATTGCCCTCTTTTTTTAATCCCGTAACCGGCCGGGGATCAGCAGGAATTACTTAATTTGGCGGGTGAAGATTCGCCCATGACCGGAACTTATTCCTTTGATAACGTCACCTTACTGATCACGCATTACAACCGCAGCGCTTCGCTGGAGCGGCTGCTTCGCGCTTTTCGTGAACTGAATTGCGGCTTTGGCGATATCGTGGTATCGGATGACGGCAGCAAGCCGGTACATATCCAAACCATACAAGCGCTCCGGCACACTTATCCCTTTCGCCTGGTGACCACCCCGGTGAACAAAGGCCTTGGCAACAACATCAACAAAGGCCAGGATGCCGTAACGACACCCTATACCCTGTATGTGCAGGAGGATTTTGTACCCACCGCCATTTTCCCCGCTCATTTCAGGGATGCGCTGGACATGATGAAGCAGGAAAAAGACATCGACGTGATCCGGTTTTATGCCTACTTTCCCTACCCCTATAAAAAACCGTATAAAAAGGGATACTCGGAGATCTTCTTTCACAAAGCGCCATGGTACGGCAACCATCTCAAGTTTTATTTTTACAGCGATCACCCGCACCTGCGGCGCAGCAATTTTTTCGACAAGTTCGGCCGCTATGCAGAAGGCCAGTCGGGCGACCAGACCGAATACCGCATGAGCCTGTCTTTTATCCATCACAAGGCCCGCGGGCTTGTGTTCGATGCATTTACAACCCTGTTCCACCAGGTAAATTCGGCAGACGAGCCCAGCACCATGAACCGCAGCGACTGGAAGCAGAGCCCGAATGTCCTGGTCCGGTTTGCCCGCTACCTGTACCTGAAAGCGAAATTTGCACGATGGACCCTCGATGTGCTCACCGGCAAATACGTGCGTAAACAACCCTAGCATGATGAACAGCATGGACCAATCGACCAATCAGCCTGTCGCAATGCCCGCCTGCGAATATCCCGGCGTGACGCTGCTCATCACTCACTACAACCGCAGCCGGTCGCTGGAGCGGTTGCTGGCGGCCTTTGCCTCACTGGGTTGCGTGTTTGGTGAAACGGTAGTATCTGATGACGGGAGCAAACCCGAGCACCTGGCGTATGTGCAGGAGCTGCAAAACACCCATTCGTTCAAACTGGTGACCACTCCGGTCAATAAGGGCCTGGGCCATAACATCAACAAGGGACAGGACGCAGTGACAAAGCCGTATACGCTGTACGTGCAGGAAGATTTTATGCCTACCCCGCTGTTCCCGGCGCATTTTGCTGCTGCACTCGCTATACTCAACGAGCGGCCCGACCTGGACATGGCCCGTTTCTATGCCTATTTCAAATACCCGTACCTGCGCCCCTGCCGCGATGATTTTTCTGAAATGAGATTCCGGCTCTGGTACCCGGGTTATAAAAAATTCTACGCGTACAGCGATCACCCGCACCTGCGGCGCAGCAATTTTTTCGACAGGTTCGGACGTTATGCCGAAGGCGTGAAGGGAGATGTGACGGAATACCGGATGATGCTATCGTTTTTAAAGAAAAAGGGCAAAGGCATCTTTTCCGAACACTACCGCGAACTGTTCCTGCAAAAAAACTCCAGCGACGAACCCAGCACAATGAAGCGGACCAGCCTGCGGGAAAGCAAAAACCCGGTGATCAGCCTTATCCGTCACCTGTACCGTCATGTCAAGCTGAATAAGGATTATCTATCCTGAAGTATTTTCTTTTCATCTTCTGAAGCAGCCTGCTTTTTCCGGTCAAGCTGGTAGGTAATGCTCACCAGCGCTACCACCAGGTAGAAATAAATATTGGACGGGTATTGCACCAGGGCCTCCTGCGGATAGTTGCCGATGGTAAACGCATAGAGGATCAGCGTCATGGCCAGGCAATAGGTCTTCAGTTCCGGATCGCGGATCGCGTAATAATTGTTGATGCTCATCTTCAGGATCAGAAAGAGCAGGATACAGAAAAGCAGCAGCCCGATCCATCCCAGCTCCACGGCCACGCGTACATAACCGCTGTCAGGCGGAAAATTAGCCAGGTAAGAATCCGGTGCAAAGCGCTGCCCCCAGGCACCGGTGGCGCCGAGACCGCCCCCGATAGGGTGGGTAAGGATATAAGGCTGTATCTTTTCCTGGTTGGCCTTTCTTACATTGAACGAGGCATCCTGGGAAGGGCGAAAAGCCGTCTGGAAGCGGTAAAGCGTATAATTGGTAGTGGGCATAAAGACCAGCACGATCATGACTACGCCCACAACGACCATGACACGCAGCACTTTCCGGTTGAACTTGAGAATGGCCAGGAAGATCAGTCCTACCGGCACCATCAGATAAGCGCTGCGCGTACCTGACAGCAGCATGGCAAACAGGAACAGGACTGTACAAAAACCCAGCACTACTTTTTTCCAGGCTGGCATCGGGCCGGTCATCAGCCCGATGCACAGGATGCTGCTGATGGCCATATTATAGGAAAAGGCCACAGGGTCGGCCATGATGGAGAACTTGCGCCAGGCGCCATCGATAAACAGCAGCGCAGCGATCTTGGGATCGGAGGCCAGCCAGGCATTTTCGCCCGAGGTAAACCCGATATATTCCTGCTTGAATGCATAGAATGCGGCAAACAGGGACAGTGCGATCCATGTTTTCAGGATGATGCGGACAAACGTGACCGTACGGATGCTATATAAAAATACAAAGTAGGAGAGCGTGATAATTGCCACCGACCGGATGGTATACACCCATGCCATGCGTGATGGTGCTTCCGGGTTGACCACGGCCAGCACATTGTACCCGATCCACACCAGCACCATGACCGAGACCGGCGTTTTCAGGTCTTTCCAGTTGGGTTTGGTTCGCTGATGAATAAAGAACCCGATGAAGAGCAGCACCTGCAGGCCATCGATGAGGGTACCCAGCGGGAAGCCCACACCGAGCCGCATCAGGAAAAAAAGCAGGTAAGCAAAGATCAGCAGCAGCCACACGCCAAACTGCATGTACACCATGATGGCATACAGCATGGGCAGCGCAATGATCACCACCAGCGCCAGCATGCCGCCGCTGACCCCCAATTCTGCCACCGTAATGGCAAACAGGACCGCGGCCGACAGGAACAGCAAAATGCCCAGGGGGTTATTCAGCTGCGGCCCCGGGAAACGTTTCCGGAAGGATAACCCCGCCTTTTTCTTTTCAGACCGTATGGGTATGCGTACCGGCTCCATCACAGGAAAAGCAGCTTAAGAAAGAAAAAAAATACGCTCACAAAGGCCACCGCGATCGCCGTCTTTCTCGTCAGCGCTTCGAGCACAGCCTGCTCATTCTTTTCAGTTTCTTCTTTTTTATAAGGCGGGTCAATTCTCATGGTTGCCGGGTTTTGCGTCATGGATCGTTGTGGTATGAAAATGCCGGGTGGCTACCGAGCGGCGGTTGGCCCGGCGCGCCCTCACCAGCGACCGCAGCTGGATAAACATGAACCGGGGAATATTCCGCAGCGAAGCAAATATCCGTTTATCTGCATGCGAACGAACCAGCGCAAGCAGGAAACCGCCGATAAACACCGCGAAAGCAACCAGCCACCACAGCGCGCCCCAGCTCAGCGACACCAGGTTGACCAGCAGGCAGAGCACAGCCAGCACCAGGAAGATGAACAGCGGCGGCCGCACCAGCATCAGGCCAAACAGGAACTGGTTGGCATTGAAACGGGTGATGCCTTTTGCCAGCAGCGAAAAACCGAACCTGAAATATTTGAACCAGGTATTGATCCAGCGGGCGCGCTGGCTTTCCAGTTGGTCGGCCTGTGATGTTTTTTCGTCGAACACTACCGCATCCGGCGCACAGGCGATGCGGTAGCCTTTTTTCACAATGGCATACTGCAGCACTTTGTCGAAACCAGCGCCGGAGAAATTGTAACCGGTCAGGCATTCGCGATACAGATCGGTGGTAAAGGCCATGCCTGAACCGGAAAGTGCGGCAGACGAGCCCAGGGCAAACAGTACTTCCCCGTCGTAAAAATGATAATAGATATCGCGTGCCGCATCGAGGCAGGCGATCGGTGTATCCAGGTTGCGCGGCCGGCGAAAGCCCTGCACGGCATGAAAGCCCTGGTCGAAAAAGCGGTTGCATTCCGAAAAATAAGCCCGGTGCACCAGGTTGTCGCTATCGACGATGGTAAGATGGGTATGCGGGCGCCGGAACCGGTCGATGGCATAGAAATGCGAACGCACATTGCTTTTCAGCACTTCTTCCGGCCGCAATACGATCACCCGCTCATCATCGAAATGTAGCCCGGATGCGTCGCAGTTATCCGCCACAATATAAATAAGGTAATTACGATACTCCGCGGCCAGGACAGAGTTGACCGCGCCCGGCACGCTTTGCGTTTGTTCATACGCGGTTATGATCACGGCATAATCCCGCTCTTCTGCAGCGGGATCGGCTGCCGCCGGATAGCTGCGCTTTTTCTTTACCCTGTACAGCAGGTACAGCACCACCGGCAACAAGAGGTTGTAGCCGACCAGCAGCTGTATGATCAGCCAGATATATCCGATGATGGCAGACATGAATACGCTTCTTACTTTCTTTTACCGGAGGCAGAAGCCTGGTTGAATACCCAGCCGGCAAATACATTGCCGATCCTTTGCAGGTAAGCAAGGTTTGGTTTTTCCGGCTCGGTAAGGGTTTTGCCTTTTTCAAAAACGGCAACCACCTTGTCCGACAGTTGCAGCCATTCCTTTGCCTTATCCTGCTCGGCAAGCGGGGCCGTTTCGGCCAGGATAATATCATATTGATTTCTCAGCTCCAGCAACCTGGCGGCAATGGTTTCGCTGCCGGCTATTTCCATCAGTGAGCTGCCGCCGCCCTTGTTGCCCAGCACCTGTACAGAGTTCGGTGCAGCATCCGGCAACGGCCTGCCACCCAGGTAATCCTCGAGGGAATATGCAGGTTTTAGAATAGCAGTGATGGAAGGGTTTCCAAAATTGCCATCGATCAGCAGCACTTTCTTGTTGGCCATGGCATAGGCATAAGCCAGGTTGATGGCCAAGAAGGTTTTTCCTTCCCCTTCTTTGAGGCTGGTAATGGCCAGCACTTTATGATGAGTAGTCGTATTGGCATTGCCCCCTCCCATTTCCTGGTCCGTTTCGAAACGGATGGCCCGCAGTTCGTCGCGGAGGCGAAGCACTTCTTTTGCAGCAGTACCGGGCCGCCACACTTCCTGCAGGTTTACGTTATCGCCCTTTACCGTGCTGAGTGTGCCCAGCAACGGCATGTTGGTCCGGGCCACCACCTCTTTGGGTTCGGTCACCGACCGGTCGAAGTAGAAGAGCGCGAACAGGACTACCACGCAGAAGATAAAACTGACCACGCCAGCCAGCACGATGAGCATCATTTTCCGGGATGGAAGAATGCTGCCCGGCATGGCTTCCTGTATCTGCCGCAGCTCCACGGCAAAGTTGGTGCTCAGGCTGGCCTGGTTGTATTTGCCCAGCAGCTCCAGGTATTCGCGGCTGGCAATATCGATTTGGTTTTCATACGCCCCGATCACGGCTTCGTGCGGTACCAGGCCGTCAAACTTGCGGTTGAGCCGGTTCAGTTCCTTATCGATGGAGGTGATGCTGTTTTTAGCCAGCCCCAGCGTTACTTCCATCGCCAGCTTCTGGTTTACCAGTTCCTGCTTGGCGGCAAGGGGGCTTACAATATACTTATCAGACGATTGGTTGATCAGCCCGGTAATCCGGTTTCGCTGCGCATCGATGCGGGCCCGGTAGCTATCGTCAAACCCGCTGCTGATATACTGATCGTTCAGCGCATACAGCTGCTGCTTGGCATCCACGATATCGCCATTTACTTTGGTGACGGTGCTTTCGATGTAACGGCGGTCGGTAGGGTCAAAGCGGCTGTCGATATCCCTGAGCGCAGCGGTATAAGAAGCAATATCTTTCTCGGCGATACCGCGTTTGGTTTCAAAATCGGCCAGTTGCCCGTACAGGCTTTTGGCCTGCTCGTTCAGGTTCAGCACCCGGTTGCGGATCTTATAATCCTTCAGATCGGCGATCTGCTGGTCCATCGCCGCCTGTTTTTCGGCCAGCAGTTTTCCCAGGTAGGTTACTTCCTTCACCCTGTTTTCCTTTTCGATGGCCGTATAATGTGCGATAAACTCGGTGCAAAGCGTGTTAATGATAAAAGCAGAGAGATCCGGGCTTTTCGTGATGCATTCCACATCGATATAATCGCTGTTGCTGACACGGTATACATTCAGCTTTTCCCGCAACGACTGGTGATCGTATCCCATCGACTCCATCACCCGGTAAATGCCATCTTCGTCCTTGTCTTTGCGCGAAAGCTCGGTTTTCTCCTGGTAATGCCTTCGGTATACTTCCAGCGCATGGCTGCGGGCAGCAGGCGACAGTGTTTGCAGCAGCTTGCCCGGTGGCAGAAAGGGCTGAGGAGCCGTCAGGTCATGGATCATGAGCTGGTAAGATACCTGGTCCAGCACCTTGTTCAGCATCATCATCTGGATCAGGTTGCCAAATTCCTGGCTGGCGCCTGACTCCTGGCCCTGCACCAGGTTCAGTACCTGCTGCGACCGCGATTGGTCGGCAATGCCCGTGGCCAGACGGCCTACCGATCTGTACCGGTCAGGCTGGTAACGTACCAGGAAATAAGCAACAACGACTGTAATAAGCGGTACGCCGATCAGCAACCACCAGCGTTTGTACAGTAACCGCAAAAATTTGATAATATCCATCAGTATACTTCTTCTAATTTTTTACCTACCAATTCTTCAAGGGCGCTCTTGGCCATCAGCATGGTGCCCTCCGCCTCTATTTTCAATTGCACGCGGTCGGAAAGATTGACCAACGCTTTGTTGTATTCGTCCAGGGTAGTTTCGCCCAGTTCGTATTTGTGCTTGAAGGCCTGCGCATTGCTTTCGGCGTCCAGCGCCACGTCTGCCCGCACCTTCAGGATGTTCAGCTGCTGCAGGTACCTGAAATAACGCTCGCGCACCAGCGCCGCGAGATTCACGTAGTACTCATCCCGTTCATACTCCCGCACTTTCAGCTCCTGTTTCGCCTGCTTCAGCAGGAGACCTTTTTGCAACAGGTCGCCCAGGTTTACCACAAAGCCTACCTGGTAGCCATTCAGGAAACTCGGGTTGGCCAGTACGGTATTATTGTTGTTGGGGCTGTACAGGTAGGTGAACGTAAAGATGTCGAACCAGTCCATCTGTGCCCGCTTTACATTGGTCCGGGCCGTCAGTACCACCTGTTCGTAATACTTGATACGGGGATAGTTTTTCTTCGCCAGCTCTACCAGCGTGTCGAGCCTGGGGTAAGAAATATCCTGCAACATGGAGGTGGTGGCGGGCTGGGCCTTTGCTGCAAACGATACAAGCAGCAGGTACAATGGCAGCAGGTAGCTGCCTATGGATTTCCCCCGTTGTTTGCGGGCAGTTTCATTTTCCCGGAGGTCATGACTTTTTTGTTGAGCGCCTCCACAGGGTGTCAATAAGAACATAAATCGGTTTTGATTTCGGAACAATAAAATTAGCCCATTCTGTGTATAAGTATGCTAAATTGCAGTAGATTTTGACCACCGTAATTCTACGACATAAGCAGCTATTTCCTGTTCATTCAGCTCATTCCATACGAAAAAAACAAAGGTTTGGATTTGTATGTCACTGGCAGAGACCATTAAAAATAATCCACGGCTTAAAAAGCTCGTTCACTGGATGCTGATCCCGCCGGGTGATTACAGGCCGCGTTTTTGGGTTCGCAATTTTGCCAACCTGTTCTTCCACAAAAAAGGGAAAGGAGCGCGTATACGCAGGCGGGTGAGAATGGATGTGCTGCCTTTTAATAAGTTTGAACTGGGCGAGCGGTCGATGATCGAAGATTTCAGCACGATAAATAATGGTGTAGGAAACGTATCCATTGGTAATAATACGTTGATAGGTATAGGAAATGTACTAATCGGACCCTTGCAGATCGGTAATCATGTCATTACGGCGCAAAATGTGGTGATGAGCGGATTGAACCATATTTATGAAGATACCAGCACCCCGATCGTGGATCAGCAGGTCACCACCGCCCTCATCACCATCGGCGATGGCTCCTGGATAGCCGCCAATTCAGTGATCACAGCAGGGATAACGATCGGGAAGCACTGCGTGGTCGCGGCCGGGGCCGTGGTCACCCGCGATGTGCCGGACTACAGTGTGGCAGCCGGCAATCCGGCCCGCATCATCAAACGGTATGACCAGGGACGGTGGGTACGTGTACGGGACCAGGAGCTGCAGGCCAAAGAATAAAAACAGGTGGCCGCTGAACCAGCCGGGAAGAAGTTGCCGTATATCCCGGTATATCATTAACTGATGAGAACCAGCATAATCTACCGCCTATGAAATTTAATTTCTTGCTGGAAAAGCAATTACAAGACCTGTTGCCGGACACACTCCGCAATAGCGAATTGCTGCAACCGTTTCTCCGGGCTGTCAACGATAGCTACAATGCCGGCGGGCAACCTGCCGGCGGGCCGCAGCTGATCTCCATGGAAAACGATCGGCTGTCGTCGCTGATCCTGAATTTCCAGGGCGGCATTTTGCTGGACGAGAACGGGCGGATCGTATTGACCAACCAGTTTTTCTGCAACCTGTTCGGCCTGATCGAATCGCCCGGGGAACTGGCAGGTCTGAACAGTACCTGGCTGGCCGAACAAAGCAAACACCTGTTCAAACACCCGGAAGCATATGTACGCCGCATCGAAGAACTGGTGGCATCAAAAACGATGGTGGTAGAAGAAGGACTGGAGCTTGCAGATGGGCGCATCTTCGAGCGAGACTGCATCCCGGTCTTTGCCGGCAACGAGTACAAAGGCCACCTGTGGAAGTACTGTGATGTCACCAACCGCAGGAAGGCCGAAGCCGAACTGAAAGCCAGCGAGGAGCGCTGGCAATTTGCTCTCGAGGGTGCAGGCGACGGCTTATGGGAATACAACTTCCAGACCCACGAAACGTATTTTTCAAAGCAGTATAAAAAAATGCTGGGCTATGAGGAAGAAGAATTCCTCAATACAGTAGAAGAATGGTCGGACCGCATTCATCCCGATGATATGCCCATCATTCGGCAAACCGATAAGGATTATCTCACCGGCACCATTACATCGCACCAGCGGGAATACCGGATGCGGCACAAAGACGGGCACTACCGATGGATACTCGACAGGGGCATGATCATCACCAATACAACAGACGGGAAGCCGCTCCGCATCATCGGTACGCATACCGATATCACCGATCGGAAAAAAACCGAACAAGAACTGAAGCACCTGTCGCTCGTAGCCAGCGCCAATGAAAACGCGGTATTGCTCACCGATGGCGAAGGAAAAATATACTGGGCAAATGACAACTTTATAAAAATAACCGGCTATGCCCCGCAGGAAGTCATCGGCAAAACCCCGATCGAACTGTTCAAAGGGCCGCTGAGCGATAAAGCGACGATCAGCCGCATTCTCGAAGCATTTACCACCGGCAGAAGTTTCAGGGCGGAAGTGATCTATTACCGCAAAGACGGAAGCCCGTTTTGGGGCCGCACCAAAGGCCAGCCGATCGTGCGCAGCAAAACCCAGGGGCTGCAATATTTCGGCATCATCGAAGACATCAGCACAGAAAAAAAACAGGAAGAAGAGATACAGCGGCTGTCCATGATTGCCAGCTCGAGTACCGCCGGTATCATCATCTTCGACCCGGAGCGGAAAGTAAGCTGGTGCAATACCTCTTTCGAACAGCTGACGGGCTACAGCCTGGACGATATGCGGGGCAAAGAAATATTCCCGTTCGCATTCGGCCCGAAGACAGACGAGGACGCGATCAAAAGAATGTGGCAGCAGGGAGAGCACCACCGCAACTTCAACGACGAATTCATCCATTACCGCAAAGACGGGTCTTATTTTCATGCCGCCATCAAAATGCAGTTTGTCAAAGACAAGTCCGGCAACGTCATCCAGGAGTTTGCGATCATCCGGGACATCACAGCCGAAAAAGAAGCACAGAAAAAGCTGACCGAAGTGCAGCAGGTGCTCCGGATCAACGAAGAAAAATACCGCAACATCATCACCAACATGAACCTGGGGCTGCTGGAAGTCGATAACGACGGCGTCATCATGTTTGCCAACCGCCGGTTTTGCGAGATCAGCGGTTACGAAGCCCGCGAGATCATCGGCAGGGATGCCGGCAAGCTGCTGGCCCCTGTAGAAGGAGAAGAATTGCTGAAACTGAAAACAGAACTCAGGAAAAAGGGCATATCGGATACATACGAGATAGCAGTCAGGAATAAAAAAGGTGAACCGAGATGGTGGCTGATCAGCGCAGCACCCCGCTACAACGATAAGGGAGATATTGTAGGATCGATCGGCATACACCTGGATATCACGACGCAGAAAGAACTGCAGCAACAGCTCCACGATGCGCTGGAGGCAGCCGAAAACTCCGCGAAGGCAAAAGAACTGTTCCTCGCCAATATGAGTCATGAGATCCGCACGCCGATGAACGCTATCCTCGGCATGAGCCGGCAGCTTTACAATACCCGGCTTGACGAAGAACAGCAGTTATTTCTCGACACCATTACCAAGGCAGCTGAAAACCTGCTGATCGTGATCAACGACATCCTCGACATGTCCAAGATCGAAGCAGGTAAATTATCGCTGGAGCAGATCGGGTTCCGGCCCAAAGAGATGATCCACCATTGCCTGCGCGTGATGCAATACCGTGCCGATGAAAAGGACTTGCAATTGGTGAAAGAATTCGATCCGGCCATATCGCCCGTTCTCATCGGCGACCCGCACCGGATGAACCAGGTATTGCTCAACCTGATCAGCAATTCCATCAAGTTCACAGAGAAAGGAGGCGTTACCGTAGCCTGTTCTTTACTCGAAACCAACAACAACCAGCAGACCCTGCGCTTCAGCATACGGGATACCGGCATCGGCATGGACGAAGATTTCCAGGCCATCCTGTTCCAGAAGTTCACCCAGGAAGACCGGACCATTGCACGCAAATACGGCGGCACCGGCCTGGGTATGTCGATCAGCAGGCAGCTGATCGGGCTGATGAACGGCACCATCGATGTAAAAAGCAAAAAGGGAACAGGCACCGAGATCATCCTCACCATACCGTTTACCATCGGCAGCACGGACGATCTGCCGGTGGTGGAAAAGAATGCGATGGATCACAGCATCCTGAAAGGAAAAAACATCCTGCTCGCCGAAGACAACGAGCTCAACCGGTTCGTGGCTACCACCATACTCAAAAAGTACGGGGTGCGGATCGGCGATGCAAGGAACGGGCAGGAAGCGGTAAACGCCATAGCCACCGGCGGCTACGACCTGGTGCTCATGGACGTACAGATGCCCGGCATGGACGGGCTGGAAGCCACCCGGACGATCCGCGCAACGGGTAACAATATCCCGATCATCGCGCTCACGGCCAACGCCATCAAGGGCGAAAGCGACCGTTGCCGCGAAGCAGGCATGAACGATTATATTTCCAAGCCGTTTGAAGAAGAACAGCTGGTTATCCTGATGTCGCACTGGATGGCGGAAAAAAACAATGTAACCCCGGAAAAGGAAAAAAAAGCAGCTGCCGGTTCGCCGCTGTACGATCTTTCACACCTGCGGCAGTTCAGTGACGATCCGGCCTTCATCACCGAGATGACCGGTTTATTCATCGACGAAGCCACGCGTGCCGTACAGGAGATCGTTGCTGCACGCGACCAGGGCGACCTGGCAACGGTCAGAAGCGCTGCGCACCGCATCAAACCCTCTATCGACAGCATGGCGATCAATTCCCTGCATGATGTAATCAGGGCGATCGAAAAGGCGGAAGACCATCCTTCGGCCCGGCAGGCGCTGGACCAGGATATCAGTACGCTGCAGCAGGTAATGGAAGAGGTGATCGGGCAGCTGAAAGCCGGCCTTGCATGAATGAGCCGGAACGACTTTTCGTACGAAAAAGAAAAAGGAAACGGCAGCTGCCATCCGGCTATGCTCTGCCTGCAATACGATGAAAAAGGAACGGCTATTTTTTCGCGTATGCGTTCCTTTTCTATATTGATCACCTCACCAGGTAAAACCCATCGGCTTATTGCCATTACAATGTCTATCCCCGATTTGCCTATACCCTGGTGTCGTCGCCCGTTTGCTCAGATTTTCTTCTGTATTTGCCAATAATGCCCGAATGGGTCTTTGAACATTCCCTGCCTGTACCCATACTCATGATCGGTAACGGGAGTGATTTCTGTTGCCCCGGCCAAAAGAGCACGGTCAAAAACTTCGTGAACATCGTTCACAAACAAACCGATAACCGTTGTTACACCTTTTGCACTTACAGGTTCAAGCGCAGCAAACCAGCGCATGGTTTCGTGCAGATGAAAAACAGCCCCGTCTATTTCCAGCTCCGCCACATGGATGCTGCCGTCATCGTTGCGAAAGCAAAAATGTTCTGTTGCGCCGAACTTCTTGTAAAAATCAATATCCGTGGTTCCGTTCGGGATGTGCAGCTCAGGCGCAAAATGTGTTGTACTAAATTGCTTTGCCATATCTATGAGGATTAAATATTCCTGCGTCTATTTACCCATCCACTTCTTAAAATCCGTCACTTTTTCGCGGCTCACCAGCGCTTCCTTCTCTACGGCGGGTTTCAGCTGCAGGATAAGGCGGTTGCCGAAGTAATCTTCGATCTTGTCGATGCAATTGACGGAGACATAAAACGACCGGCTGATACGGAAGTATTCCTGGGGGTCCAGCATGTCTTCCAGTTCGTCCATGGTATAGTCTACCACGAACTTGCGGTTGTCCAGGGTCTTGAAGAAGTTCAGCCGTCCGTCGCTGAAAAAATAGGCGATCTCCTCGATCTCGATGCTCACCAGCTTCTGGGCATGCTTTACCAGGAACCGCTTGCGGTATTCTTTGGGCTGCAGTTTCCGCTGCAGCTCCCTGACCAGCGAATCCAGGCTGAGGTCACGGTTCTCTTCCACGGCCGGCGCCGCATAGGACGCCTTCATATTTCTGTACTTGTCCAGCGCAGCCTGCAGCTCTTCTTTCTGCACGGGCTTCAGCAGGTAATCGATGCTGTTGACCTTGAAAGCCTTCAGGGCATACTCGTCGTACGAGGTAGTGAAGATGACCGGGCTTTTCACTTCCGTTAAATTGAATATTTCGAAACTCTGGCCATCGGCCAGTTCGATGTCCATCAGGATCAGGTCCGGCTGCGGGTTTTGCTGCAGCCACTCTACCGTACTTTTGATGCTGTCGGTGATGCCTGCCACCTCGGCCTGTTCGTCTACCGACGCCAGGGTTTTCTGGATCTTCCGCACGGCCAGGTCTTCATCTTCCACGATCAGGATTTTCATATCGTTGCTTTAAAATTTAATTGTGCTTACTTCATTTCGTTCCATACCAGCGGCAATACCACCATAAAATTATGCTCTCCTTCCACCACCTGAAAACCCTCCTGCTTCATCAGCTTGTACTTGGACCTGATATTGGCCAGGCCGATCCGCGTGGAATGCTTGCTCAGCTGTTTGCGCTGCAGGTTATTGTTTACCACCAGGGTGTTTTCCGCGGCCGTAAAGATCTCGATCACCAGCGGCTGCTGCCGCGATACGATGTTGTGCTTTACGGCATTCTCCACCAGCAGCTGCAGGCTGAGCGAAGGCAGCAGGTAAGAGTGATACCGCTTGTCGATGTCCAGGCTTAGCTGCAGCCCGCTTCCGTAGCGGGTTTTCAGCAGCCGGTAATACGACTCGATGAACTTCAGCTCCTTTTCCACCGTACTGATGCCATCCTCGTTGCTCTTCAGCAGATAACGGTATACCTTACTCAGCTCGTCCAGGAACTTTTCGGCTTCCCGCTTGTCTTCCTGGATCAGCGACGACAAGGTATTGAAACAATTGAATAAAAAATGCGGGTTGATCTGGCTCTTCAGGTTCTCAAATTCCTGCGCCATGCTCATTTGCTCGATCAGCTCTTTTTCGCCCAGGCTTTCCCGGTATTTTTCCAGCAGGTACAGCACTTCCCACAAGGTGATGAACAGGAAATTGACGCACAACCCCACGATATAACCCCAGCGCAGGTCGTCGGTCTGCAGCCGGTAGCCGAGGATGCCCAGCCGGTCGTACAGGAAAAAGATCAGCAGCACCGAAGGCGTCATCACGATCAGGTTGGTCAGCAGCTTATAAAAAACCCGCTCTCCTGTTTGCTTCAGCTCTGGAAATTTCCTGATGATAAAGTATTCATAGCGGATATGCGCATACCAGGAGAGCGTGCCGATGGCAAACAACAGCGGCGCGGAAAATACCCAGATCTGCCACTCCCGGAACGTACGCCCGTCGTACAGGATATGGTTCAGTGCCAGGATGATAAACGGCATGGAGAACAGGAAGCTGTAGGTGTGTACGCGTTGCGGCCTTACCCATTTCATAGCACTACCTCCTCTTTATCGATCAGCGGCAGTACAACGATCCGGTGCGTGGCGGTCTCGTATACCTGCACGCGGGGTTTGTACAGCAGTTTGTATTTATTGACCAGGTTGTCCAGCGCCTCTTCGTATTCCAGGACGTCCCTCACCGGTTTGGGATGCAGGGTATTTTTGATCACCAGGGCGCTCTTGCGGTTGGTATACAGCTCGATGAGAATAGGGCTGCTTTTGCTGAAAGCATTCCGGTAAATGATATTGTCCAGGATGATCTGCAGGCTCAGCGGTGGCAGCTTTTTATGGTCCTCGCCCTCTTCCACGTCGATCTTCACCTCCAGCGCACTGCCAAACCGCACTTTGTTGAGGTACAGGTAGGAGCCGATGAACTTCAATTCTTCTTGCAGGCTGACGAGTTGCTCCTCGTCGCTCTTCAACAGGTAGCGGTATACCCGCGTCATCTCGTTCAGGAACTGCTCGGCCTGCTTTTCGTCTTCGTGGATCAGGCTGGACAGGGTATTGAAGCTGTTGAACAGGAAATGCGGGTTGATCTGGCGCTTCAGGCTGAGCAACCGGCTTCGCTGGTACGCGCTGCGCAGCTGGCCCGTTTCGGTAACAGCCGTTTTCCATTTGTCCCAGCCCACCGCTGCTTCGTTCAGGAAGGTGAGAATGGTGCTGGCCATACAGCCAAACCCCGTCACCCACCACTCCATGGACCGCCTGGGGCCACAGCTCATCCATACCTGTCTTTCGTACACCAGATACGCACCCTGCACCGTCAGGATATTCATGGCATAGAACAACGGGAGCAGGATGGCGATGCGCCGGAACAGTTCGCCGTCATCCGGCAGCCTTTTTTTCACCAGCATGGCCACCATGCCGAACAGCGCATAGATACCGGCAAAGTAAACCGCTGAAACGATAAACCGCAACAGGAAATGGGTCAAAGAACTGAACACACAGGGGCCGAACAAGAGCAGGTTGATAACAACCACATAGGGTAACAGGAACCAGATAAAGATCACCGATTCCTTGCTGCTGTATCGTTTCAGTTGCATTCACTACAAATTAACACAAATCCGCCCGCCCGATCCCGGGGTTGTCACTGCCTGTTGTTTTTGCGGATAAACTGCAAAAACCGGCGTATGGAATGGGGAGCACCGGCACAGGGGCTTTACCGGTGGATGATAACCCGTCTGAGCGGCAGAACAGGCCTGTTCCGGCTGGCTGCAGCGGCCGCTAAAAACCACGCTTGCCGGTCCCGGCAGCCGCAGGCAGATTTCCGTCGATATTTACAACGCGCCAGTAAGCTTGTTTGGGCTGGTACGCGGTATCGAACAGCAGCGGGTAAGCCTTGCCCGGGCTGCGCCTGTCCAGCCAGCTGTACCGGTCGGATACATTCCAGAAGGTAACGCCCGAAATAACATTCCCGTACTTCCGGAATACGCGGAAGACCATGTCGTAGAGATCGGCCTGCCTTTTTTCCACTTCCGGGGTAAAGGTCCATACCGAATCGCGGAGGGGCGAGCCTTCTCCCGGCTGGATACTGATGTCCAGCTCGGTGATCTGCACCTTCAGCCCCAGCTCTGCAAACCGGCGGATGGCAGCATCAACCTTTTCCTCCGTCAGGTCGTGAATGGACCAGTGGGCCTGCAGCCCGATGCCATGAATCGGCACACCGGCCTCTTTCAGGCCTTTGACCAGGCGGTAGATCTTTTCTCTTTTTACCGGGTCGGTCTCATTGTAGTCGTTGTAAAACAGCAGTGCATCCGGGTCGGCCGCATGGGCATATTCAAATGCCCGGGCCACGAAGGCTTCGCCGCAGATACGGTACCAGGGCGAATAGCGGAAATATACACCGGCACTGTCGGAGATCACTTCGTTCACCACGTCCCAGGCATAGACGGTGCCTTTGTAGCGGGTGACGACCGCCGTGATATGATCTTTCAGCCGCTGCAGCAATACTTCTTTGGTTACTTCGCGCGGCGGATGGGCGGAAGAATCGGTGAACAGCCAGCGTGGCGTTTGATTGTGCCAGCAAAGTGTGTGGCCGCGCAGCTTCAGGCCATGACGCCGGGCAAAGGCAGCGATGGAATCGGCATCCCGCCAGAAGTATTCGTTTGGCCGGGGATGGATCGGTCCCATCTTCATCGCATTCTCCGGCGTCAGGCTGCCGAACTGCGCCAGGATCAGCCGGCTTTCGTCTGCCCTTCGCAATCCCTGCGGCGATACGGCTACGCCCATGGTAAAATAATCGCGGTAATAATCTTTCAGCCCTTTTGCACCTCCGGTGTTGTCACCGGAAACCGCTTTTTTCGGACCACTGCATTGCAGCAACATAACGCAGGCTACGGCAGCAAACACGAACAGGACAAACCTGGCAACCCATGGTTTCATAGCAATGAATTTTTGAAGTGGATCGGTTGAAATAAACCGCGGGGAAACAGAAAGCGATGAAGCAAATGAATTATATTCAGGGAATGAAAAAAGTTTGCTTGCTGGCCGGTAGCATAGGCATCGCTGTGCTGGCTTTTGCACAGGTGCCGCCGGTGCGCTCCGATGTATATGCCTGGGCCGATCGGCCGGTGGAAAAGAAAGGCACATCCGAAAGAAGAGCGGTACTGGAAGGCCGGGGCGCCGTGTTGCAAAACATGGAGATCCATGCCACCACCATTGCTCCCGGCGCGGCTCCTCATGCTCCTCATCACCATCCCGAAGAAGAACTGATCATTATCCGCGAAGGCAGGCTGAAGGTGACGATCAACGGGGAGACGCGTACGCTTGGCCCCGGCAGCATTGCGCTTGCGATGCCGGGCGAGGAACACGGTTTTGAAAACGCCGGCGAGACGCCCGCCACATATTATGTGCTGCGCTATACATCGAAAGATAGCGGCCAGGCGCAACCAGCGTCCCGGGCCGGTAGTTCGTTGATGATCGATTGGGAAGAAGTGGCCTACAAGCCGCACGATAAGGGAGGCCGGAGAGATTTTTTCGACCGCCCCACGGTTATGACAAAACGTTTTGAAATGCACGTCAGCACACTCAACCCGGGGCTGAAAAGCCATGATCCTCACCGGCACAAGGCGGAAGAGATTGTACTGCTGGTGGAAGGGAATACAGAAATGCAGATCGGCGATACGGTGAAAAAAGCCCGGCCCGGCGACCTGATCTATCTCGGATCGGACACGCTGCATGCCATCCGCAACGACGACACCAAACCCTGTATCTATTTCGCGTTTCAATGGGAGTGATGCTACCGGACGGTATTGACCAGGGTACCGATGCCGCTGATCGTTATCCGGATCTCGTCGCCGGATTGCAGCGTAAACTCGTTGCCGGGTACGATGCCGGTGCCCGTCATGATCAGGCAGCCATCCGGAAACGAACACTCGCGGTATACAAAGGAGGCCAGTTCCTCCGGCGTTCGCTTCATCTGGCTGATGGCCACGGTAGCACTGAAAGCTTCTTCCCCGTTCCTGTATATCTCCAGCCCGATCAGCGTATCGGCAGGCAGCGGTTCATTGGTAACATAAATGCAGGGGCCCACGGCAGCGCAGGCATCATAGGTCTTTGCCTGTGGCAGGTACAGCGGGTTCTCGCCTTCGATGCTGCGGGAGCTCATGTCGTTGCCCACGGTATACCCCACGATCTTGCCCGACGAGGTAACCACCAGTGTCAGCTCCGGTTCCGGCACATCCCAGGTAGAATCCTTGCGGATGTTCACCTTACCGCCATGGCCCACGATGCGGTGCGCCGTAGCCTTGAAAAATACTTCAGGCCGCTCGGCTTCGTATACACGGGCATAAAAATCGCCGCCGCCGGCCTCCTTCGATTCCTCCTGCCGGCCTATCTTGCTCCGCAGGTAAGTGACGCCGCAGGCCCATAATTCCTGGCTGCCGATGGGTGGCAGCAGGTTTTGGATCAGCGAGGCATCGCCTGCCGCTGTAGACCGGGTAACATGATTGGCCTTTTCAAACAGGTTGTCATCGTTGATAAATGTG
>JBEVLT010000045.1:0-12492 GCA_040509055.1 Chitinophagaceae bacterium
ATTGCAGCAGGAACAGGCCGCTGTGCGGCACTACTGCCGGCCGGCCATTCGCTTATACATCCTGTACATATGGTACTCAAAAATGCCTCCATCCTGGTGATCGACGATGATACGGACGTGCTGACCGCCGTGCGGCTGCTGCTGAAAACCGAAGCCCGGGAAGTGGTGACCGAAAAGAATCCCGAAAATATCCGGGCGCACCTGGGCAAAACGAATTATGATGTGATCCTGCTGGACATGAACTTCAACAGTTCTATCAACACGGGCAACGAAGGACTGTTCTGGCTGCGGGAAATAAAGAAGAGCAAGCCCGATACCTGCGTGGTCATGATCACGGCTTATGGCGATATCGACCTTGCCGTCCGCTCGCTGAAAGACGGCGCTTCGGACTTTGTGGTAAAACCCTGGCACAACGATAAGCTGATCGATACGATCAAAGAGATACTGCGCCGCAAGGATGCCCGCGGCGGCGGCGCTGCAGCGCCGGATATCCTGATCGGCCGCGAGCTGCTGGGCGAGTCGCCGGTGATGCGGGAAATATTTTACAAGATCGAAAAGATAGCGCCTACGGATGCCAACATCCTGATACTTGGAGAGAATGGTACCGGCAAGGACCTGGTGGCCAAAGCCATTCACCAGCACTCCCTGCGGGCCGGGTATCCTTATGTAAAAGTGGATGTGGGTGCCCTGACGGAATCACTTTTCGAAAGCGAACTCTTTGGTCACCGCAAAGGAGCTTTTACCGATGCACGCGAAGACCGCGCCGGCCGTTTCGAGTCGGCCAGCCAGGGTACGCTTTTCCTGGACGAGATCGGCAATATCTCGCTGCAGCAGCAGGCCAAGCTGCTGAGCGTGCTGCAAAACAGGCAGGTGACCCGGCTGGGCAGCAACCAGCCCACACCGGTCGACATCCGGCTGATCTGCGCGACCAACCTGCCGCTGGCCGAGCTGGCCAATGAAAAGCGGTTTCGCAAAGACCTGGTATACCGGATCAATACCGTGGAGATCATGGTGCCGCCCCTGCGCAAACGCGGGCAGGACATCGTGCTGCTGGCCAGGCATTTTTGCGGGGTATACAGCAACAAATACCTGAAACCCGGCCTGGACATCAGTGCCAAAGCGCTCACGAAGCTGTTAAACTATAATTACCCGGGTAATGTACGCGAGCTGCAGTACACCATGGAGCGGGCAGTGATCATGGCCGACAACGACCTGCTGGAAGAAAGCGATATCATCTTTTCTCCCATTGAGTCGGCCCTGGTGACCGGGGCGGAGGTGGAGGAGCTGAACCTGAGCGCCGTGGAAAAGAATACGATCCTGAAGGTGATTGAAAAGCACAACGGCAACATCAGCCAGGCGGCCCGTGAACTGGGGCTTACGCGCACGGCCCTGTACCGCAGAATCAACAAGTATGATATTTAAGCAATTCCGGTGGCGCATCCTGCTGCGGGTGCTGTGGCTGTTTGCTACCCTGTCGGTGGCCTCGTGGCTGCTGGTCAGGGGCTGGTATATTTACCTGGCAGTGGCGGCGCCCGTGATCGTATACCAGCTGGCGGAGCTGTACCGCTCCCAGCGCCGGGCTTATGAAGAGCTAAACCAGTTTATAGAAGCCGTACACTACCGCGACTTCTCCCGCTTCTTCGATGTGCGGCATGCTTCGGCCGAGATACAATCGCTGCGCAAGGGGTTCAACGAGATCAACTCCACCTTCCGGGTGATCAGCAAGGAGAAGGAAACGCAATACCAATACCTGCAAAAAATACTGGAGCTGGTGAATACCGGCATCCTCTCGTACAAAGAGGCGGATGGCGAAGTGCTGTGGATGAACGAATCGCTGAAGCAGATGCTGCGGCTGCCTTACCTGAAAACAATTCACTCACTGGCGCGTCGCGATGAAGGCCTGTACAACGAAATCCTGTCGCTGAAACCGGGCGAGGCCAAAGTGGCCAGCGCCCACCCGGACAAGCAGCCCTCCAAATGGCTGCTGTCGGCCACCCTGTTCCAGACAGAGGGACAGAAGTACAAGCTGATCGCTTTTCAAAACATCAGCGAGGCGCTTGATGAAACCGAGGCTAAAGCCTGGCAAAAGCTGCTGAGCGTAATGACGCACGAGATCATGAACTCCATTGCGCCGATCAGCTCGCTGGCCGAAACACTGAAGCACCGGCTGCAGCAATCGCCTGCTGCGCTGCAGACCGACCCCGGTACGCGCGACGACCTGGAGCTTGGTATCGATACCATCCGCAAAAGAAGCGAAGGGCTGCTGAAGTTTGCACAGACCTACCGCAACCTCAACAAGATCACCGCGCCGAACCTGAAGACGGTGCAGGTGAGCGATATTTTTGCCAACATTCACCAGCTGATGCAGCCTACCATGCAGCAAAAGAACATTTCGCTGGAGATCGTGGTAAAGGACCCGGGCCTGATGCTGGAAGTGGACCCCAACCTGATCGAGCAGGTGCTGATCAACCTGGTGGTAAACGCTATGGAGGCGGTGAAAGACAGGCCGGAAGCCCGCATTATTCTTTCGGCCTGGCAGGCCACCGGCAAAAAAGCAGTGATCCGGGTGGCAGACAATGGTACCGGCATTCCCGGAGAGCTGCTGGACAGGATCTTTATCCCTTTTTTCAGCACCCGCAAAAGCGGCAGCGGCATCGGGCTCAGCCTGTGTAAGCAAATCATGCTGCTGCACAGGGGGAGCATCCAGGTGCAATCGGTCGAGAATGAAGGATCGGCATTCCAATTGATTTTCTAATGGTTTTCCCGGATATTATGTGCAAAATGGGAAAATATTTCTACATTTTTGTTCGAAAAATCTAAGAGGAACTGCTTACACTGTTAAACAAGGCCTGCAGGGAGAGCGGGTAGCAATGGGAACCCGCACTGTTTCCCCTCATTATTTACATACAAATGACAGGGAATAGTTGGCCGGGTCCAGGCAAAGTTCTTCTGGCATAATGTTTTCTGCAATTGAGAGCCACAATCCAAACAATTAACCAACGTTTTCGCCACCGATGCAGCCATTTTGTACGCTGGTAGCTTAACCGCCGCTTTTAACCTGGTTCATGACGAAATTATCGCCCGGATATCAATTTCCTGCCCAGGGAGAGGCCGAGAGACCGGTCTTTTCCTACGAGGAGATTGCAGACCGTTTGCCGGTTGCCGTATACATCTGCGACAAAGAAGGGCATATTACCTTTTACAATAAAGCAGCAGCCGGACTGTGGGGCCACGAACCCCGGTTGCAGAAAGACCGCTGGTGCGGAGCCTGGAAACTGTACGGGGCAGATGGCGTGACGCCCCTGCCGCCAGATCAGTGCCCGATGGCGGTGATGCTGCGCGGAGCAAAGGCCGTGGGGGAAATGGAGGTCCTGATCGAACGCCCGGACGGCACGCGCCGGTACCTGCTGGCCAGCCCGTCGCCTCTCTTTGACCCGGAGGGCAACCTGGCCGGCGGTGTGGATACGCTGCAGGATATCACTGCGCAGAAAGAGAACGAGAAGCAGGAGGCCACGCTTGCCGCCATTGTAGAGTCCGCCGAAGATGCCATCGTCAGCAAGACGCTGGAAGGCGTGGTGACAAGCTGGAACCGCGGCGCCGAGAAACTGTTTGGCTATACGGCTGCAGAAATGATCGGGCAGTCCATTACCCGGCTGATCCCTGCCGACCGGCTTGACGAAGAGCCTGCCATACTGGAGCAGTTGAAAAAAGGAGCGCGGGTAGAACATTTTGAAACAAAAAGGCTTACCAAAAACGGCAACCTGCTCGATATTTCGCTCACCATTTCTCCGGTCCTCAACAGCAAAGGCACCGTGATCGGCGCTTCCAAGATCGCCCGCGATATCAGTGGCGATAAACGCCTGCGGGAAGCATTGCGCGAACGCGAAGAGCGCCTGCGCATGGCCAGTGAATCCGCTAAACTGGGTACCTGGGAGTACCAGCCCATGGAAGGCAAACTGGACTGGTCGGATGAATGCCGGCGGATCTATGGCGTATCCGATGGTATGAAGGTAGATTTCACCTTTTTTACCGACCGCATTTTCAGCGAAGATAAGGACCGGGTGCTGGAGGAGATCGGGCGGGCAATGGGCCGGGACGGGGAGGGCAATTATGACCTGCAGTTCCGCATCTGCCGCTACAGCGATAAACAGGTGCGATGGATACGTTCACAAGGAAAAGTCTACTTCAACGAGCAGCAGCAACCCGAACGTTTTATCGGTACCGTACTCGACATCACCGAACAAAAGAAACAGGAGCAGGAGCTGAAAGACAGCGTGGAATTGTTCCAGACCATGGCAGACAATGCACCGGCCATGATCTGGATGTCGGGCTCCGATAAGTTCAACGATTATTTTAATAAGACCTGGCTGGAATTTACCGGCAGAACCCTTGCAGAGGAAAGCAGGGATGGCTGGCTGGGGGGTGTGTACCCGGACGATGTGCAGCTCTGCACAGACACCTACGGGCAGGCCCTGCAGAGCCAGGAAGGTTTTTACCTCGAGTACCGCCTGCGGCACCACAGCGGGGAGTACCGCTGGATATCTGACAACTGTGTGCCCCGCTTTTCAGCGCAGGGCGAGTTCCTGGGCTTTATCAGCGCCTGTATAGATATCGACGACCAGAAAAGGGCGCGGGAAAAGATACTGGACAGCGAGCTGCTTTTAAAAACCATCTCCAACGTAGCGCCGGTAGGATTGTGGATGACGGATACCACGGGCATGAACACGTTTGCCAACGAAACCTGGATCGAATGGACGGGCCTGCCGCTGGAAGAGCAGCTGGGCTCCGGCTGGCTGGCGAAGGTGCTGGAAGAAGACAAGGTGAATGCACCGGCCCTGTTTCGCGAAGCGATGCTGAAACGCGAAAAGTATACGACCGAGTTCAGGATACTGCGCCAGGATGGCGACATCCGCTGGTGCCTGACGGAAGGATCGCCGTTTTACGATATCAACGGGGTATTTGCCGGCTATGCCGGATCAGTAACCGATATTACCGATATCAAGAAGCTGGAGCAGCGCAAGGATGATTTTATCAAGATGGCGAGCCATGAGCTGAAAACGCCGATCACCTCGATCAAGGGATACGTGCAGCTGCTGATGAACATATACGAAGAGGTAAGTGCCGATAAGCTGCAGGCGGCTAAAGGCACCGTAAAATCGTCGCTGGGCACTATTGCCAAGCAGGTGAACAAGCTGACCCGCCTGATCTCGGAATTGCTCGATCTGTCCCGCATTGAATCGGGCAAGCTGGAGCTGGACAAAACCAGCTTCGATCCGGTAAGCCTGGTGGAAGAAGCCGTACAGGATGCCCGGCATACCACTTCGCGCCACGCCATCCTGATCCACAGCGACTACGAGGGTAAAGTGTATGCCGACAGGGACCGCATAGCCCAGGTGCTGCTGAACCTGCTGACGAATGCCATTAAATATTCACCCGATGCCGGCCAGATAGACGTATCGCTGAAGGGGGATAAGAAAAATGTTACAATCAGTGTGGCCGACCCGGGGATCGGTATCGAGAAAAAAGAACAGCAAAAAATATTCGATCGCTTTTACCGCGTGGAAGGCAAGAACGAGCAAACCTATCCCGGTTTCGGTATCGGCCTTTTTATCGCCAGCGAGATCATCCAGCGGCACAACGGTACGATCAGCGTGAAGAGCGATAAGGGGAAGGGTTCTGTTTTTACCTTTACTTTGCCGGTGGCTTAAAAAAAAGACATGCATGAACGACAAGCCGTATCATATCCTTGTAGTAGACGACGATCCGGACATCAGCATGATGCTGAAGCTGATGCTGGAGTACAAGGGCTATGCCGTGCAGACCGCCGAGCGGGCCGAGGAAACGGTTGCCATCCTGCGGAGCACCGCCATCGACCTGGTCATCATGGACATGCTGCTCTCCGGCGCCAACGGTACGGATATCTGCGCTATGCTGAAACGCGACGAAGCCACACGGCAGGTACCCATCATGATGATCTCTGCGCACCCCAATGCCAGGGAGATCTGCCTGCAGGCCGGCGCCGACGAGTTTATATCAAAACCCTTCGACATGCAGGATATCCTGTCGAAGATCAGCGACCTGATAAAGAACAGGCCCCGGTAGTGGTCACCGCCGGCATGCATTAAAACCGCGTCATGGCATGAATAATTTTTTCAGGAGACTTTCACTGCCCGTCAAGCTATTGTCCCTCATCCTGTTTCCGCTGGCGCTGATCATTTTCCTGGCCTTTACCGTGTACCGGGAAAAATCGGAAACCGCCGACCTCCTGGATGGCTATGTTACCCGCATTAACCGGTCGGCCGACATCTCGGCACTAATCTCGTCCCTGCAGGCGGAACGGAAATACGGGTACAATTATGTACTGACCAGGGATGCCGGCATGCAACCTGCTATCGTCCGCCAGCGGCAGGTTACCGATTCGGTGCTGGACTGGCTGGCCAGCCAGCAGGACGCTTCACTGCACCAGTTCACTTCTTATACCTTTCTCGACAGCCTGCTGCCCGTGCGTGAGAAGATAGATGCGGCCCGGACCACGCCGGATATCGTCATGCATTACTATACCACCGCCATCTACCGCTTGTATACGCTCAATATGGCGATGGCCGGGAATAATAAATACCCCGACCCGGTCTTTGCCGATCTTACGGCAGAGAAGCTGCTTACCGGGATGATCACTTACCTGGAAATCCTCAGCACTAATTTTTACAACGCCATTTATGCCCGGCAGAATAATGTGGCCATGCTGTATGGTCTTTTGGGCGTTTATGATATATACAAAAGTTATGAGAAGGAATTGCTGGTCAAAGCTTCGCCTGCCGTAGTGCGCCGCTACAAGGCGCTGCGCGATACCACCGCCCTGAAACCGGTGACCGCTTACATCGACCAGGTGTTCACCAGGTTTTCCTTTGATACGCTGTACGATGCCGGCGAATGGTGGCAGCTGTCAGGTGATGCCAGCAGGGGGATAAAGGTGTTGCAAACAGACCTGATGCAGCAGGTAAAGGCAGCCATGAGCAAGGCTCATACCGATGAACTGAACGACCGCGACCTCACGCTGTTGCTGATCGCGCTGGCCCTGGTGGTGGTGTTTGGCATCATGGTTTTTTGCACGCATGTCATTACGCAAATGCTTTCCGGCATCAACGCGGCAGCCCGCGAAATAGCACAGGGCAATACAGGAGTAACCCTGCAAAACGTATCCGGCGATGTGATCGGCAGCCTCAGCGACTCTATCCGGACCATCGGGGAGAGCAACCGGCAGCTGGCCCATGCGGCAGACCTGATCGGTAAAGGGCATTTCGATACACCGGTACAGACCAGGGGCAATAACGACCTGCTGGGCAATGCGCTGCTCCGGATGCGCAACAACCTGGAGCAATTCACGGCTGCTATCGAAAAAAGCAGGCAGCAGTTTGAAGAAGTAGCCGATAAGGCGCCGGTCATGATCTGGGTATCGGGTACCGATAAGCTGTGCACGTTTTTCAACAAGGGCTGGCTTGATTTCACCGGGCGCAAGCCGGCACAGGAAGCGGGCAATGGCTGGATGCAGGGCGTGCACCCGGACGACCGGGCCGGCTGTGCGGCCACCTATACGGAAGCTTTCGATACCCGTGAAGAATTTTACATGGAATACCGTTTGCGGCGCCACGACGGCCAGTACCGCTGGATCGGTGATACCGGCGCACCACGGTATTCGCCGGCCGGTTTTTTCGAAGGCTACATCGGGTCGTGCACCGACATTCATGAGGTGAAGGTGCTGGAGCAGCGCAGGGATGATTTTATCAAGATGGCCAGCCATGAACTGAAGACACCCATGACCACGATCAAAGGGTACGTGCAGCTGCTGCGCCGGATGCATGATGGCGGCAGAGACCCTTTTCTCGCAGACTCCCTGGCCACGATCGACCGCCAGGTAGCCCGGCTGACGAGGCTGATTGCCGACCTGCTGGATGCCACGCGGATGGAAACGGGTAAGCTGCCTGTCCACCCGGAACCGCTGCGGCTTGGCCATCTTGCAGAAGTGTTGGTAAAAGATATGCGCACCCTGTTTACCTCGCATAATATTGTCCTGCATGTACAGGCTGATCCGCTGGTACTGGCCGACAAGGACCGGCTGACACAGGTGTTCAGCAACCTGCTGGATAATGCCATCAAATATTCACAGCCTGCATCGGATGTCGTGATCACGCTCAGCGCGGATCGTGAAAAAGCGATGGTAACCGTACAGGACAGCGGTATCGGCATTGCACCGGAGTATCATGCTAAGGTCTTCGAGCGTTTTTACCGCGAGCCCGGCGGGCAGGAGAGTACCTTTCCCGGTTTCGGTATCGGGTTGTTCATTGTCCGGGAGATCATCTCGCTCCACAGGGGCAACGTATGGGTGAGGAGTGAAAAAGGAAAGGGCTCCGTGTTTCATATTACGCTTCCGCTGCACCGGCCGGACTAGCCCGCATCAGGCATCATAACGGCTAAGGAGTTGCATTTTACAGCTTAGGCTTACTTTTTGTTTTCCACTTGCCAAAGCAGGGGTAGATCCCTGTCATTATTAACCCAAATAATATAACGATGGCCAAGTATTCAAAAGGTGCACAGAAGAAAGTAGAAAAAGTAATGCATGAAAAGAAAAAGGGAACGCTGCGCAGCGGCAGCGGTAAAAAAGTAACCAGCCGCAAGCAGGCTATTGCGATCGGCCTTTCCGAAGCAAGAAAGCAAGGTGCTAAAGTGCCTGCCAAAAAGAAAACGGCAGCGAAGAAGGGCGCTGCCAAAAAAGGGGCGGTTAAAAAGAAAGCCGCAAAAAAAGGAACAGCCAAAAAAAGAACAGCGCCGAAAAAACGCGCAGCGAAGAAGACCGCACGAAAGAAATAATCACTCCACGTATGAGCACTCCGATGCACGACCAGCAGTTGCTGGATCGTACAGGCAAATTATTGATTGAAAAGCAACAGACGCTCGCTGTAGCCGAGAGCGTGACCTCCGGCCACCTGCAGGCAGCTTTTTCCCTTGCGGAGAATGCAAGGAAGTTTTTCCAGGGGGGCATTACCGTGTACAACCTGGGGCAAAAAACAAGGCACCTGCAGGTGGAACCGGTGCATGCGCTGGCCTGCAATTGCGTATCGGAAAAGGTAGCGGCAGAGATGGCCAGCCATGTCGGCCAGCTGTTCCTGAGCGATTGGGGCATTGCCATTACCGGCTATGCCTCGCCTGTGCCCGAGAAAGGGATCGACCGGTTGTTTGCCTGCTATGCTATTTATTGCAACGGCCGGGAACTGGCCCGGGAGATCATCTATAGCGAAGCTGGTGAGCCGGAACAGGTGCAGCTATACTATACGCAACAGGTAGTAAAGCACCTGCTACGCCTGCTGCAATCCGGTTGAAAGGGTATGAGGCAGAACCGGTCAATGGTATAGTTCCTGGCAATTATTGCAAAAGAACGTTCTGCGATTGGTTTTGCCCAGGTATTTTTTTATCAGCGGCAGGTCGCAGCGCGGACAAGTCTTCTTCGTGTGGGCCAGCCAGTGTTTTTTCAAGGTGTATGCCTTTTTCCATTCGAGGAAGTCGAAGCTGTAGTTGCGCGCCTCTTTGATCAGCGCCGAGAGTTTGGTCGCCGGTAGCTTGCCCACTTCGCTTTCGGGATGTACTTTGATGCGGAACAATACTTCGTTCTTGATGATATTGCCTACACCTGCAAAGATATTTTGATCCAGCAAGGCATCGCAAACCAGCATATCCGGGTGTTGCTTTAGTTTCTCCCGCGCTTGCCTGGGGTTCCACCCGTCGTTCATTACATCGGCTTGCCAGTCATATACTTCATCCAGGTCTTCTTCGATCACCTTTACCGAACAGGCATAAAAGTTCAGTTCCCCGCTGGTGAATTGCAGGTGCAGTCTTACCGGGCTTTCTTTTTTTTCATTGATGCGGTATGAGCCAAACAGCAGGAAATGGATGCGGATGGTCTTTTTGGCAAAGCAGATCAGGAAATGCTTGCCCCAGGTTTTGAAGTCAGTGATCTTCTTTCCTGCAAAACCGGCAACAGCTTCTTTGGTGTTGCCGCTCACGCTGATCACTTTTTTCCCTTTAAAAGGTTGCACCAGTTCTTTCAGGATGATCATCGACGGACCTTCAGGCATACAAGCGGTTCATTTATAACCATTTTGTTCAAAGATGGTTCCAGTTTCCCCGGTAACGTATTCTTTCCGGTTGGCGATCAGTGAAGCGGTTCATCGGGGGGATGTATTGACCGGCAGCATACGCCGGTAATCCGGGAAAACCCTGATGAACAAAGAACATGCAATCTGTATCCTCGTCTTTGTCATCCCTGATTACCGGGAAAATAGTAAGCAGCTGTAGACAATCTTTCCCCGCCTGCAGTATCTGCGAATAAGTATCAGTCTGAGATGCTAATCCTGTACCGATGGCATAATTTTTCGGCCGGTTTGCTAGACTTTAACCGACAAAACGACAATAGTTATGGAGATTAAACGAAATGATGCTACAGCCAACCGGCCCGATGGTGACCGGGTGATCGATGGGACATTTGTATTTGCAGATATTCCTTCCTTTGTAAAGCAACTGACCGAAGAAAAGGCATGGGAGAAAAATGACCGGAACGGAATCACTGTTTTCAAGAGCAGTAATATTACGATGGTGATCACAGCTCTGCAGGCAGAAGCGGCTATCCGCGATAATATTGTGAATGGTTTTCTCACCATCCAGATCGTGGAAGGAAGCGCCAGGATCTCTACAGCCGATGGAGATATCGATGCTGTAAAGAACCAGGTGTTTGTCTTTCACCCGAAAGTGACGCATTCGATTGTAGCCCTGGCAGATAGTATTCTCCTCCTTACCAATTACAGCAAGGAGGAGAACTATTGAAATAGAACAGGGGTATTGTTATCCTTATTTTACTGCTTTCTGGATGGCGCGGGCTGAGTCCAGGTGATGCTGCAGCTTGGGCAACGTATTATTCGCAAATGTTTTTACATCCGGGTCATTCGATTTTTCAGCGCCGGATTTGAACAGGTCGATCGTTTTTTCATGGTCGCTGACCATCGCGCTCATGAATGCTTTATCAAAATCCTTCCCGCTCTTTTTTGACAGATCGTCCGCCTTTTTTTTGTGCTCATCGCTTACGGAAGCCGGCAGGGTCACATTACGCCCGGCTGCCAGTGCTTTTACCTGGTTATTGGCGGCTGTATGATCCTGTACCATCATAGCGCCAAACTCCTTTACCGCCGCATTTGTCGCTTTTTGCTGCGCCAGTTCACCCAGTTGCACCTCTGCCATGCCTCCGTCGGCTGCCCGGACAAGAAAATCACTGGTGGCCTCATCGGTAGCAATATTATTGCGCAGGGTATCCTCGTGTTTTGCTTGGTTAGCGGAGTCAGCTTTTTCCACACTGTCTTTTCCTTCGTTATTACAGGCGCAGATTGCGAGGGGTAATGCCAGCAGGAATAATGCACTTTTTTTCATAAATGGTTTTTTTAATGCTTTAGATAAACAATTGATTTAACAGCCAAAGAGGGAAATATTCATGCCAGCAAAGCCGGACGACCCCTGTTTATTTATTAACAGGACCCTGCTTTGCTCCTGCTCTTTCACGATTGCAGCCAATACCTGCTGGCATAGTTTGTGTTTTTTACTGGCAAAACAGCGGCATGAAAACAGCCCCGGCGGCAAAGGCTGCGAAGAAAAAAGTTCCTGCAAAGAGCATATCGGCATCGTTCGCCGGGCAAAAGCGGGTGGAAATGCATGAGTAAAGACCGGGATTTATCGATACCGTCCGGCGGTCGATCCTCCCGGGTATAAATAAACAGCATTGATCAATAATAACCGAGTTATGTACCAGCCTTATCAAACCTGTATCGAAGCATGCCTGAACTGCGTGGCGGCTTGTAACTATTGCGTTTCCTCCTGCCTGCAGGAAAAAGACGTAGATAGGATGGCGCACTGTATCCGGCTGGACCTGGAATGTGCCGCCATCTGCCGTGCAGCAGCCGAGCTGATGACGCTGGGCAGCGCGCATGCCAATGCCGTGTGCCAGCTTTGCGCGGACATCTGCCATGCCTGCGCAGAAGAATGTGAGAAACACGATATGGACCATTGCCGGCATTGTGCCGGCGCCTGCCGCAATTGTGCCGAAGAATGCCTTAGCATGACCGCCGCATAATGGATATAACAGGCTATATCGGCATAGGAGCCGGCATTTGTACGGCCATCTCTATGTTGCCTCAACTGGTAAAGATCATCCGCGAGAAAAAAGCGGAAGGCATATCGTGGTTCATGCTGTTTATCCTGCTCACAGGACTGGGATTATGGGTGTGGTACGGCATACGGAGGGAGGATTACCCGATTATCGTGACCAATTCGTTTTCCTTCCTTGTCAATATGCTGGTGATCATTTTTACAGCGCGGTACAAGCGGAAGTAATATATCCGGGAATTCCCTGAGCAGGCCCATATATCGCAAATAAGCCTTACTGCTAACCCCCGTCTG
>JBEVLT010000046.1:0-6450 GCA_040509055.1 Chitinophagaceae bacterium
GCCAGGCTGCTGGCTCCGAAGCGGAACCATTCGTTGTTGAGCCAGGCTTCACCCATTACTTCTTTTACCATCACCAGGTAGTGCAGGGCCAGTTTGGATTTGGAGATGCCGCCGGCAGGCTTCATGCCGACCATCTTCCCGGTTTTGTAGTAAAAGTCCCGGATGGCTTCCAGCATCACCAGCGTGACCGGCATCGTAGCGGCCGGTTGTATCTTACCGGTCGAAGTTTTGATAAAATCCGCCCCGGCATACATGGCAATATCGCTGGCCCGGCGTACTTTATCGAATGTGCCAAGCTCCCCGGTTTCCAGGATTACTTTCAACCGGGCCGGGCCACAGGCCGCTTTGATGGCTGCGATCTCGTCAAAAACGAAATTGTATTCGCCGGCATGAAATTTTCCCCGGCTGATGACCATGTCCACTTCGTCGGCTCCTTCGCTCACCGCGTATCGGGTATCCCTGATCTTGACATCTTTGGGCGCCTGCCCGCTGGGAAACGCAGTGGCCACAGAGGCGACTTTAATACCGGAACCTTCCAGCGCTTTTTTGGCTACTTTGACCATGGAAGGATAAACGCATACGGCAGCAACGGTGGGCAGGCCCGGCAGGGCGTCATGCGGGTGTATGGCTTTGTAGCAAAGCTGTTTCACTTTACCGTCCGTATCCTTTCCCTCCAGCGTGGTCAGGTCGATCATGTTCAGCACCAGCTTCAGGCCGGTGAGTTTGGATTCTTTTTTAATGCTGCGTTTGGTAAAACGGGAAGCTCTTTCTTCTGCCCCTACCTGGTCGATACGGGGCGATAAAGAAAAATCGGGAAGCATCGTCAATGAGCCGGCAGGAGCCATAACTATGGATTATTAAAGGAAACCAAAGGTAGCCAAAGTTTGCTGGAATAATACCGGCAGTCACATAACCGCCGGATGGTGACTTTCGAATGGTTCAATTGCCTAAATTCGGAATTCGGTTTTGCAATGCAGGATTTGCACTCAAAAATCATCTAACTACAAAAACTGACTGTAATGAGAAAAACCCGGCGCCTGCACAGGCTGGTATTTGCTGCTGCCTTTTTAGCGCTTGCAACCTATTCAACCGCCCAGGTCACTTTCCCTGTCAATGGCGTGGCCGATCCCCGCGAAGGCTGCTATGCCTTTACCCATGCCACGATTGTAAAAGACGGGCAAACCACGGTAACTAATGCCACATTGGTGATCCGCGAAGGAAAGATCGTTGGGGTGGGCGCACAGACCGCCATTCCCAGGGATGCCGTGGTGATCGACTGCAGCGGTAAGTACATTTATCCCTCGCTGATCGATATCTACAGCGATTATGGCGTGGCCATCCCGCAGCGGCCGCTGCCTGCAGGTGGCGGTGGGTTTTTCGCCGCCCAGCAATTCACCTCCGGTACCAAAGGTCCGTATGGCTGGAACCAGGCCATACACAGCGAGATCAATGCTGTCAGCCTTTTTGCAACCGATGAAAGCAAAGCAAAGTCACTGCGCGACCTGGGATTCGGCGCTGTGCTCACCCACCAGAAGGACGGCATTGCGCGGGGGACAGGTGCTTTCGTGACACTGGCCGATCAGACCGGCAACCTGGTGGTGGTAAAAGAAAAAGCTTCGGCACATTATTCATTCAGCAAGGGCAGCTCCACACAAAGCTACCCGGGCTCCATGATGGGCAGCGTAGCCCTGCTGCGCCAAACCTACCTGGATGCCACCTGGTACAAGGGCCGGCCGGCCAAAGAAGGATTAAACCTGAGCCTGCAGGCCTGGAACGATCTGCAGGGGTTGCCCCAGATATTCGAAGTGGGCGATAAATGGGGCGTGATCCGGGCCGATCGGATCGGCGATGAATTCGGCGTGCAATACGTCATCAAGGCAGGCAGTGACGAATATCAGCGGATCGGTGAAATAGCGGCAACAAAGGCCCCGATGATCATTGGGCTCAACTTCCCGCAGGCGCAGGATGTAGACGATCCGAACGATGCCCGGTTTGTGTCGCTGACCGATATGAAGCACTGGGAACTGGCTCCTTCCAACCCGGCGGCGATCGAAAAAGCAGGTATCGCGTTTTGCCTGACCACGGCCGACCTGCGCGATCCCAAACAGTTCTGGACGAACCTGCGCAAGGCGATCGATTATGGGCTGAGCGAGAGCAAGGCCTTCGAAGCATTGACAAAAACACCGGCTACGCTGCTGAGTGTGTATGACAAGGTCGGCAGCCTGGAAGAGGGCAAGCTGGCCAATTTCCTGATTACGACCGGCAGCATCTTCAGTGAAAAAACCACGATCATCGAGAACTGGGTACAGGGATTGAAATACGAAGTGAAAGAAGATGCATGGACCGATATCAAAGGTCAATATAAGCTGGTGATCAATACGTCATCTGGTACGCTGAATTATACCCTGGATGTAAAAAGTGCATCGTCTGCCAGTGTGATCGGTAAGGATACACTTACCGGCAGGTTCAGCTACGATGGCAAACTGGTAAAGCTTAGTTTTTCACCGGCGGCGGGCAGACGGTCTCCGGGTGCTGGCATGCCCCGCCGTGATTCTACCGTTCGCAGAGATTCTGCAGACAGGCCGGTGACCGGTATGGGACGACCGGGTGGCAGCGGTCCTGCTTTCCGGCTAAGCGGTGTGAACAATGGAACGATCTGGCAGGGCAATGGCGTAGATACAGCCGGCAATGCGGTATCCTGGTCGGCTACCTTTACCAAAGCCGCCGAACCGGTGCCCGATACTTCCAAAAGAAAAGCTCCACTGCGGCTGGGGCCGGTTACCTATCCCTTTGCCGCCTATGGCAACGAAATGCTGCCAAAACAGGAAGCCATTCTGATCAGGAACGCTACGGTGTGGACCAATGAGCAGGAAGGGAAACAGGAGAATACCGATGTGCTGGTGAGGAACGGCAGGATCGTGCAGGTTGGTAAAAACCTGACAGATGCTTCTGCCCGTGTGATTGACGGTACCGGCAAGCACCTGACACCCGGCATCATCGACGAGCATTCGCATATAGCTGCATTTTCGATCAATGAGGGAGCCCAGTCTGTGACATCAGAAGTGCGGATAGCCGACAACCTGAATCCGGACGATGTCAATATTTACCGGCAGCTGAGCGGCGGCGTCACTTCATCGCATATCCTGCACGGCTCGGCCAACACGATCGGCGGACAAACACAGCTCATTAAGCTGCGCTGGGGAGCCAATGACGAAGGGCTGAAGTTCCAGGGTGCTGATCCCTTTATCAAATTTGCGCTGGGCGAAAATGTAAAGCGTACCGCTTCCACCCAGGGTAATACCCGCTTTCCCGATTCCCGGATGGGGGTGGAAGAAGTGCTGATGGATGCCTTTACCCGGGCTACGGCTTACCAGCAGCAATGGAAGAATGCAGAAGAAAACAATAAGAAAAAAGGCACGGCGCCGATGGTGGTGCGCCGCGACCTGGAACTGGATGCGCTGGTAGAGATCATGAACCAAAAGCGGTTCATCACCTGCCATTCTTATGTGCAGCCGGAAATTCTTTATACCATGCAGGTAGCGGAGAAATTCGGGTTCCGGGTCAATACCTTTACCCATATACTGGAAGGCTACAAGGTAGCTGATCGGATGAAGGCGCATGGCGCCAATGCTTCTACTTTTTCCGACTGGTGGGCATATAAACTGGAAGTGCAGGATGCTATCGCTTATAATGCGGCCATCATGCACGCCGCGGGATTGAACGTTTGCATTAACTCCGACGATGCGGAGATGGCCCGGCGGTTGAATCAGGAAGCGGCCAAGAGCGTGAAATACGGCGGCATGAGCGAAGAAGATGCGCTGAAGATGGTGACGCTTAACCCTGCCAAAGCCCTGCATGTAGACAGGCTGGTTGGCAGTATCAAAGCGGGTAAAGATGCAGACCTGGTATTGTGGAGCGATAACCCACTGAGCATTTATGCCCAGGCGCTGTATACCATCGTTGACGGTACGGTGTATTTTGAACGGGATAAAGACAGGGACATGAGAAAGCAGATCGCGGCAGAGCGAAACCGCCTGATCCAGAAAATGCTGGCTGAAGGCAGGGCCAATCCCGGCGGTACTATGCCGGCCCGGCCCAGCTTCCAGGTCATGATGACCTGCAACGATCACGATCATGCCCATGGCCTGCTGGTCGTAGACGGCGATGAGGAATAATACAATGCTTACGTTTTTATCTGACAATTCAAGAAACTGTTATGAAAAAATATATCTTCTTTTTATTATCGGTATTGTTTACAACGGCTGCTGTTGCACAGGATGATGTGTATCCTGCGCCGGCCAACAAAGGTGTTTTCTTTATAAAAAATGCAACGATTCATGTGGGGAACGGGCAGGTGATCAGCCAGGGTAGTATCAAAGTAAACAATGACAAAATCGAGCAGGTTGGTACAGGTATTTCTGTGCCTGCGGATGCACGGGTGATCGATGCGCAGGGCAGGCACGTATACCCGGGACTTATTCTTTGCGTATCGCAACTGGGAATAAAGGAGATTGCCGGTAATGCGGTGAAAGGAAGTAATGATTTTTCCGAGCTGGGAGACTACAACACCAATATTCGCTCGATTGTGGCGTACAACGCTGATTCAAGGATCACCGGTACGTTGCGGGCCAATGGTATTTTGCTGGCAAACGTGGTACCGCAGGGAGGGTTGCTGCCGGGAGTTTCATCTGTAGTACAAACCGATGCCTGGAGCCCGGTGGATGCGGCGTATAAAACCGATGTGGGTATTCATTTTAATATGCCCAGCCTGTTGACGCGGTCAAGATTTGGAGGAGGTGGTGGCCAGCAGCGCCAGCCTGCGGAAGACCCGGTGAAGCAGGCCTTGGGCAGGATAGACGAAGTGAAGGAGTTTTTCAGGGAAGCAAAAGCTTACCTCGCAGAAGCATCACACAGGGAGGTCAACCTGAAGTTCGAGGCATTGCGCCCGCTGTTTGAGAAAAAGCAGAAGTTTTTCGTGCACTGCAATATTGTAAAGCAAATGCTGATTGCGATCGATTTTGCCAAAGAGTTCGCGTTCGATGTAGTTATTGTTGGCGGCAGCGACAGCTGGCAAATTGCCAGCCTGCTGAAGCAAAATAATATTGCCGTGCTGCTGAATTCAGAGCATAGCCTGCCCACGGCAGAGGATGATGATATCGATCAGCCATTTAAAACGCCGGCGATGCTGCAGCAGGCAGGTGTGTTATTCGCCCTGTTCGATGACGATGAAACGACCCGCTACCGCAACCTTTCTTTTAATGTGGGAACAGCTATTTCCTACGGGCTGGACAAGGAAGAGGCGCTGAAGGCCGTGACGCTGAATGCAGCCAGGATACTGGGTATCGACGATCGTACCGGTTCCATTGAAGCGGGCAAAGATGCCAACCTGGTGATCAGCCAGGGTGATATTTTCGATATGCGCAGCAGTATCATCACAAATGCATTTATCCAGGGAAGGAATGTGAGCCTGGAAAATAAGCAGACACAGCTCTACGAACGATACAAGCACAAGTATGGAATAAAATAAACTGCCAAGAGGGTTTATTTTCTTTTGGTCATCTCACTGCGGATGACCATTTGTAATTCCTGAACGGTCGGTAATTGCTTTTGTAGTTTCTTGGGAATGGATTTTTTGAATTCGTATTCGGCAACAGCAATAGGCTTATCAATGCCTTTCAATGCATAGTCTACTTCCACTGAATCTTTGTCGGCACATAAGATGATGCCAATAGATGGATTTTCGTCTTCCATCCTGATCTTGTCATCCAGGAGGTTCAGGTAAAAATTCATTTTTCCTGCAAATTCCGGCTCAAAGCTGCCCATCTTCAGGTCGATAGCTACCAGGCATCTTAATTTCCTGTGAAAGAAAAGCAGATCCACGAAATAATCCTTTCTTTTCAGGACCAGCCGGTATTGGTTCCCGACAAAGCTGAAGCCATAACCAAGTTCGAGAATAAAATTTTTCAGTTTTTCGATCAGTTTGGTTTCCAATTCCCTTTCATGTACCGGCTGGGTGATGCCCAGGAAATCGAGATTATAGGTGCTCTTTAGCATTTCATCAGCCTGCCGGAGCATATGTGCCGGCAAAGCGCGTTTGAAGTTATGCTGTCTGGGCAGCACCTTGTGTTTGTTGTAAGCTTTGGCTTTTATCTGGTTCAGAAGTACTTTGCGGCTCCAGCCCATCTGTATCGTTGCTTCGGCATAATACCTGCTTTCCGCCGGATTCAATACCTTGTTTAATAATAACAGGTTATGCCCCCAGGGAATTTCTGCGACAAGCTGTCGCAGTTTTGAATGATCCTTATAAGCTTCGTAAAACCGTCTCATATCCCAAAGATTTCTTGCAGAGAATCCTTTGTATCCGCGAAATCTTTTTTGCAGGTCAATGGCCAGTTTTTCTACGACCGATTGTCCCCAATCTTTTTCCTGTTGTTTTTCAAGAATGATCTT
>JBEVLT010000047.1:0-3709 GCA_040509055.1 Chitinophagaceae bacterium
TGATCCGCCATTCGTTGTTGGAAAACTGCCACAGGTGAGTGAACCTGGCAATGCCGGGCAGCCTTTCCGGCTGGCCGTTCTGCGTTACATAAAACCGGTGTTCCCCGGTTTGTATAGCGCCATACCCATCCATGGGGTACACCTGCAGGCTGCCCGGTACCAGCTCCCTTCTCAGCCGTGTAGCCTGGGGTCCGCAAAAATTCTTTTTCAGCGTTTCCAGGAAGGCATCGCGGCCGCGCATCACTCCGCCTTTGTCATGGTAAAACTCCAGGTCTTCGGTAAAGAAATGAACTATTTTATCGGGTTGGCAGGTGTAGGCTATTGAAAACAATGCACTGTCCAGCCGCGCCAGCGTATCATACAATGCCGTGTGAGGGGATGATTGTGCTTTTGCCGCCGGGGCGAAAGCAATGGTAAGGGCAATAATAGCCAATACAGAAAGCCGTTTCATACTATTTTTTTTAAAGGTTCATAAAAAAAGCCCGGCAAGAGGATCAATCTTATGATCGTTGCCGGGCTGCCTTTCATGGCTGTACTTTCATGACTATACTTAGTTGCCTCCGCCGCCGCCTACCCTGCTTTGCTCATCGGCAGCACCACTCGTTTTCCTGCGCGCAGGGGCAATATTCGTTTTGCCGAAGCGATACGTAAAGCTGAGGTTGAACTGGCGTGTATCACGTTTGCCGGCCAGGTTCACATCCACATCGCTGTATTTGGCATACCCGCTGAACTGCTGCGTATAGAATATATCGCGCAGACCCACCTTCACAGTTCCTTTCTTTTTCAGCACTTGTTTGGAGATAGCTGTATTCACGGCATACATATCGTTGATCACCAGCAGCCCTTCCACGCCCTTGCTGCGGTACCAGCCGCTGATCTCGGCGTTCCATCCCTTACCCAGGGTGAAGCTGTTGGTCATGTTGCCCATGAACGTGGTTGTTTTGATATCCACCGGGTCGGCCTGGTACATACCAGCATAGTGGTTGTTAAACACATTGGCGTAGATATTCATGCTCCACCATTTCACCACCGGGAAATTGGCCATTACCGCAACACCCCATTGCTTCATACTGCTGAAGTTTTCCCGGGTCTGGTACGTGATCTTTTTCTCGGTATTCTGTTTCAGCATTTCGGTGATGATATCGTTGGTCTCGCTATAATTGATCGTCGTGGTCAGGAACTTATGAAACGTATAACTCAATTCAAAATTGTTGGTGAACTGCGGTTTCAGGTAAGGGTTGCCCTGGTTGTAGGTCAATGAGTCGAGGAAGAACACAAAGGGATTCAGCGACTCGTAGTTGGGCCGGCTGATGCGGCGGCTATAGCTCAGGTTAAACTGGTTGTTCTCGTTCAGGTTGTACCCGATGCCGGCATTGGGAAACAGGTTGGTATAGTTCCGTTTGAAAATAGAATCTGTTTTTATCTGGTGGCCTTTGGAAATGGTGTTCTCCAGGCGCAGCCCTGCCGTCAGGTTCCATTTTTTAATGCTGCGGGACAGGATGGCATAGGCCGCATTGATATTCTCTTCGTAAACAAAGTGATTGCTGCGGTCGTCCACACTCCAGCCGCTGCCGCTGTTGCGCTGGTATTCCACCTGGTTGTCGGTCTTGACAAAGCTGGTTTTGATACCGGCTTCCAGCTTCAGGCCGCTTTTGAACGGCTGCACATAATCCACCTTGCCGCTATAGATATTGATCGTGGAAGGAATATAGCCCGTCAGGATAATATCGCTTCCGCTCTTGACATTGCTGGCATCGAAGCTTTCGGTAAACAGGCGTGAACGGCCCAGGTTATCATAATATGCGTAGTCAAGGTCGGCGGTGATCTCCCGCCCGGTAGAATCGAACGTATGCTTGTAGTTGGCGTTTACCGTGATGCCGCTAAACTTCCGGCGGTTTTCGTTCTCCGATTGCAGGCGGGAAAGCAGGTTGCCGGCCGCATTTCTTAAATTGGACTGGCTCCGCGGAGCCTCATTGCCGTGATTGAAGTTGCCATTCACCACCACGCCGACAACATCCTTTTGAGATAAATAATAATCCGCACCAGCCTTCAGGTTGTGATAAACTCCCTCGTTATGAAACCTCGATTGCTGATCGGAAGAGCCATCCAGCAAGCCGTTGTCGTAAAACTTGCGGCTCAGCGTCAGCTTATTGAATCCTTCCCAGGTACCGGCATTGTAACCGCCAAACAGGTTCAGCTTTTCATTCCGGTAATTAAGGTTGATGCCATTGTTGGTGCGGCCGTAAACGCCCTGGCTGTAGCCCAGGTTCAGGTTGCCGTTCATTCCTTTGATGATGATCTTTTTGGTTTTGATATTGATGATGCCGGAATTGCCGGAAGCATCGTATTTCGCAGGCGGGTTGGTCATCACCTCTATCTGGTCCAGGCTGCTGCTTTGCATGTTCTTCAGCAGGTTGGCCAGGTCGGCGCCGCTCATATAGGTTTGTTTGCCATCGATGAGCACCAGCACACCCTGTTTTCCTTTCACGCTGATATTGCCATCGTTGTCCACCGTTACTCCGGGCGTTTTTTCCAGCAATTCCAGCACGTTCAAACCGGCATTGGTCGGCGATGCATCCACGTTCATCACCATTTTTCCGGGCTTTTGCTCGATCAGCGGCTTTTTGGCCGTTACGGTCACCCCGCCGATGGCTTTAGCCTGGGGGACCAGCTCGATCGTTTTCAGTACCACTGCCGGATGGGCCGCGCTGATCTCAAAGGTTTCGGAAAACCCTTTGTCATGGCCCACCGCAGTGATCGCTACCAGGTACCGTCCTTCTGATACCCCTTCAAAAGTGTAGGTACCCGTTTTATCAGCCACGCTGATCTTGGCCACCGACGAGTCGGCAGCCCGCAACAGGGTGATAGTGGCTGATTCAATGGTTTTGGTGCTACCGTCAACCACGGTGCCTGTAATTTTACCTGTATGTGTTTGTGCCTGACTGACAAAGGATAAGCTCAGTAAGGCGGTTAACAGGATCAATAGCTTTCTCATTTGGTTTATTTTTGATTAGTACTTGTCTTTAATTATTACAATTCAAAATTAGGTACTTTGCATTACCAAGAACATTGTTTTAAATCGAACGGTAAAATTTAGGGATGGCCGGTGCTGCATAGCAAGAAGTAGGACGCAGGTGGGGAACAACGGTTACAGGATTCCCTGGCTTTCGGATAAACGGTATTCCTGCTCTATCAACGGGACAAAGCTATAGCGGCCCGGTGCTGCAGGCAATCCGTTTCGGGGCAGTTGCCTGTTTGGCAGGCTGAACAGGATGAATGGTGGATTGAACTGTTACAGGCCGAAATCGGTGCGGATCGTATCGTAATAGGTGCGGCCGGAGGTGAGGCGGGAGCCCGCCTTGTCGTCCATAATAAAAAGATAGCGGCCGTTGAAATGGCGGTGCATTTCCCTGATCCGGTCTTTGTTGATGATATAGGATTTCTGGATGCGGTAAAACTGCGATGGCAGCTTTTCTTCCAGTTGCAGGAGCGTCTGGTCGGTTATATATTTATTACCCTCTGTGGTAAAAACAAACACGTATTTGTCCTGGGCCTCCAGGTAGGCGATCTGCTCGTAGCGAAGCAGGATGATCCGGTCGCCGGTTTTGATCGGCAGCGCCGTGGCCTTCTGCGGGGTATGCAGCTGCCGGATGATCTCCTGCAGCCCCGGCACATCGATGGACTGGCTCAGCTGGCCGAATTGCTTTAC
>JBEVLT010000048.1:0-4362 GCA_040509055.1 Chitinophagaceae bacterium
GCACAAAAAGCAGGCGTCAAAAAACTGCTGCTCGGCCATTTCAGCAGCAAATACGATACGCTGGAAGAATTTGAAAGCGAGGCCAGGGATATCTTTCCGAATACGGAACTGGCGATGGAGGGGATGTGTTACAAGGTTTAAAGTTTAATCGGTTTAAGCTTGTGATAACAGGGTCATCCCGGCCGGCAGGTATTTTCTGCAATAAGAAACCTTGACCATTAAACCTTTCAACTGCTTCACCGCTTCAGGAGCCACTCATAAAACAACGGGAACTCTTTTCGCCAGGCGGCTTCATTATGTTTGCCCTCATCCCGGATAACGGTGACCAGCTCGGAAGAAGTGAGTGCCGTCAGCACATCGGAAACCTGCAGCATGTCCGGCACCATCGTTTCACCTTCCAGCTTACCCGCATAGAAGTAGATCCGTGCCTTGAGGTTTTTGCCCTTGTTGCGAACTTCTTCGACCATTTTGCCGCCGGTGATCCAGAATGCCGGTGAAAAGACGCCGGCGCCGCCAAATGTATCCGGGTATTGCAGCACGGCGTACAGGGAGATAAGCCCTCCCATGGAACTGCCGGCGATAAACGTATGCTCTTTTGCGGCAAGCGTGCGGTAGCGGGTGTCGATAAACGGTTTGAGCGTGCGGGCCAGGAAACCGGCATATTCCCCCCCTTCTCCTTTCCCGAAACGGTCATTGTCGTAAGGATTGTACTCGTTCAGCCGTTTGTTGCCGCCGTGGTCGATGGCGACTACGATACATTTTCGCAGGCTGGTGGAATCGAGAAATTCATCCAAGCCCCATTCGCCTGAAAAAGAAGTGGCATCGTCAAACATGTTCTGCCCGTCGTGCAGATACAGTACCGGGTACCGGTCTATACCACTGCTATACGACGCGGGCAGGTAGATCCAAACCCGCCGTGTTCGTTTTAGTTGGGGGATTAAGAAGGCCGTATCCAGCACAGCTACATGGCTGGAAGCCGTAGACCGGCGCGGCGCGGCCGGAAACCGGTCGGCCCATTCTTCTACGGTTAACGATATTTCAGCGCTGGCCGATACATTCAGCACCCGGTTGGGCAATGTACTGCCGTCTTTTTTGCATTCGGCTTTGTCCCATCCGCCGCGGGTAAGCTTGTACTCATACGAGCCCTCCGGCAGCTGGAGGGCAGCGGAATATTGCCCGTTGCCATCGTGTATGAACTTATATTTCCCGTCCTGCGGGTTCCATCCGTTGAAGGAGCCGGCTATATAGATGTCGCTGCCCGCCGGGTGATATTCCGGCAATGAACGAATGGATAAGCTGAGGGTGTGCTGCGCCATCGATACTAAACTGAAGAGTGATACCGGCAGGATAAGCAATAACCTGATCATAATATAAGCAGGGCGCTGCCTGCAGATTTTTTTAACGTTACTCCTGTACTCCCGGTCGGGCAGCAGGCCGGTCTTACAATCCTTCTGCCTTCATCATTTCCCTGATCCGCTGGTGCTGTGCCCCGCTTACCGGCCATACCGGCAGGCGAAAGGTATTTCCGCACAGCCCCATCTCCGACAGGTAGGCTTTGATGCCGGAAGGACTACCCTCGGCAAACAGGGAATTGATAATATCGGTATACCGGTAATGCAGTTCACGCGCTTCGGCAAACCGGCCGGCCAGGCACAGGCGTACCATGTCCGAATAACCGGCGGGATAAGCATTGGCCACCACCGATATCAGCCCTTCTGCCCCACAGGCGATCATGGGCAGCGTGATGCCATCGTCGCCGCTGATGACCATGAAATCAGCCGGTTTGTATTTAATGATATGATTGATCTGGTCAAAATTGCCGCTGGCTTCTTTGGTGGCAAAGATGTTGGAACACTCCCTGGCAATGCGGACCGTGGTTTCCGCACTCACGTTCTGCCCCGTACGGCCCGGCACATTGTACATGATGATGGGCAGCGGCGTCTTTTCGTTCAGCAGCTGGTAATGCCGGAACATACCTTCCTGGTTAGGCTTGTTATAATAAGGCGCCACAGACAGAATGGCATCGTATCCGGTAAGATCATAGCTGTCAAAAGCATCCGCTACTTCCCGTGTATCGTTGCCGCCGATGCCTGCTACCAGCGGCAGCCGCCCGCCAACCGTTTTGCTTACGAAAGAAAAGATCTCCTGCTTTTCTTCACCGTGAATGGTGGCACTTTCACCGGTTGTCCCCAGCACCACCAGGTACTCCACCTTGCCGGCGATCCAGAACTCAACCAGCTTTTTATAGCTGTCCCAGTCTATGGTTCCATCGGCATGAAAAGGGGTGACAACAGCAATACCTGTTCCGGTGAATTTGGCTCTGAGTGACATAAAAAGTAAAAAGTAGAAATTTAGAAATATGAATGATTAAATAGGATGTGCAATAAGCGTCAGGTCCTGCGATGGACCCCGGGACGATGTGGTGATTGTACCATGTTGCGTCAATCCACCTCTTCCCAGAACCCCATCTTCCCAAACTTCTCGATGCGGTTCTGGACCCGTTGTGCAGGAGCCTGTTGCTTCAGCTCCTGCAATATGGGGAGCAGGTAATCCTTCAGTATCTGCGCCGACTGATCATAGTCCCAGTGGGCGCCGCCGACAGGCTCGGGAATGATGCCGTCGATCAGGCCGAAGCCGAGCATTTTATCTGCCGTAAGCCGGAGCTGTTCGGCTGCTACTTCTTTCTTTTCCCAGCTTCGCCACAGGATGGAGGAGCAGCTTTCAGGACTGATGACAGTATACCAGGTATTCTCCATCATAAACACCCTGTCGCCCGCGCCGATGCCCAATGCGCCGCCGCTGGCCCCTTCGCCGATGATAACGCAGATAACCGGCACCTGCAGCCGTATCATTTCATAAATACTACGGGCGATGGCCTCACCCTGGCCCCTTTCTTCGGCTTCCAGTCCGGGAAACGCACCGGGCGTATCGATGAGCGTGATCACGGGCTTGCCGAATTTTTCGGCCAGCTTCATCAGCCGCAGGGCCTTGCGATAGCCTTCGGGGTTGGCCATGCCGAAGTTGCGCAGCTGCCGCATCTTGGTATTGATCCCTTTCTGCTGGCCGATAAGCATTACGGTCTCGCCGCCCAGCGTGGCAAAGCCACCTATCATGGCCTTGTCGTCCTTCACATTCCGGTCGCCATACAGCTCCACGAAGTCTTCGGTCATCTTGTTGATATACTTGAGCGTATAGGGCCGGTCGGGATGGCGGCTCAGCTGTACGCGCTGCCAGCTGGTAAGATGCTGCGTGATCTCTTTGCGCTTGTCAAGGATATTCTGCTCCAGCCGGCTGATCACATCGGTCATATCGATATGCGTCTTCTCCTGGCGATGCCTGGCATTTTCTATTTCATCGATCAGGTCTTTAACCGGCTTTTCAAAATCGAGAAACTGTCTGTTGGCATTGGTTGGCATAATATCCTTAAATGAACGGCTAAATTAAGGATTAAATAATAATGATGCCCGATTGTGCCGGACCTGTGCATAACCATCATGATCAGGGTGTTCTGTTCAGGAAAGGCTATCTGCCAGCAACGCGGAACGCGAAGCATACGACCCGGGCGAATAAATGAAAAAGCAGGCGCCATTCCTGATGGTATTAATGACAGGCGCTGCATCCCTGCGCGACAAGGCCGGGCATCCCTGGCTTCTGCCGATATAACCACGTGTGCCGATGGCGGAAGCATCGACGTAATCTGCCCCGTGCACCACGATCGCCCTTTCCATCGCGTTGTCATTGATCCCCTTCTCAATGCCTTCCAGCTTCAGCGAATAACCGTTGCTGCCCGTATAGGTCTGGCCCGTGATATAAAACCCGGGGCTGCTCCGGTACGAAGAAAGCTCGTTGGAAAACGAAGTAGCCATGCCGGTGCCGGAGTTGCGCCCATGAGCTACGAGGGTGTGAAAAAGCAGCTGGTATTGCTGCATATCTATTATATATAACCTCCGGTGGCCACTTGGCTGGCTGAAATCGGCAATTGCCAGCACCGATGGGCTGGTCAGCCGTCCCTGGTTCAATAATTTTTGCCAGCCCTGATGCGCATAGTCAAACGCTTCGCGGCTGAGGCCGGCCGTGTCCAGGCGGAGGCTGTCGTACACCGAAGGTGCGGAAACCGTATCGGCGGAACCGGCAGTAGCCGCAAACGGGTAAGTGCTGCGGGGCGAGCCGGGCCGCGCAAATGCGAACGACGAATAAGCCAATGCGGCCAGGATAATAAAAAAAGCTACAGGAATAAGTTTAAAAAACTCTCCGGCGACAGAAACAGGATGGCGGGTAGCCGATAATAATGGATTCCATCGGGTATTGGATTTTGGAAGGTATTGCGCAATTTTTCAACCAGAACCGGCGGCGAAAACTTAA
>JBEVLT010000049.1:0-3153 GCA_040509055.1 Chitinophagaceae bacterium
CACCCGGCCAACAGGGCATTGCAGCAATTCCGCAACGAAGTAGGGATCAAATTCCAGCTTTTCAACAGTCTTTTTACCTCGCTGCCTTTTCACCGCATCGAAAAAACAGGCATCCTGCTGTCCCTGCTTTCCAACAACTGCGAGGAAGGCTATAAAAAGAAGCTGAGCCCCGTAGAGATCGTCGAAGACTTCTTCAACAGGCATACATCTTATACCCAGGAAAACGAGCGAAACGACCTGTTGTTTCGCTTTGTGCAATACGTGGAGCGGCAGGTGGTGCTGTTTGATGCACTGGAGGATGCAGCCTTCCGCGATGTGAACGATCCCAATGGGGTAGGTACGCTCAAGCACCTGGAGTCGGAAGTGCTGCAGGAAGGGGCCGAAGAGCAGCTGGCAAAGAAGCTGGAAGATTTTTCGGTACGCCTGGTGCTTACCGCCCATCCCACGCAGTTTTATCCCGGTTCCGTGCTGGGTATTATCAACGACCTGTCCAGGGCACTGACCGACAACAACACCAGCCAGGTAAATATTTACCTGCAGCAGCTGGGCAAGACCCCCTTCTTCAACAAAAAGAAACCAACGCCCTACGATGAAGCGGTGAGCCTGATCTGGTACCTCGAAAATATATTCTATGCGGCTGCCGGCAGGATCATTTCTGCCCTGAAAAGCCAGTTTCCCGATGCGGTAAACCGGCACAACCCGGCCATTCATATGGGTTTCTGGCCCGGTGGCGACCGCGACGGCAATCCCTTTGTGACGAGCGCCATTACCCTGCAGGTGGCCGATGCCCTGCGCGGCGCCATCATCAAATGTTATTACCTGGACGTACGCCGGCTGAAGCGCCGCCTTACCTTTCATGGTGTGGATGTATTGCTGGCAGAGCTGGAAAGCAAGCTGTACAGCAACCTGTTTATCCCCGGCTACAAAACCAGTCTCACACAAAAAGAAATACTGGATACCCTGCAGGAGATCAGGCATATCATCGTGCACCAGCACAACGGCCTGTTCCTGCACCTGATCACCAGCCTGATCAGCAAAATAGAAGTGTTCGGGCTGCATTTCGCTTCGCTGGATATACGCCAGGAAAGCAGCGTGCATGGCAAGGTGCTGGAGACGATCGCGGAAAAGAAGCTGGCCCTTCCGGAAGACTATGCTTCGCTCAAAGACGAAGAGAAGATCCGGGCTTTATCCTCGATCGGTACCGTGGTGGATCCCGCACAACTGGAGGACCCGGTGCACCAGGATACGCTGCAATCGGTGGCCGCTGTAAAAAGCATCCAGCAGTACAATGGTCCGCAGGGTTGCAACCGCTATATCATCAGCCAGTGCAACAGTGCGCTGAATGCGATGGAAGTGTACGGCCTGTTCCTGCTGGGCGGCTGGAAAAAGGAAGAACTCAATATCGATATCGTCCCCCTGTTTGAAACCATTGACGACCTGCAGCATGCGGCAACCGTGATGGAAACCCTGTATACCGATCCTGCGTACCAGGAACATTTGCAACGCAGGGGCCGGCGGCAAACGATCATGCTTGGTTTTTCTGATGGCACCAAGGATGGCGGCTACCTGATGGCCAACTGGAGCATTTACAAGGCCAAGAAGGAGCTGACCGCTATTTCCCGGAAATACCAGATCGATGTGGTCTTCTTTGACGGCCGTGGGGGTCCGCCCTCGCGCGGAGGTGGTAAAACGCATAAGTTCTATGCTTCCATGGGGCATGATATCTCCAACAAAGAAATCCAGCTTACCATACAGGGCCAAACCGTCAGTTCCAGCTTCGGTACCATCGATGCGGCGCAATACAATATCGAGCAATTGCTGAATGCCGGTATCTCCAACGAGCTTTTTTCAGAAAAAGCGGCTACGTTCAGCGATGGAGAAGAAGAGCTGTTGCGCGAACTGTCGGAGGCGGGTTACCAGGCGTATAAGCAGCTGAAAGAGCATCCTTACCTGCCGGACTACCTGCTGCAGGTAAGCCCGCTGCGATTTTACAGCGAAACGAATATCGGCAGCCGCCCGGCCAAACGCGGCGCTTCTTCGGGTTTATCGCTGAAAGATCTCCGGGCCATTCCTTTTGCCGGGTCCTGGAGCCAGCTGAAGCAGAACGTGACCGGCTATTATGGTGTGGGGTCGGCCCTGCAGCAAATGGAAAAGAAAGGAAAATTCAGTGAGCTGCAAAAGATGTACAAAGAATCGCTCTTCTTCAAAACCCTGCTGGACAACTGCGAGATGGCGATGATCAAGTCGTTTTTCCCCCTCACCGGCTTCCTGCTGAAGCACAAACAATTTGGCGAACTGCGGCAGATGATCCAGGATGAATACGAGTTGACTCTGCAATACCTGCATCGCCTCACCGGCCATTCGGAGCTGATGGCAGACTACCCCGTGGACCAGCTGTCCATCCAGATGCGGGAGCGGATCGTATTACCGCTGCTGACCATCCAGCAGTATGCCCTGACCAGGATCAGGGAAATAGATGAGCAATTGGTACAGACGCCGATGAAAAAAGTATACGAGAAGCTGGTGATGCGCTGCTCGTTCGGTATCATCAATGCCGGACGAAACTCCGCTTAGCCGCCGGTTCATACCCTGTTATATAAAGCAAAAGAGGCCTGCATAACGCTGGCCTCTTTGCATGTGAGTATAAACCGTAAAACAACTAAAAGGAATAGACCAGCGCCAGCAAAGCTGTCCCGGTGGACTTGCTGGGAGAACCGGAGTTCTTGATGAACAGCGGGTCTTTGGCAGAATCCAGGCGGAATTCGGGAATGATGGTCAGACCGCCCACTTTCACATTGGCCGACAACGTGGCTTCGTATACCGACGTGCCGATATAGCCTGTGATATTGTCTTTGTCGTCGAAATATTCGCCGCGCAGCGTAAGGCCGAAGGTGGATGTAGGATCAAAATTCAGGTACAATGCAGAACCCCAGAAGGTACCACTGGAACCACCGGAAGGCTTGGCTGTTTTAACCGTTCCGTTATAGCCAAGGCCAAATTTATCAGACAGTTTGCCGGTTACCACCAGGTCAAACTGGTTGTTGGTTACATCCAGCAGGTCTTTGCCACCTACGTAGTTCAGGTAAGCGCTGACATTGCCGCTTGAAGACGCGGCATGAAGCTGGGCCAGGATGAATTTTTTAGCAAAGCTGG
>JBEVLT010000050.1:0-3924 GCA_040509055.1 Chitinophagaceae bacterium
AATTAATGGTACGTGCAACTAATTCGATTATAATTTATATTTTGGATGAGCCAACCAAAAAACCATTTATGAAAATTAAATCAAAAGGCAGCAATGCCTTCCACTCCACTTCTTCTTTATACAGAACACAAGACCGGCCTTACAGCGTTGCATTTCGCGAAGAGTATGCAACTTAACGTTTGACATACAGCAGCTCCCCCCAGGCAAGACTGTAACGATTGTATCCGATCCATACACGAACAACCAGTGTAGAGGATTGTTATTGCCTGTGCGGTAATCAAACCACCTGACCTCATGCCTGTCAAACAAATAAACGATACGTTCCGGGAACACTTTTCCGCGTATGGATACAGCGAGATCCAGGCTGTACCCGTGTCATCCAGGGTAGATCCTACCGTTCGTTTTATCGGCTCTCCCATCAGCATCCTGAAACCGATCATCACCGCAGGCAACATCCCTTTCCCCGGCATATTTGCGATACAACGATGCTTACGAACGCATTACATGAGCAGTATCTTAAACGCATCGTTTATCCCTCAACGCATGTCGGTATTCACGCAATGCGTTTTGTACAGTATCGATAACGGCATTCAGCTGGCCGCTGCACTGATGAGCCTGATGGCAAAGTATTTCAAAGACAAGACCGGGTTGCTGGAGCTGCATACCTGGCACAAAGACCACGAGCTGCATGCGATCATCAGCAACAGCAATCAATACGGCATACCGGTCATCCCGGATCATACAAGCGAGGACAAATACAGGCATCATTACGGCAACGATAGCATGCACGGGAGAAACTTCAATGTTATGTTCCGGGATGCATATGGCGGCAAACTGGAACTGGCAAATTTTATACTGGTGGATTGTGAAAACGGGCAGAGTGGTTATGAAATCGCCATGGGCTCCAATATGGTTGCCCAGGCAAGCCTGGGAGTGGAACATATACTCGACACCACCAGCACCCGCCATCTCAACGGATCAAAAGCGACAGGCGACTACGTACTCAGGGACTCACTGCTGGTATGCTGCTCGCTGTTAACCGAAAACGTACAGCCCTCGTCCATACATGCCCAGAACATAACGCTGAGGACTTATTTAAAAAGCCTCTGTGCCAGGACCATCATGCTGGGCCTCGAACCGTCTATCCGGCAGATCGTGACAACTGTTTTGATAAACGAATATGGATATGCAGATGAGAATATCATCAGCAAAATCGAATCATTCTTAAACGATTATAAAAGCAAACTACGCACAACCGATAAACTTTCCAATGAAGACAAAAAGGTGGTAAGCTTAATCAAAAGCCATGCATAGTTTAATTGGGAAACCGATATACCAACTGGAAACGCCGGCATTGATCATCGACCTCGACATCTTTGAAAGAAATATTCAAAAGATGTCCGGCAGCATCATTGGCACCCGGGGTATCGGGTGGCGTCCACATGTAAAGGCCCTTAAATATCCCGGGCTGGTCAAGTATTTATTGAAAGCGGGAGCCACCGGGGTCACCTGTTCCAACGTTGGGCAGGCAGAAAAAATGGCCGCAGCAGGGATCAGGGACATTCTCATCGCAAACCAGGTCATAGCCGTTTCCAAAATTGAAGCCGTGATCAGGCTGAACGGGATCAGCACTACCCGCCTTCTTGTCGATTCGAAAGAAGGCATCGATATACTGGACAACGTAAATCAAACAGGCAAAGCGATAGAAGTGCTGGTGGAGATCGATACCGGCCTGAAAAGATCGGGCACCACCCCTGCCGGCGCCATCGAACTGATCAAATACACACAAAACAAAAAGGGCGTACGGATTACCGGTATCATGACCTGGGAGGCTCATGCACTCGATGAAAAAGATCACACCCGAAAAAAAGACCTGGTGCAAAAAGCCACTTCAACCCTGAAAGCAATAACGGATGAAGCAAAGGCAATGGGTTATTCCCTCGAAATAGTAAGTGCCGGCGGCACCGGTACCTATTGGGTTAATGGTTATGCCGCTGGCGTTACCGAAGTTCAGGCCGGAGGTGGCGCCATCGGCGACCTGCAGTACACCACCAGCTATGATGTTCCTTCAGAACTATCATTAAGTGTATTGACGCAGGTGATCAGCCACCCTGCACCGAACCGGATCATCTGCGATGCCGGCCGTAAATACCTCAGCAACCATTACCCGCCCTCGTTGAATGAAAATGCGCGGGCCACACTGATCGGTCTTTCAGCAGAGCATTGCAGGATCGAATTGAACGAGCCATCGCCTTTTAAAATCGGCGATAAGATAAAGCTCTATGTCGGCGACAGCGACCTGACCATGCACCTGCATCATAACCTATACGGGCACCGGAACGAAGTAATAACAGAACTATTCAATTGAACCACCACACCATGAATCTATTAGGCATCAACAGTTTTTTTGAACATCCCAGCGCCGCGTTGCTAACAGGCAATAAACTATCAGGAGCTGTGGAAGAAGAGCGGTTGACAGGTATCAAGGGAGGTAAGAAATACTCGGCATATGTACCGTTCATCCCCCTTAATTCGATCATCAATGTGCTGGAAATAGGCAACATAACCTCTGATGACATTGATGCCATCGCTTATTCATATTCCCCCTCGGCTCACTTCTGGAGCCCGTTCAAATCACTGCTGGGAAAGCGATTCTCCAGCTTTAAAGAAGAGCTGGCGGCAAAACACACGGTAAACAAAATCCCGGATACCTTATACACCAGCATTGTTCCTTCAAAGTACCAGCATATACTCAACACGGCTTCACTTAAACAAAAACCGTTCTTTTTTTTCAATCACCACCTCTGCCATGCGGTATCGAGCTACTGTTGTTCCGGGTTCGGCGATGCCCTGGTGATGGTCATCGATGGAAGCGGGGAAAACTACTGCACCAGCGTGTATACGGTGATCAGCGGGAAGATAAAACGCATCGGGGGCCAGGACCTGCCGAGCTCACTGGGACTATTGTACTCACTGGTCACCAGCCACCTGGGATTTGATTCATTCCAGGATGAATTCAAGGTGATGGGGTTGGCTGCCTACGGCGAACCTGTTTATTTAAAAGAATTTTCAGCGATCGTGTCGCTCAGCGAAAACGGGAATTACCAGGTCAGTAAAAATGCTTTGAAAAACCTTGACCGGCTATTTGGTAAAAAAAGAACCCCGGATGAAGAAATTACGGACAAACACAGGAACATTGCCAGCTCCCTGCAGCGGTGCTATGAAAATACCGTTATGCATATTCTTTCGTATTACAAAAAGAAAACAGGGTTGAGCAACCTGTGCGTGGCCGGTGGCAGTTTTCTGAATTGTGTGTGCAACGGAAAGATCGCGGCGGCCGGCTTGTTTGACGACATCTTCGTTTTACCCGCGTCGGACGATTCAGGCACAGCCATTGGCGCAGCAGCCCTGGTCAACTATAAATCCAAAGGCTACCTGGAGCAGCTGGAATACCAGGATTTCTTCCTGGGCAGGCAATATCATTCCAATATCATTCATAAAATACTACAGGACGCAAAAGTTCCTTATGAAGAATATTCCAACGATGGCCTGCTTGCAAAAAAAATAGCGGCACAGCTTACCGAAGGAAAAATAGGCGGACTGTTCAGGGGAAGAATGGAATTCGGTCCCAGGGCCCTTGGTAACCGTACCATGCTCTCCACGGCCGACAAGCCTGAATACCTCGGGATGATCAATAAGATCAAAGGCCGGGAAGGATTCAGACCGGTAGCTCCGATCGTCAAAGCGGAAAAGGCTGCTGAATATTTTAATGGCAAGACAAGCGAGTACATGACATTTACTGCCGCCGCTACGGAAAAAGCCAAAACAGTAATCCCGGCCGCCATTCATGCCGATGGCACCGCAAGGGTACAATTGGTAACGAAAGAATCCAACCCGTTCCTGTACCTGGTATTGGACGAATAC
>JBEVLT010000051.1:0-7620 GCA_040509055.1 Chitinophagaceae bacterium
TGCATAGCCGCCATATCTTTCATGCGCCGCATGAACTCGGGCCGCGTGGCGATCACCGGCGGGGCATCGGCGCCCAGCCCTTTTATCTCCACCGTAGCATGCACGCCGGCATCCTTCAGGTCAAAGAGTTCTTTTAAGCGCGTTTCTTCGTCTTTGGTCAGCACGCTTTCACCGGCTTCCTGTTTATCGATCAGGTTGTCGGCAATATCGGCATCCACCCGCACGAAGTGTACGTTCTCCCACTTCATTTCCATCTGGTTCAGGAAGGCGGCGTCCACGATGGTCTCCAGCTTCACCACCTTGTAGCCTTTGGCTTCGGCAGCCTGTACAAAGCTGTCCTGCTGCACGGGGCTGCTGGTGTACAGGATCACCAGCTTGCCGTCCTTGTTCTTTTGCAGGCCTTCCGCTTCGGCCCGGTATTCGTCCAGCGTATAGAATTTGCTGCCACGGGCATCCTCCATGATATGGAATTTGCCGGCTTTGTCGAGAAACTTGTCGTCCGTCATCATGCCGTACTTCACAAACAGGCCCAGGCTCTCCCATTTTTCTTCAAACTCCTTGCGGTCTTTGTTGAAGATCTCTTCCAGCTTGTCGGCCACTTTCTTGGAGATATGTGCATTGATCTTCTTTACGTTCGGGTCGCCCTGCAGGTAGCTGCGGCTCACGTTCAGCGGGATGTCCGGGCTATCGATCACGCCATGCAGCAGCATCAGGAACTCGGGCACGATATCTTTCACCTCGTCGGTCACGAATACCTGGTTGCTGTACAGCTGTATCTTGTCCTTCTGTATCTCGTAGCTCTGTTTGATCTTGGGGAAGTACAGGATGCCGGTCAGCGTAAAGGGATAATCCACGTTGAGGTGGATCCAGAACAGCGGCGGCTCGCTGAAGGGGTACAGCTCCTTGTAAAAATCCTGGTAATCCTGCGGGGTCAGCTCCGAAGGTTTTTTGGTCCAGGCCGGTGCAATATTGTTGATCTGCTTGTCTTCAAAGAAAATGGGTACCGGCAGGAAACGGCAGAACTTGGTGAGGATGGAGCTGATGCGGCCGGCCTCGAGAAACTCGCTGCTTTCGGCATTGATATGCAGTACGATGTCGGTGCCTCTTTCCTCCTTTTCGGTTTCCTCCAGGATGTATTCGGGACTGCCATCGCACTCCCACCGTACGGCCCTGGCATCTTCCTTAAAGCTTTTGGTAAAGACTTCCACCTTATCGCTCACCATAAAGGCGCTGTAGAATCCCAGCCCGAACTTGCCGATGATGCTGGCCTCGTTCTGACCCTTGTATTTTTTTACAAACTCTTCGGCGCCGCTCAGGGCTACCTGGTTCAGGTATTTGTCCACTTCTTCGGCCGTCATGCCGATACCGCGGTCGGAGATGGTCAGCGTCTTCTTTTCGGTATCCAGCTTCACTTCTATCTTCAGCTCGCCCATCTCGCCTTTGGCCTCGCCGATAGAAGACAATGTTTTCAGCTTCTGGGTGGCATCCACCGCGTTGCTGATGAGCTCACGGAGAAAGATCTCGTGATCGCTGTACAGGAATTTTTTAATGATCGGGAAAATGTTCTCGGTCTGAACGCGGATGCTTCCTTTTTGCATAGTCCTTCTGTTTTTTAATTTTTATAGGTTCAGTTTATCAGGCCTGCTTCGCCTGTCAAACACAATACCACTCCGGCCTTTCCTGCACAATTGGCAGGCGGCTGCAAGGTAGGTGAAAGAATAAACCGGAACCAGGCAACCATATATTTTACACCTGCTTTTATACTTTTACCGAAATTTTCAGCATGGACGTCAAGATCGAAGCCTCCTGGAAGAAAGTACTGAAGGATGAATTTGCCAAACCCTATTTCCCGCAGATCGTGCAGCACCTGAAGACGGAAAAGGCGCAGGGCAAGACCATTTACCCGCCCGGCAGCCTGATCTTCAATGCCTTTAACACCACGCCGTTCGACAACGTGAAAGTGGTGATACTCGGCCAGGATCCCTACCATGGGCCCGGGCAGGCGCACGGGCTTTGCTTCTCCGTGCAGAAAGGCGTGCCGCCACCGCCTTCGCTCATCAATATTTTCAAGGAGCTGCACGAGGATACAGGTACCCCCATTCCCAACCACGGCAACCTGACGCACTGGGCCGAACAGGGCGTGTTCCTGCTGAATGCATCGCTGACGGTGCGTGCCGGCGAGCCGATGAGCCATGCAAAAATTGGCTGGGCTACGTTTACCGATACCGTTATCCGCAAAATATCGGAAGAAAAAGAACACGTGGTCTTCCTGCTCTGGGGCAAGTTTGCGCAGGAAAAAAGAGTGCTGATCGATGAAAAAAAGCATGGCGTGTTCAGGGCTGCACACCCTTCTCCCCTTTCGGCCAATGCCGGATTTTTCGGGTGCCGCCATTTTTCAAAAGCCAACGAATACCTGGTCGGCAAGGGCATCGATCCCATCGACTGGCAATTGCCCTGAACGCTGATAGCGCCGGGCTAACGCTTACATTTGCACATCATGACAACCCTGACCCAAACCGGGCTGGTACTGGAAACAGAAAAAGTACTGTTGCGGCCCGTGGAAACATCCGATTTCGACACCTTCCTGCAGCTGGCGCAGGACCGGGAAATGTGGCAGTATTTTTCGCTCGATCTCAGCGATGCCGCGCAGCTGCGGAACTGGATGGACATCTTGTTTACCGACAAAGCAGAAAGAACCCGGCTGCCGTTTACCATCGTGGAGAAGGCTACCGGGCTGGTTGCCGGCAGCATGAGCCTGATGAACATTTCCTTTCACCACCTGCGGCTGGAGATCGGGGCCTCCTGGCTGGGCCGGTCTTTCCGCAGCACCGGGATCAACCTGCATGCGAAATACGCCATGATCCGGTATGCCTTTGAAGAGCTGAAATTCGAACGGGTGGAATTTAAAACCGATGTGCTGAACACAAGGGCCCGCAAAGGACTGCAGAAAGCAGGCGGCGTGGAAGAAGGCATTCTGCGCAGCCACATGACCATGTGGAACAACCGGCGCCGCAGTTCCGTTTTTTACAGCATCCTGAAGGCAGAATGGCCGGGACTGCAGCAAACCATTTTCAGCAATATCCAGTAGCGCATGACCCTCATCAAAAAAATAGCCGGACGCATTTTTGCCACTTGGGCCCTGCTCATTTTCGTGCCGACCATGCTGATCGCCTGCCCGCTTATTGCGGCAACAGGCTGGTGGAAAGAGCCGACAAGAACGGCAAACTTTCAAAAGATAGCCAGGGCCTGGATGCGGCTGTTCTTTTTTCTCAGCGGCGTGCGTATCCGCATTACCGGCCGTGAGCATTTTCAAAAAGGCGAGACCTACGTGGTGACCAGCAACCACAACTCCTTTATGGACGTGCCGCTGACCACCCCCTTTATACCCGGCGCCAATAAGACCATTGCCAAAAAGGAAATGGCGAAGATCCCGGTATTTGGTCTTATCTACAAGCGTGGCAGCGTGCTGGTGGACCGCAAGAGCGAGGAAAGCCGCAAACACAGTTTCAACAGGATGAAAGAAGTGCTGTCGCTGGGCATGCACATGTGCATTTACCCGGAGGGCACCCGCAACCGCACCGGTAAGCCCCTGCAGCCTTTTCATAACGGCGCTTTCCGGCTGGCTATCGATACCGGCCGCGCCATCATGCCCACTGTCATCTTCAACACGGCCAAGGTACTGCCGGCCGGCCAGGGCTTTTTCTTCTGGCCTGTAAAAGTGCGCATGCATTTTTTACCGCCGGTGAAGCCGCAGGGATTGAGCCTGGAACAATTGAAGACGAAAGTATTTGCCGCGATGGAAGAATATTATATCGCTCACCGCGATCAGTAACCCGAGAAGAAGCTTCGTGTCCGGTTGATCCGCAGGTCCTGCAGCAATCCTGATTTGGGACTGATGGTGAAATTGAAGAAGCGGTACAGCCCGATCGGCGTCACGTTGATCGACATCTGCCAGCAGTGCATATCGCGGGAGATGGCCATGGTGAAGGTCTGCAGCTTTTTTGTATCAAAATCGTAATACCCATTCACGCTGAAGTTCCATTTCGGCGCCAGGTTGAAGCTGCCGTTAAAATTGACGTTGGAGCTGATGACCCTTTCAAACCCGCTGTAATCGGGTTTGAACTGCTCGCTGAAGTACAGCGAATACGAAAGGCTTACCTGCCAGGGAATATTGAAATCGACGAACTCGGCAGGGTTTTGCCGCATGTAGTCCAGCAACCGCTGCCGGTCTGCGGCCAGCGTCGGATCGTTCAGCTGCTGGTCCAGCTCCTTCTGCTTTTCCTTCTCCTTTTCTTCGTCCTTGGCCTTGCTCTTGAAAGTAGTAGACAGCGAAATGCTGCCGGAAGTGATGCGGCCGGGTTTGAACTTGCCTCCCTCCCATGCATATTTATTGATATCCCTGCCGCGGGCATCCACCTGGTACGGGCTCATGGTGGCGTTGGCATTCAGGTTGATCTTGTCGAGCAGGTTGGTCCGGAAGTAAAACTGCACCGGCGCCAGCTTCATGGAATCGCCCAGGAAGTTATAAGCTGTGGTAAAACCGTAGCCATCCACCAGCCGGATCTTTTTGATGCCGTTTTCCGAGGTGTCGGATTTGGAACGCACCTTCATCTCCAGGTTATTGTCCAGCTGGAAGGTGAGACCGCCGGATCGTCCTTCGCCATAGCCGCCAAACAGGCCGCCCTGGAACTCGGAGAACCGCGCCATGTACCCGGTGGCATCCACCTGCACATCATAAAAATGTTTTTTGGAAAGGTCTGGCCTGTAGCTAAGACCCAGTGAAGGCCGGATGACATGGCGGATGGCCTGCAGCCGTTTGCCGCGAAAGCGGTATAGCCCGAACAGGGCCGTATTGAAGCTGAGCGAAAAGCTGGCCTGCTGGTCGATGAAAATTCCTTTGGTGATGGCCGTATCCAGCTTGCCTTCTACGGGGTTCCAGGTGCGGCGGAATTTCTGCGCCAGCCATACCTGCGAGTAGCTGATCGAAGGCGATACCACCACGGCGCCACCCAGGATCGGCGGCAGCGACAGCGTGATGGGGATACTGTGCTGGGCGCCCCATTGCAGGGTATCGATCAGCTGGCGCAGCTTGAAAGCCGAATCGTAAAACGATACCTGGTTGCGGAAGCTGCCGTTGTAGGCAATGCCGAGCTGCTCGTACCATTTCTTGGTGCCGGCAAAATCTTTTTTCTGGAACGGGTAGATCGTATTGACGGTAAAGCCGACATCGGGCAGGCTCAGGTTCACGATGCCCGTCTGGTTGTTCTGGTTATGGTTGGCGCTTACCGTCAGGTTGAACGGCTTGTCGATCCAGGTTTTGGAATACGTGATGGACGAGGCCAGCTGGTTCTGGAAGTTCAGGTTCGGGTTGTTCGGTACGTTCTTGTTGTACGAGGTGGACGACGCATTCACATAGGCCGAAAAGGTCACGCCGGGACGGGCGCGTGCATCCACGGAGTGTGTCCAGTTGAGCGTATAGCTGTTGTTGGAATAATAATCCGGGTCGCCTTTGAAGTTGCGCTTGGTCTTCTGCAGCCCGAAATTGAACGAGCCGCTGTAGCGGTAGCGCTTGCGGTAGGTCGGGTTTATGTTGGCCGACCAGCCGCCGTAGGAGTACACGTTGCCATAGAACTTGGCATCCCAGTAGTCATTGATCACTTTGTAATAGCCCAGTCCTTCCAGCCCCAGGCCAAACTGGTCGTTGGTGGCAAACTGGGGTGGCAGCAGTCCTGAATGCCGGCCCTGGTTCAGCGGGAAAAAGCCGAATGGCAGGTACACGGGCACCGGCACACCTTCAAACTCCGGGTGCGTGGGTCCGGAGATGGCCAGCTTTTTATTGATCATTTTCAGCTTATTGGCCCGGAAGGCAAAATGCGGTTCATCCAGGTTGCAGGTGGTGAACAGGGCATCCTTGACAAACGTTACATTGTCGTCTATTTTTTTGATGATGCCGCCATGTACAAAGGTTTCTCCTGATTGGGTAATGGCATTGATGGTGAGCCCGCGCCGCGTTTTGAAATTATACCGGATGGTATCGCTGGTAAATCCCTGCTCGCCCTGGGTAAACTGGGCCTCGCTCACTACGGAGCCGCTGCTGTCGCGTTTGTTGTAGGCCGTCAATATCTGTGTCTGCTGATTGATCTCCACCAGGGGAGCGGTCAGGGTCACGTCCTGGTAGTCCGTTTTGGTCTTGCCGTAGAGATAGATCTTTTTGGACCGGATCATGATCACGGCGGAGTCCTGTGCATAATATTGCACCGGTGCTTCCAGCGTATCTTTCGACAGCTTTAAGGAAAAGGTATCGACGCGCGGTTGCAGGGAATCGCCCGGCAGCCGGGTGGTATCAGAACCAAGAATAGTGACGGGGTTGGTTCCGGGGGGCCTTAAAGGTCTTGACGTATCGGCCCCGATTGTTAAAGGACTGCCAATTTGTGTCCGGTTGATACGCTGCGCCTGCGTTTTGCACGTTACTGTGAATAAGATAGCAACAAGCAGCCCTCCTTTAAACAGATAATTTAAATTAAATTTGCGCAGTTGCTTCATACGGTTGGGGGCAAAAGTAACCCTTTCGTCCTTAAACAATTTGTGAAGATTTCGAATAACCCGTTAAAATAACAGCAAAAGTAATGATGAAACGGACCATCCTTTTACTGTTCACTTTCAGTTGCTCCACCCTCTTCTATTCCTTTACCGAAAAAGGCCCGCAACCACCTAAGGCTACTATCCGCACGCTGGTGATCGACCCGGGACATGGCGGTATCGATCCGGGTGCCAGGGGCATGTTTTCTTCGGAAGCTGATGTGAGCCTTTCGGTGTCGCTCAAATTCGGTAAGGCCCTGGAAAAAGAGTTTCCCGACCTGAAGATCATTTACACCCGTACCACGGATGTCATGGCCGGCAACAAGCGCACCAAGGACGAAGGGCTGCGCTACCGGGCCGACCTGGCCAACCGCTCCGGCGGTGATCTGTTCATCGCCATACATTGCAACTCGGCCGGCAAGCGCCCCGGCGGCTGGTACGAGAATGTGGTGGTCGGCAGAACAGCCAAAACAAAGTATGTAAAGAAAAAAGGGAAGAGAGTAAAGCAGACTTATTACGTGAACGAGTACCAGAAAGTATGGCGGGAGAATATTGCCCGGGGTACGGAAACCTATATCTGGGCGCTGAACAAGAACGATGACAAGGTACGCTCGGTGAATAACAATAACGAGCATTATGGTGAAATAGACTCCCTGTCTACCCTGGAGCTGCCCGATCCTTCCGATCCTGCCGAGAAAGCAAGGATGCTGATCTATGCCCAGCATTATTTCCGCAAAAGCTACGACCTGGCCGACCTGGTGGAAAAAGAATTCATCACCACCGGTCGCGTGAGCCGCGGGGTGAAGCAGCGCAACGATACCGGCATCTGGGTGCTGCAGGCCACGGGCATGCCGAGTATATTGGTGGAGATCGGTTTTATCTCCAACAAAGAGGAGGAAGAATACATCAACAGTGAAAAAGGACAGGAGGAGATCGTAGACGACCTGGTAGCCGCCTTCAAAGCGTATAAATCGAAGACCGAATCTAAATCCGTAGGCAATACGCCGTAACGGCTCGTATTTTGTATACCAGAAAGGGATG
>JBEVLT010000052.1:0-3596 GCA_040509055.1 Chitinophagaceae bacterium
ATCTACATTGGCACTTCAAACGTGGTGGTACCTGGCAATAAGACCAGTTTCCCCGCAGCTTACCAGTCAAAGAGCCGGCTGCATTACTACAGCACGCTGTTCAATACTGTGGAGATAAACAGCAGCTTTTACAAAACACCGCTTTTTACTACTTATGAAAAGTGGACGCAGGAGGTACCGGACGACTTTCGTTTTTCCATCAAACTCACGCGGGATATCACGCACGCCAAAGACCTGAAAGGTGATTGGACACACTTTGAGAAATTTATGCGGACCGCCGCCGGGACCGGCGACAAAAAGGGTTGCTTACTGGTACAGTTCCCGGGTAAGATCACGCTGGATTATTTTTCCCGCGTGGAGGAAATTCTGGAGCGGCTGACGGACCGTGCCCCGGAAGAGCAATGGCCGCTGGCCGTGGAGTTCAGGCATCCCGGATGGTACGTAGGCGAAACCGTTGAGCTGCTGGATGAGTGTGGCGCTGCCCTGGTACTGCACGACATGCCGAAATCAAAGATCTGGGAAGCCCGCACCAAAGCACCATTTGTGTACCTGCGGTTCCACGGGGAAAAAGGGGATTATAAGGAGAGTTACTCCCCCTCTTTCCTGAAGGAAAAGGCCACGGAGATCAGGGGCTGGCAGAAGAAAGGAAAGGATGTGTACGTGTATTTTAATAATACTATTGGAGAAGCCTTTGAAAATGCGCGAAGTCTGAAAGCGATGCTGGAACGATAGCAATAGTTATACTCAGGATTATTGATCCGGGCATCAAACAGCCTGATTATAACGCTCCGCAACAGCATCAATCCGGTTGAGTTAGCGGAGCATCCCCCGCTACCGGTGCCACACTTATATCCTGCAATCCCAATGCCCTGATATACCCCTCATTTGCCGTGCAATGCTCAAAAAGGCAATTATTTAAAAACCCTTCCAATGCTTTTTTTATCTCTGCGGCATTGGGCTTCAGCGTACGGATATCCTTAAAGCTTGTCCGCGGGCTTTCGGCATACTTAACCAGGGAGTCATAATAAGCCGGCTTGGTGATCGACAGGATATTCTTCGTGCTTTCCATTTTCTTATACGGCCAGAAATGCCAGCCGATATGATGGTCTTCGAGCAGCTTCCGGAAAGTGCCGACCCACTCATCGGTGTTCTCACCGGTTTCCCCCGCATAGATCGGCACATTGTATTTTTCCCTGAAATCGATAAACCGCTGGATAGACCCCAGGTTGGCCACATCGCCGTACTTATGAAAGGTGTACACCACGTTGGGATCGAAAGGCTCCCCGAATACTTTAAAATTCGTATTCCACTGCGCGCCGCCCAAAAACACGATGTGGCTGGTATCCACTGCCCGTATCTCCTGTACCAGCAGCCGGTAAAACGGCTCCAGCAAAGGGTTCAAACGGGCCACATCGAAATAATGCGCAATGGGCTCATTGAGCAGGTCGTACCCCATGATGGTCGTTTCATTCCTGTACCGCTCCGCTATCTTTCGCCAGATACCGATCGTGAGCAGCCTGCTCTCTTCGCTTTCAAACAGGAACGGGTAGCCCCAGCCATCATCGATATTATCACCCGTCTGCCCGCCAGGGGCGCAGTGCATATCCAGTATAATAAAAAGACCTTCCTTTTTGCACCAGGCCACCAGCTTATCCAGCAATTGAAATCCCCGGCCCGGGTCATTGGCGCCCAGGTAGTCTTCGCTGGTGAACAGCCGGTAATTAAACGGCAGCCGGACCGAATTGACACCGATCGTCTTCAGGTAATGGATGTCGGCTGCCGTAATATAATTGTCGAGGTATTTTTTCCAAAAAGCTGCCGCCGCCGCCGGCCCCACCAGCTGCGCGATCGTTTCATGGATCATCCGCGGCGAATTGGTGTTTTTGAATTTGAACATATATCCCTCCGGCACCAGCCAGTTGCCCAGGTTGGTACCCTTGATCAGGAAGGGCCTGCCATCCGTACCGATTATTTCCTTACCGGATGTATGAATAAACTGACCGGGCTGCGCCTGCATGAAAATGATCTGCAGCAAAATGCTCAGCAGCAATAAACTCCTTCGTATCATAATCAATGATGTATTTTTTCCATTTCTGCGTAATAATCCCTCAATATGTAAAATGCCTTTTTCTTATTTCCCTGCTGGCCGATCAATCCTTTGTTATTCCATCCCTGCTGGTACACAGGATGATTGCGCCGCGGCGACCGGAAATCGGCCAATATCCAGGGTGAAATGCCGGCGAAATTTGCAGGCATCCGTTTCAGCATGGCCACCTGCTCCTTATAATACCATTCCTGAAACTCTTCGCTCCACATGGTCAGCGAATCGGCATGAAAACCACCCAGGCCTTCAGCGCCTGTCTCGCTGATAAAAAGCGGTTTGTCGTACTTCGTGGTCCAGGTGGCCGTCCGGCAGCTCAGGGGCGTGCCGCCATACCAGCCGAGATACTGGTTGAAGGCGATCACATCGACATACTGCCCCAATGGATCATCGATCGAACGAAGGTTTTGGGCGGAGTGATAGTTTACTTCCAGCGCTGCAGAGACCAGCCGGGTCGGGTCCTGTGCCCGGGCCTCTTCGATAAGCGTCTTCATAAAACCGGTGCGGGCTATACTGACCGGCGTTTCATTGCCCACCGACCATACGATGATGCTGGCGCGGTTATGATCGCGGGTGATCATTTCATCAAGCTGCCCCCTTGCTTTTTGCAGCACCGCTCTACTCGTAAAATCGATGGTCCAGTACACCGGTATTTCCGACCATATCAGCAGCCCCAGCGAATCGGCCAGGCGCGTCATAGTTTCATTGTGCGGGTAATGTGCCAGCCTCACCATATTGCAGCCCAGCTCTTTTGCCCATGTCAGCAGCTGCAGCGCATCCTGCCGGCTGTATGCCCTGCGTATTTCCTGCGGTATCTCTTCATGGATGCTGATGCCCCGCAAAAAAACAGGCTGGCCATTCAGCAGGATCTGTTTGTCATTCGTCTGGATCGTCCGGAACCCGATCTTCTCCTCCACCCTGTCCGTGCCGGTGGAAACGATCACGTTGTAACAGGCAGGATCTTCGGGCGACCAGCGCCGGAAGGCAGGCAGGGAAAATGCAACGGGCGTTACAGCACCTTTTGCAGTGAAGACCTTGCTTACCTGCAGCTCCGGTATATCAATCGTTATTTTCTCTCCCGGGGAGGCATTGTCCAGCTTTACCCAGCCCTCTACCGCGTTGCTTTGGGAACTGCCAGGACTTAGCTGGATAAAATAATCCTGTATAGCGGCAGCGGCAGGCATTTCCACCAGCTTCACATCACGGGTGATGCCGCCATAGTTCCACCAGTCGGTATTTAAGGTAGGCACTTCATCTGCATAGCGGGTATTATCCACTTTGACGACAAGAAAATTATCTTTTGCTTTGATAACGGAGTCTGGTACCCCGAAATTAAAAGGAGTAAACCCGCCCTTATGGGTCCCTAGTTTTTTACCGTTCAGGTATACATCCGCCCGGTAATTGACCGCGCCGAAATAAATAAACAGCTTTGCCGGCGTTCGGGGCTTTTCAAAGTCGAATGACCGTTTATACCAAACGGTTCCTTCGTAATATA
>JBEVLT010000053.1:0-8795 GCA_040509055.1 Chitinophagaceae bacterium
TTCTGCTTATACGATAACCACTGGTGACCCACAGATGAATTTTTATCAAAAAAATAAAATGGAATCATCCAAAAATAATCTTATTTTTGATAGTTGCACAAACAACTATATGTCAAACAACCAATTTAAAAAAGGGGAGCTTTATAGTTTTATCACGGGTAAGGCATCGATCGCTATTGCCCGCCGCCTGCAAAAGAAATTCAATACGGCTGGTCTTAACATTACCATCGAGCAGTGGAGCGTGCTGTACCATCTCTGGAAAGAAGATGGCAGGAGCCAGCAGCAATTGTGCAATGCTACTTTTCGCGACAAACCGAGCATTACCCGGCTGGTGGACAACCTGGAGAAGCTGAACCTGGTGAAGCGTGTACCTGCGGAAAACGACCGGCGCATCAACTTGATCTACCTGACCAAACAGGCGCAGAAACTGGAAGAGGAAACCATGCAGATCGCCGACGATACCCTGAACGAAGCGTTAAAGACCGTGCCCGCCGACAAGATCGACGTGTGCAAGGACGTGCTGCAGATTGTGTATGATAATTTGAAATAGTGAGTGGTAAATGGTGAATAGTCGATACCATTAACAGGCTTCGCTCAGCGATGGAGCCTTCGGTTCCTGGAACCCTAAAACCTTTTAAACTTTAAACTTCTTAAATCTCTCGTACCATGAGCACCGCAGCAGAAACAAGAACCCTTTTGAAGGGTGGGGAATGGCTGGTGAAGGAATCATCGCCGTCGGATATTTTTACTCCCGAAGATTTCACCGAAGAAGAAAAGATGATCCAGGACATGTGCGACCAGTTCCTGGATGCCGAAGTGTACCCGATCCTGGACCGGATCGATAACCTGGAGCCTGGCCTGATGAAATCGCTGGTGCAAAAGGCCGGTGAGCAGGGGCTGCTGTCCGTATCCTTCCCGGAAGAATATGGTGGCCTGGGAAAGGATTTTGTTACGTCCACGCTGGTGAACGAATACCTGGGTGCAGGACATTCTTTTTCGGTGGCCATTGCGGCCCATACGGGTATCGGCACATTACCCATCCTTTATTTCGGTACGCCGGAGCAAAAAGAGAAATACATTCCTAAGCTGATCACCGGCGAGTGGGCCGGCGCTTACGGACTGACGGAGCCCAACAGCGGCAGCGACGCACTGGGCGCCAAAACAACGGCGAAACTGAGCGATGACGGTAAATACTATTTATTGAATGGGCAGAAATGCTGGATCACCAATGGCGGTTTTGCGCAGGTGTATACCGTATTTGCAAAGGTGGATGGCGATAAGTTCACCGGCTTTATCGTGGACCGGGGTACCGAAGGGTTTACCCAGGGACCGGAAGAGCACAAAATGGGGATCAAAGGTTCCTCTACCGTGCAGCTCTATTTCCAGGACGCCAAAGTGCCGGTAGAAAATGTACTCGGCGAGATCGGCAAAGGACACCGTATTGCTTTCAATATCCTGAATATCGGCCGGCTGAAGCTGTGCGCAGCGGCCGTAGGTGGCTCCAGGCGGGCGCTGAATGAAACGGTGACCTATGCGCGTACCCGGGAACAATTCAAACAGCCGATATCAAACTTCGGGGCGATCAAACATAAGCTGGCTGAAATGGCCCTCCGCATTTTCGTAGCCGAATCGGCCCTGTACCGCACGGCCAAATGGGTCGATGACAAAGAGCAGGAGCTGCTCGCTGCCGGTAAACCGTCCAATGAATCGCTGCTGGGTGGCGCCGAGGAATATGCCATCGAGTGCGCCATGCTGAAAGTATTCGGCAGCGAAGTGCTCGACTTCGTGGTGGACGAGGGCGTGCAGATACACGGCGGCAACGGGTTCAGCGCCGAATACAATATTTCAAGAGCTTACCGCGACAGCCGCATCAACCGCATTTACGAAGGCACCAACGAGATCAACCGGCTGCTCACGCTCGATATGACGCTGAAAAGGGCCATGCAGGGCCGGCTGGACCTGATGGGGCCGGCCATGAACGTCCAGAAAGAGCTGATGAGCATACCCGATTTCGGTGCGGAAGACGAAGCGCCGTTTGACAAAGAACGGAAGCTGGTGGCCAACCTGAAAAAAGCGATATTAATTACGGCCGGCGCCGCTGTGCAAAAGCTGATGATGAAGATCGAAAGCGAGCAGGAAGTGCTGATGAACATTGCCGACATGGCCATCGAAACATACAATGCCGAAAGCGTGCTGCTGCGCGTGATGAAAATGACGGAACAGCAGGGCGAAGAAGCCAGCAGGCTTTACCAGGATATCATGCGCACTTATCTGTACGATGCGGCCGACCGGGTAAACAAGGCCGGTAAGGATGCCATCAACTCCTTTGCCGAAGGCGATGAGCAACGCATGATCCTGATGGGATTGAAACGTTTTACCAAAGCGGAGCCGTTCAACACCAAAGACGCCCGCAGGAGGATCGCCGATAAAATGATCGCAGAAGGAAAATATATTTTCTGACCTGTTTGAACAGGCAGTAAAAAGCGGTTGCTATGCAGCCGCTTTTTTTATTCCACCGGGTAGGCCGTGCCGCGGTGACAGGTCATGCAGTTCACCACGTTCAGGTATTCCGGTCGCTGTGTCTTATCGTAATAGAAGTAAGTTTTGTTGATCAGGATGGTCATCCGCATCATTTCCCTGGCATTTTCTTTCATATGATTCCTGTCTGATGCATAGTCCAGGCTATCCGGCAAACCAGTGGCCTGCACGTGGCAGAAATCGCAGTTTACGCCGAGGGCCTTGTTGTACGAGATCATGATGCTGTCCAGCATTGGGTCGCTGATATCCTGTGGCAGCACTTTCAGGTTTTTATGCGTTCTTCGGGACGGGCTCACAGCGGCGGCGCCTGCCGTGACCAGCAGGGCCAATACCAATAGGGTCGCCAGGTGTTTGCGCGAAAGCATGGGCGTAAAATAACTGTTTTATCGTGACAGCGTAATGCTTTTTCTATACGGCGTATTGCAGGCCTGCCGCTGCCTGTTTGTCGATAAACCAGTACAATTCATCGTTCAGGGGCCGGATGAGCTGTGCGGGATAGCGGGTAGGATCGTAAGAGCCGGCAACCACGTGGCGCACAGCGGTTGATTTGTCGTTGCCACTGACCAGGAAGGCCACGCGGCCTGCATTGTTCACGATGGCGGAGGTAAGGGTGATGCGGTACATATCCTGCTCTTCCAGGTGAAATGCCTTTACCCAGGTTGTTTTGTCAAAAAGGATGTCGGTATAGCCCGGAAACAGCGAAAGGGTGTGTGCATTATCGCCCAGACCCAGCAATACCAGGTCGAACGTGTACAGCTGCCGGTCGAAATAGCGGTGCAGCAGCTGCTGGTACGATGCAACGGCCAGTCCGGGTTCCACGCAGGTAGGAATGGTGTGGACCTGGTTTTGCGGCACCGGCACATGCGACAGCAATTCGTCGAAGGCCATTTTTGCATTGTTACGCTCGTCGGCAAACGGTACGAACCGCTCATCGCCCCAGAATACATGCCATTGGTTCCAGTCGATCCGGTCTTTATACTCGTCCGATGCCAGCAGCCGGTAGAGTTGTTTGGGTGTGCTGCCGCCGGATAAGGCGATTGTAAAGCGGTTCCTTCTTTCCAGTACTTCCTGGCTGTAGGTAACCAGCCAATCTGCTATATGATGGCTCAGTTCATCGGTCGTATCGGCGATATGCAGGTTCACGGGATTCATGGTTCAGGTTCTTTGGTTAATGCTCTTCTTTGTGTTTTACCGGCAGCGTCACCCAATGGTGCCCATCCTTGGCGATCAGCGCTTCCGCATCTTCAGGTCCCCAGCTGCCGGGTGCATAATTGGGAAAATCCACGGGCGGCCGTTTTTGCCAGGCATCCACGATCGGCATGATCACTTTCCAGGCGGCTTCGATCTGGTCGGCTCGCATAAAGAGGGTAGGGTTGCCTTCGATCACATCTTCCAGCAGCGTTTCGTAAGCTTCCGGCTCCTGGCCATCGTAAGCTTCTGCGTAGTTGAACACCATATCCACCGGATCGAGCGTCATATGCGGCCCGGGATGTTTTGCCTGGAAGCGGATGCGGATATCCGTTTCCGGCTGTATGCTGAAGATCACCCGGTTCGACCGCCAGGTTTCTGCCGCCTCTTTCGGGAAGGCATAATACGGTGCGTTTTTGAACTGGATGGTGACCAGCGTGGTTTTTTCATACAGGTGCTTGCCGGTGCGGACATAGAAGGGTACGTTTTGCCAGCGCCAGTTATCGACATAGAATTTTGCGGCGACAAACGTTTCTACCGGCGAGCGCGGGTCCACATTTTTTTCCTGCCGGTACGCCGGTACCTGTTTGCCCTGCATCCACCCGGCACCGTACTGTCCCCGGGCTGTGGCCGCATGCACTTCCTCGGGTTCTATTTTCCGGATGGCATTGAGCACATCCACTTTTTTATTCCGGATCTCGTCGGCCTCGAAGGAGGTAGGGGCTTCCATGGCGATCATGCATAGCAACTGGAGAATATGGTTCTGCACCATGTCCCGCAGGGCGCCGGCCTGCTCGTAATAGCCGCCGCGGTCTTCCACGCCTACGGTTTCTGCAGCCGTTATCTGCACATGATCGATGTAGTTGCTGTTCCATACCGGCTCAAACAACGCATTGGCAAAGCGGAACGCAAGAATGTTCTGTACCGTCTCCTTGCCCAGGTAATGATCGATGCGGAAGATCTGGTTTTCTTCGAACATGCCGGCCAGCAGCTTATTCAGCTCATGGGCACTTTGCAGATCGTGGCCAAATGGCTTTTCGAAAACGATCCGGGTATGTGCAGGGTCTTTACACACACTGTGTTCATGCAGCTTTTGTGCAATACCGGGGGCCAGCTGCGGCGCTACCGCCAGGTAAAAGATGGAGGTAGGCCGGGCATTCCATTCTTTGGCCTTTTCACTGATCCATTCATGTATATGCGCGTAAGTGTCGTCTTCCAGCAGGTCTTTTTCGAAGTACAGGATGCTTTCGGAAAAGGCCTTCCATTGGCCGTCGGGCTCGCCTTTGCGCCGGGAAAACTGTTGCACGCCCTCCAGCAGCTTGTCGCGGTATTCCTGCTGGGAAGAGAAGGGCGTGCGGCCGATGCCGATCACGAAAAACTTTTCAGGCAGGTAGTGATCGATGTACAGGTTGTACAATGCCGGGATCAGCTTGCGGTTGGTGAGGTCGCCGCTGCCGCCGAAAATGAAAAGAAGTGTAGGTGCGGTATTTTTTTTGGCTGCCATTGTCGTGTGTTTACCATTCTGTATGAAAACTCCCTTCACGGTCGGTGCGCTGGTAGGTATGTGCGCCGAAGTAGTCGCGCTGTGCCTGGATCAGGTTGACCGGCAGCTGCGCCGTGCTGTAGGCATCCAGATAGGCCAGGGCGCTCATCAGCCCGGCAGCCGGTATTTTATGGGCTGCTGCCAGCCGTACCGTTTTGCGCAGCCCGCCGGATTTTCTTTTTACCAGCGATGCGATCTTTTTGCTGAGCAGGATATTGGGTACGGCTTTTTTGCCGGTATATACGCTCATAAACAGTTCGAGCAGCGAAGAGCGGATGATGCAGCCGCCGCGCCAGATCTTCACCACGTCCTTCATCGGTATATCCATCTGCAGTTCTGCCGAAGCTTTTTGCAGCATGGCCAGGCCCTGCGCATAGCAAAGGATGGTGGCGCTGTACAATGCATCACGCAGCTGAGCGATCAGCTGATCCCTGCCTGCGCCGGCTGTTTTTACCGCCGGTTTGTACAGGGCCGCCGCCGCCACCCGTTCGTCCTTAATGGCCGACAGCGAACGCATGATCACGGCAATGTCGATCGTGGGCACGGCCACGCCGATATCCATAGCGTCCTGCGAAGTCCATTTGCCGGTGCCCTTGGCCCCGGCCTTATCGAGCACCACGTCGATCAGCCGCTGCGGCGTTAATTCGTCCTGCTTTAAAAAGATATGGGCGGTGATCTCGACCAGGAATGACTGCAGTTCGCCCTCGTTCCAGGTGTTGAATACGGTATGTAGTTCGTCGTTGCTCAGTCCTGCATGGCGCTTCAGTATATCGTATACCTCGCTGATGAGCTGCATAATGGCATATTCGATACCGTTGTGCACCATTTTGACGTAATGACCGGCCGCTCCCTTGCCCATGTAGGCCACGCAGGGTTCGCCCTCCACTTTGGCCGATACTGCTTCCAGCAGGGGCTGCAGTTGCTGCCAAGCTTCCCGGTCGCCTCCCGGCATGATGCTGGGACCCGTACGGGCGCCATGCTCACCACCGCTGACGCCCATCCCCATAAAATGGATCTGGCTGTCTTTTACGGATCCAATCCTGCGGAGCGTATCGGTATAGTGGGAGTTGCCGCCATCGATCACGATATCGCCGGGCTGCAGCAGGGGCAGCAGGTCAGCCAGCACGCTGTCTACGGCAGGGCCGGCCGGTACCAGCATCATCAGTTTGCGCGGCGTTTTGAGCTGCTGCACCAGATCGGCCAGGCTGCTGGCTCCCTTTACCGTAGTGCCGGTGGTGGCGGCAGCCTCGAGGGCCGTGGTTTTGCCCGCATCCCTGTCATAGCCTGCGACGGCAAAACCGTGATCGGCCATGTTAAGCAGCAGGTTACGGCCCATGGTGCCCAGGCCGATCATGCCGAAATCGTACAGGTTTTCTGACATAATGATCATGAAATGATACTGTAAGTTATTGTAAATAACAAAGCAGATGCCGGCCGGTTTAAAACTAATGAAAGGGGCCGGCTTTGGCAATATTCCTCTAATTTTGTAGAGTTTTGTAATGTATATTTAGAAAATGAGTGATACAGCTACGTTGCCGCCGCTTACAGCCAAAGACTTCGCTACCGACCAGGAAGTCCGCTGGTGCCCGGGCTGCGGTGATTATTCCATCCTGGCGCAGGTGCAGAAAGTGATGCCCACACTGGGTATCCCGAGAGAAAATGTCGTGATCATATCAGGCATCGGCTGCAGCAGCCGCTTCCCTTATTATATGAATACCTATGGCATGCACTCCATCCACGGGCGTGCCACGGCTATTGCCAGCGGGCTGAAGGCTTCGCGGCCCGAACTGAGCGTATGGATCGTTACCGGCGACGGCGACAGCCTGAGCATCGGGGGCAACCATACCATCCACCTGCTGCGCCGGAATTTCGACGTCAATATCCTGCTGTTCAACAACCAGATCTACGGGCTGACGAAAGGCCAGTATTCGCCTACCTCGGAGACCAGCAAGGTCACCAAGTCTACCCCGTTCGGCAGCATCGACCACCCGTTCAACCCCCTGGCGCTGGCCATGGGCGCCGATGCCACGTTCGTGGCCCGGACCATGGACCGCGATCCCAAGCACTTGCAGGCCCTGCTGCTGCGGGCCAATCAGCACCGCGGTGCCTCTTTCCTGGAGATCTACCAGAACTGCAATATTTTCAACGACGGCGCCTTCGAGGTTTTTACAGAAAAAGGAAGCAAGCCGCAGGAAACCCTGTTCCTGGAACAGGGCAAGCCGCTGCTGTTCGGTACCGGCAATGACAAGGGCATCCGGCTGGACGGCTTTACCCCGAAAGTGGTGAGCCTGAGCGACGGCTACAGCGCCGACGACCTGTGGATCCACGACGAGCATGACATTTACAAAGCGCAGATACTGGTCCGCATTTTCGACGATCCGAAAAAAGAAGGCCATTTGCCGCGCCCCTTCGGCGTGTTTTACCAAACGGACAGGCCCTGCTACGAAGAAATGATGGCCCTGCAGATCGAAGACGCCAAAGCCCGGAAAGCGGCCGACCTTGACAAGCTGCTCAGGGGGAATGAAGTGTGGACGATACAGTAAACCGGGTTGTGAAAAGCAAGCTATACATGCTGGCTGGTCTTTGTTTATCCTGCTTACTCGTACGCGGGCAGGCCTCCTTCACTACACATGCCTATCATGATTATGATCAGCTTTGTCATATGATAGGAGTCACGAATAATGACAAGGTGCTGGAATTGCTGAGCGATTCTACGATCATTGTTTCCACCTACAAATCCAGTTTTCGTGATCACTATAAATCAGTCAGGAAGCTGTCCTATACCGGCCGTTTTTCCCGCAGGGGCGATACGCTGTTTGTTACCTATGCAGGATACCGGGAGGTAGTGAAATCGGAGAATAGAACTGATACGGTGGCAACCGCTCCTATCAGTTATTCGGTTTTTTATCCTCCTTCCGTCATCGTGATTTCAGATGAAAAAGTAACCGGCGTGGATAAGCCGCTTGATTTACAAAGGATCGCTGTTCAGAAGGCCGGGGAATTGGCGTTACGGTTTCAATTCTGGGACAAAAGAATGGCAAGCGGCGCTCAAACGGTTTTTGGGTTTGATAAGTAGCCTTGCTTGTCGTGTTCATCAGTAGTTGTCAGCATTAGTGTAATCATACTCAATATCCGATAGCTCAAAACAATCAATATTCAACAGTCAATATTCAATGCTCAAGGGGGGAGAGGACTCCTGCCGGGCATTCACCTGAACATTGTGTGTTGAATATTGAGTATTGAATGTTTTTAGTATTCCGGCCGGGATTGTTGCCATATTACCCATACGATAGCCCATCGCTATTGCTATTTAACTTTCTACAAACGGCCTTCTTCTGCCGCCATCCATGTTTTTCTTCTTTTCGGGCCGCGAATGATTGGCCGGCTTCGCTTTTTACTTGCCTGAATGCGTAGTTATACGCTTGTGCCGACAAAAGAAAAGTCACACTTTTAGATGCCAGCCAAAATCTTTACTATGAGAAAATCGCTTTCTGCAGGCTATGCTGTCCTGCTCCTGCTGTTTATC
>JBEVLT010000054.1:0-6744 GCA_040509055.1 Chitinophagaceae bacterium
GTTCATCCCGGTCCTCTGTCTTTTTGGGCAGTTCATTTTTTTCCATGATGTCGATTTTAGGATCTAAAATCAAATTCCGGGCCGAACCGGGCAGTTATGACCTGTGATGAAGAGCCAATGAACAGGCGTCTTATCGTGTGTTCATTGATCCGGCTCCAGTCGATCTCACCCCCTCAATCCGGGGGCCTGCAGAGCAGATGCCGGGACCGTCACTACAGTAAAGGCATTACTGTCACCTGCAATGCTTACAAATAAAAAGGCCCGGAGGATGTCCGGGCCCTGTACTGAAATCATTTATCAGGTCATTTGGATAGCGTGATCGTCTGCTTTTTGACCGCCACCCTGGGTTTGCCATAATTGTTGAGCAACGGTGTCAGCTGGGGAGCTGTAAGTGTCATCCGTTCTTTCACCTGCTGCTCCAGGTAGTCGCTTTTGGGGGATGTGGACACACTGTTCACCGATACCTGCCCGTCCGTCCCGATCTGGTATTCGATCAGCACGGAATACACGCCGTCTTTGACCTTTTTGGAAGGCAGCACCTCCGTACGCAGGGCGCCGATCAGCTCATCCATGTAATCTTTCCACACTTTGTTATTGTCCTTCACGCCAGCGGCGGGCGCTGCTGTAGAATCTGCGTTCAGCACGGCGCCTCCCGGGGCAGCCGGATCGCTGTTGCCGGGTACGGGTTTCACCTTTGCCGGTTCAGGCTGCGGCTTACGGGTCGTCGTATCTATTTTGGTGCTCAGGTCTTCGCCTTTGCGGATCACGGTGCCGGTATCCGTTTTCAACCGGCCGCTGTACAGTGTTTCCTTCAGCGATTGCGCATTGGCCGATACGCCAATGGCAAGCAGGATCAATAAAATAAAGTTTTTCATATTATACTGGTTAAAATATTCCACTCCGTCCTGCAAGTTAGGAAGGAAGATGTTAGCATCTTCATAAATGGTATGCTGCGGGTTGCCGGCCAGCCGGTGCCAGCCTGTCAACCATGGCGGTACCTTTATTTAAATTGATTTTTCTTCTTTCCAGAATTCCCTGCGGATACCCATCTGCAGGTCGGCATCGCCGATCTCACTGCTGCCCCTGCTCAGTGTGCGGAGGGCCGAGAAATGCATGATATTTAAGATAGAAGCGCCGCTCAGTTCATAGCGCTGTGCAAGCTGGTTCAGGTCTGCTTCGGCAGTCAATTGCAGGTTCGCGGGCAGTGATTTCTTCCAGATCTCCAGCCGTTCTTTTGCATCAGGCATGGGGAAATGTACCATCGCATGAAACCGGCGGATAAATGCTTTGTCCAGGTTGCTCTTGAAATTGGATGCCAGGATCAGCAACCCGGGAAAATCTTCTACCCGTTGCAGCAGGTAGGATACTTCCTGGTTGGCATACCGGTCGTGGGAGCTGCTTACATTGGTACGTTTTCCAAACAGGGCGTCCGCTTCATCAAAAAACAGGATCCAGTTGCTGTGCTCCGCTTTGCTGAAGATCTTTTCCAGGTTCTTTTCCGTTTCGCCGATGTATTTGGACACCACCTGCGAAAGGTCGACCCGGTACACTTCTTTACCAAATTCCTTTCCCAGCAGGGACACGGCGAGGGTCTTGCCGGTACCCGGCGGGCCATAGAACAAGGCACGATAACCGGGTTTCAGCTTCCGGGCAAGATTGGCGTCGCGAAGCAGGGTTTCGTTATGCGTCAGCCATATTTTGATCTGTTCTATTTCATCTCTCGTCTGCCGTGTCAGGATGATATCCTCCCAGTTCATCCGGGAGACCAGCTGCCTGGCCGGAAAGTCAGGGCTGAACCGTGGGGTGGTCTCTTTGTTGAACAGGAACCGCGATACCCATTCGGCGCCCAGGATCAGGCGGCCGCTCATGGCCGGCTCGCCTTCTTTTACATCTTCGAGCCAGAGGATGTCCTGCTTCCTGAAAAGATGGTCCGGGGCAAACAGCTGCTGCAGGTGCAGGCGCCCTGCCAGGTCATTTCCCGCCAGGATGAATAAAACGGTTTCGCCGGTGGGCAACAGGCTGCGCTGGTTGGCGCCCCTGGTCCCTCCGAATTCGGGAAAATCACCTCCCTGCGGCAAGTATTCCTGGATGAGATTTTCAAAAAAAGCCGGCGGCGCATGCGGCGCCAGCGCGATCAGCAAGGTGATGTATTCTTCGATCGTGAGCTGGTTGCCGATAATGAATTGATGCAGCAGTGTATGATCTTCCTGCAGGTGTACCGGGGGGAAGAATGCGGCTACCGGCTTTTCTTCTTTTTTAAAATGAGCATCCAGGCGGTTACGGATCACCTGCTGAAGCAGCTGGAAGGAATTGATTATATTCGAAAGACCTGCTGACATGTGCTGTACTATTCTGTTTTGAGTAGTGTATTAGTTGAGTTGCCCGGCAGCATAAGCAGTGATAAAATAATTGCTGCCATTATCCTGATCCTGGTTCAAATATTTTCTTCCGATCACATCATCTATGCGCCGCTGTCGTCGGTTCCGTACAATCATCACAACCAGCTTTACTCGACAGCGAGGCCCTGGCCGGGGCCAGCATCGCGCATAAGCCTGCTGCTGTTAACGGCAATGGCAATGCAAAGCCCAAATGAATGCCGGCGGTATCTTCGGGCGAATCCCAGGTAACGGCCGGGTGCGTTGCCGTAACACGACTGTCGGTAAGCTCTGCCAGCTGTGAACCCAGCTGCAGTGTCAGTTCGCTCCAGCCGATAAACCTGCCGATCAGGGCATAGAACAAATTTCCTGTCAGGTCGGATTCGTAACAATTCTCAGCCGCACCTCCGGGGCACATGGTGACCACACCGGTCTCTACCGATTCACAGCCGTCATCGGGGCAATGGGCCGACCGCGGATGGTTCATCACATGCGCCTTGAAATCATACCTGGCCGTATGGTCCACCAGCCTCTTCCATTTGAGCGCAGCAGAAGCCACCAACGCCGTTGCAGCAACGATGGACGGAACTGCTGTAATTGGTGCTGCGTTCACTCTTCCTGCTGATGCGGTACCTGCAGCAAGCTGGCCGGTAATGGTGGGATTGAAGGCCGGGGCCCGGGACCTTAACCGGGTATGCTGCGCCAGGGTAGCAGCCGTCACACTGGCCTCGGCAATATCGGCTGGCGTCACGCCTGCACCTGACAAAAAGCGGGCAGCAGTAGCCAGGTCAGACCTGACCGATAATACGGCCGCATCGCTCGTCGCCATATTGACCTGGTCCACAAACCAGGTTGTAACATCAGGACCGCATTTGGGTTTTGGCTCGGGTGGTGGCGCAGGCACATGGATCGAATGCAGGATCGACCGGCGGTTGGGCGGCAAGGAAGTGGCAGAGAACTCGGTGGACTCTCCATGAGCAAGCGTCAGTATCTTCGCAGCAGGGACGCCATTGGCTATTAATTCCGCCTTGACGATTTCAGCCCTGTTGCAGGAAAGGGTCCAGTTCATCGACTGCGCCCCATCGGTGCTTGCATAGCCATCGATGGTAATATCATCCGTGGCCCCGCCTGCTATCCACGAGGCAGCAAACGCAGCTGCGTCACTGCTCTGCCCGGGGGTCAGTGAGGCAGAGGAAATAGGAAAAAGAAAATCGATCCCGGCGGGGTGCCCGGGGCCTGTGGTGGTCACGCAGGACAGGTCTGCAGGTGCCTGGCTGATGTCCGCCTGTCGCTGGATCTGCTTTGCCTGTAAATGACTCCCTTGCTGCACCACATGCGTCAGCTCATGCCCCAGCAATCTTTTGCCGCTGTCGGTTTGCGGTGAATACTGGCCGTTGTTAAAGACAATATGATTCCCCGATGTATAGGCCAGCGCATTGATCGATTGGGCCGACTTTGCCGCCACGGTATCGGTATGCACTTTCACATTGCTAAAATCATAACCGAACCGGGGTTCATAAAAACTGCGGACTTCGCCCGGCAATGACTGGCCACCGCCGTTAAGCCCGCCGATATAGCTTTCAAGACCGGTATCCGCAGCTGGTTCCTCCCTGTTTATTTCCTTCCGCTGCGCTTTCTTTTCCTCTTCTTCGCAATGGGCGCATTTGCGCTGCACAGGAGTAAGGGCAACCGGGGTCGGTTTAAAAAACAACCCGGTATCCGTTTTTGCCTGTACCACCGGATCCTTCATCCGCATGACGGTAGCTGCCATCGCATCTGCTTCCTGCTCGTACCGGTCACCGGGATTATTGATGGTGAGCTTTGGCTGGATAAAAGGAAGTCGTTGTGCTGCGGTGTTGCCCAGGCCGGAAGGTTTTGCGTTATGCTGTGGTGAGACCATCTAATAAAATTTACATCATGCTTACACGTTCTTCATAGCAGCGCTACTACTTGGTTATATTCCAATTGCCTCCGTCACTGTTCGACGTACCGTTGCCCCATGTCCCGATCAGCTCATTTTCTCTGTTGTTATTCCAGATACCTTTTCCGCTGCGGGCGCCGGAAACCCAGTCAAAATTGATGGTAATCCCGGAAATGGCGCTGGTGACACTGCTGGCTTGCGGCGGCCTGATCGTATTATGCGTAATCGTACCGGTGAGCGTACCCGATCCTGCATTATGAACAAACGTGCCGCTTATAGAAACATTGTTGGAAGAGTTGACCGTCAGCGTCACCGTAATTTGCCTGGAAACACTGGCAGCCGGATCTTCAAAAAAACCGGTCCACCTGCCATTTAACAGATTTCGCCAGACTATTTGCCCTACAGATGACTCGTAAAAATTGGGATTATTCACTTCACTCCAATTGGCATTGATATAGGTAGCAATATCAAAGCTCATTCCCGGGGATGCAGCAAGGTCATTGTAAAAGTCAAGCCCTTTCCGGTTTGCCTCAAGATCAGCATTTGAAAAGACCCCGGTAGTTCTCAAACCGTATCCTCCTGATTCCTGTCTTTGTCCGCCAGCTACCGCCGTAGCTACACTTCCTCCGGACCGGTGCGATTCTACGTAATACTCATGGCCCTGCTGGAAAAAATGGCCAAGCTTATCGCTTCCTATACACACGCCGTTTACTTTCATCGTAGGATTTAATATGGGGAATACAGGATTGCTCCAGAGAACATAATTAACTCCGCTATACTTTGTAGACGCCGCTGAAGGCTGATGAGCTTTGGCAGAAGGCAGGCCCACAGCCCATCCTTCAATCTCCGTTCTGCCCGGAGACGTAAACATATCGCTGCCGATGCCACCCCTGATCCCGCTTATCATATCTGCTGCAGACGCCGGCCTCAATCCTGCCAAAGCAGTATTGACATATGCATTTACATCAGTCCTGGTATCCGTTAAGCCGGTACATCCCACAGAGGAATCGTTCTCCGCCCGCTGGATTATTTTTGTCCTGATCGAATCTCCCTGCTGCACCACATGTGTCAGCTCATGCCCCAGCAACCTTTTTCCGCTATCGGTACCGGGAGAATATTGTCCATTATTAAAAACGATATTATTGCCTGAAGTATATGCCAGTGCATTGATGGATTGTGCTGATTTTGCTGCCACCTGATCAGTATGCACTCTTACATTGCTGAAATCGCGACCAAAACGGGGTTCGTAGAAACTCCTTACTTCGTTTGACAAGGGTTGTCCGCTAGCACCAAGCCCCCCGATATAATTTTCCAGGCCGCTGCCCGCCTCTGTCTCCGGGCCATTCTCCTTGCGCTGCACTTCCTTTTCTTCGGCTTCGCAATGCGCGCATTTGCGCTGAACAGGGGTGATAGGAACGGGAGCGGGTTTAAAAAACGGACCGGCATTCGCATTTGATTGCACAGGGGGGGGTCCCACCTTCATGACAGCATCCGCCATCGCATTCGCTTGCTGTTCATACCGGTCATTGGGATTATTGATGGTGAGTTTGGGTTGGATAAAACGGGAAGTTGTCCTGCTCCCGGCCCCCGCGGTCTTTGTTATATGTTCGGCTGTGCGCATTGTTGTATCATACAAGTGGTTCAATAGAAAAAACATCCAGTTTGCTGGTCCTGAAATTCCGTACCCGCTTGCAGGCACGGTTGCCGTTGCTGCTGCCATCGCTATTGGTATTTCCTTCGATGGTTTCGAATATGTCATTGCCAACAGACACGATGATGCCTGTATGGATCCAGTCCTGCTCACTTTTTTGAATCAGAAAAATATCACCGGGTTTTACTTTGGATGGGTCCTGCCGCACTTTGGCAAAACGGGTAAGCAGTCCCTTGCTCACACCCAGGTTACCCACCGTATCGCAGCTAAAGGTCAGCGGCATCAGGTCCTTAAAATTTTTATTGAGGGAAGAAGCAGCCTGGTCGATAATGGTCTGTACAAAGCCCATGCACCATAGCCAATCCTCTCCCTCCTGCCCGTTCATATAGCTGCGCACCCAGGGCCCTGAATTCGTTTGGCTATCGATCCTGAGCTCGTAAGGCGAGTTTTCTACATGCAATTTGGCAGCGCTCAGGATACGCTGGCGAAGGCCATTTCCGGTGGGCGTAGTCTCAAAAGCCTTCTTCATCGGGGCGCAAAGCTGGCTGAACAGCGCAGCGTCGACAACCCCGTTCTGCGTGATGCCTTTTGCTTTTTGAAAATTGATCACGGCTTTTTCCGTAGCCGGCCCGAAGTCGCCATCCATACCGGTAAGCGTACCGCTGCCGGGCTTCAACAGCTCAAACAAGGTGAGCCAGCTTTGAATCTTTAGTACATCGGCCTTCTTGTTAGCAGCACCCTTTCGTTTTTGCGTAGCGGAGATGGTGAGTTCCTGCTTGTAATGACTTTTTTGCATG
>JBEVLT010000055.1:0-4056 GCA_040509055.1 Chitinophagaceae bacterium
TTCCCTCCGTCATTTGAATATTCCTGTTATCCTGCATTCAGGCCATACCGATATCGAAAAGCTGTCGCTGGGTATCAATGTGGCTGGTTATATCCGAAAGCCTTCCAGCATCAGCGAGATCAGGGAGTGCATCGCCCGTGTAGTGGGTACCGCCTGAAATTTCTCCTTAAAAAACAGATCTGGGTTTTACCAAAGTGTGCTATTGGCACCCTTTAGTAAAATAAAATTTTACTTTTTGACTCTATATATCGTTCTGATTGTCACCGGCAGGCGTCTGCTTTTTTTGAATTTTGGGCATGCCAATTCATATGGGCCAGCTCATATCGCAAAAGGTCGATGAAAAAGACATTACCCAGGAATACCTGGGGCAGCTGATCAGCAGCTCCAAGCAGAATGTCGGTAATATTTTCACAAGGCCCTCTGTCGATTCGGATCTGCTGAAGCGGATCTCCGAAGCCCTTGAATTCGACTTCTTCTCTGTTTATTACCAGGACGGTTTCCTGCAGGCTACACGCGAAAAAGAAGTGGAGCCGCTTACTTCCAGGATAACCATGCTGGAGGCCCGGGTAGCTGAACTGGAAACAAAACTTGCAGAAAAAGAAGAAACACTGGCCGATTATAAAAAAATGATCGACTCCAACGCCACTGCCATCATGATGCTGGAAGAAGTGCACCAGTACAGGACCGGCAAAGCTCCGCAGCCGGGTACGGATGATAAGACTCCTGGCGAAGGTGAAAAGCAGTAATCTAATCCTTCCCGCCTTCCTGATAAAACGATTCTGGCTGAAACAAATAATACAGGTGGGAAGCTCCGCTTTTTACGTCACGGAATAGACAAAGTTCTGTTATGACTAATAGCTGGGCAATAGGAACCTTTCCGGAAAGAAAGAAATGGTTAACGATATTATCAGGTATTTGAAACCTGAAGGAGAAGCCTGAGTGAATCGAAAACCTATTGGGACAGCCTGACCATGCCAGGCAAAATGAAATAGGGTATAAAACAGACGGGCAGCATTGGTTCAGGCGGTGATCCAATTGCAACAACAACTTTATTTTTTCAATTTGACCGGGATAGCATAGTAACAAAAAAGAAAATTGAAAAACGGACAAAGCAGTGTTATACGATCATCCAGTTTTTCAGTGCCGTAAACGTATCATTTGCTGCCGCAATCACTTCTTCTTGAAAAGAAGGGTCGTCAGGATAGCTATCCAGTTTTTCGCGAAAGGAAGCCCATAACGTTTTATCATCGCCATAGGCGCTGAAGAAAGAAGTGGTTTCCGGGGTCAGCCCAACATGTTTAATCAGCATGTTGGCCACGATGGTACCGCCCTGTGTAGAACCTTCCAGCACGTAAAAAGCACCCAGTGCTTTTGCCAGCGAGTCGATCACCGGCAGGTCGGTGGCAAGAGGAATATTGGTGCTGGTCCCGCCGAGATGGGTTAAATCTTCCGTGATCACGCCGGCCCTCCGGCGCCGGCTATAGGAGGGAACGATTTCATCGGTAAAATACTTGTCAAACAACTGCTCCATCGGAAAATGGAACCCGTAAAACTTATACAGCAGGGCACGGTATTGTTCTTTGTTTTGTATTGCTTTGATCTGCCTGATCACGATCCCTTCCAGCGCCTGGTGCGCCTCTTTGGTCCTTTCCTTCAGCCCGGTTGACAGCATATTATTCCTGTTTTAATTAATCCAGCTTGCCGACCATCTTTGCCGGGATCACCCATTCGTCAAATTCTTCCGGTGTCAGGTAGCCCAGTTTGACGGCCATTTCCTTCAGCGTAGTGCCTTCCTTGTGCGCCTTTTGTGCGATCTCTGCCGCTTTGTAGTAGCCGATCTTCGTGTTCAGCGCCGTCACCAGCATCAGCGAGTTGTCCACGTGTTTTTTAATATTGGCTTCGATAGGTTCGATGCCGGTAGCGCATTTATCGTTGAAGCTGACACAGCCGTCGCCGATCAGCCGGGCGCTGTGCAGGAAGTTGTAGATCATCACGGGCTTGAACACGTTGAGTTCGAAGTGCCCGGTGGCCCCGCCAATATTGATGGCCACATCGTTGCCCAGCACCTGGGCCACGATCATGGTCAGTGCTTCGCACTGGGTAGGGTTTACTTTGCCGGGCATGATGGAAGAACCAGGTTCATTATCGGGAATAAACAGTTCGCCAATGCCACTCCGTGGTCCGCTGGAGAGCATGCGGATATCGTTGGCGATCTTCATCAGGCTTACAGCCACCGTTTTCAATGCGCCGTGGGCTTCCACGATGGCATCATGCGCGGCCAGCGCTTCAAACTTGTTGGCGGCGGTAATAAACGGCAGGCCGGTCAGCGAGGCGATATGCCCGGCCACATTTTCTGCATAGCCGGCAGGAGTATTGATACCGGTACCGACGGCCGTGCCACCCAGTGCCAGTTCGCTCAGGTGCGCCAGTGTGTTTTTAATAGCTTTCAACCCGTGATCCAGCTGCGACACATAGCCGCTGAACTCCTGGCCTACGGTGAGCGGTGTAGCGTCCATGAAATGCGTGCGGCCGATCTTTACCACGTGCATGAAAGCCTTACTTTTGGCGGCCAGTGTATCGCGCAATTTTTCAATGCCCGGTATGGTCACTTCCACCAGTATTTTGTAGGCGGCAATGTGCATGGCCGTGGGGAAGGTATCGTTCGATGATTGCGATTTGTTTACATCGTCGTTGGGGTGCAGGAACTTGTCTTTGTCTGTCAGCGAGCCGCCGTTCAGCACGTGACCGCGGTAGGCAACCACTTCGTTCACGTTCATATTGCTCTGGGTGCCGCTGCCCGTTTGCCATACTACCAGCGGGAAGTAGATATCCAGCTTTCCTTCCAGTATTTCGTCACATACCTTGCCGATCAGGTCCGATTTTTCCTGCGACAATACGCCCGCTTCCAGGTTGGTCAGGGCGGCTGCTTTTTTCAGGTAGGCAAAAGCGCCGATAATCTCTTTCGGCATTTTATTAATGTCCTGGGCTATCCGGAAGTTCTCGATACTGCGCTGTGTCTGTGCTCCGTAATAAGCGTCGGCGGGCACTTTCACTTCTCCCATCGTATCTTTTTCAATTCTGTATTCCATAACGGCGTTTGGTCGGTTTTGACAAGTTTGTTTTTGCGGGGCAAAGGTAATTGATAGCTGCCACAGGCATATAGCGATAACGGGAAAAATACTGTGCCTGGCTGAGGTGAGCAGTTGGACGCATATTGCTCCGAAGAGCTGAAAGAAGAGGTATAAAAACTCACTTCCCCTTAAACTCCGCTTTTCTTTTTTCCAAAAAAGCGGCAGCGCCTTCTTTCCCGTCTTCCGTATCGAAGCAAAAGGCAAATTCATCGGCCTCCAGCGAATAGCCATCCGTGGCTTCCTGGCTGGCATTGGCGCATTTGATGCAGGCGGCTACTGCCAGGGGGGCCCTGGTGTTGATAAGCGCTAAAACAGAATGGGCTTTATCGATCAGGTCCGCGGCTGGTACCACGTGGTTGACCAGGCCGTATTGCAGTGCGGTAGTGGCATCGATCATATTGGCGGTAATCAGCAATTCGATGGCCCGGCCCTTGCCGATCAGCTGCGTCAGCCGCTGGGTGCCGCCATAGCCCGGTATCAGCCCCAGGTTCACTTCGGGCTGGCCAAACCTGGCATTGTCTGCTGCGATGCGGAAATGGCAGGCCATGGCCAGCTCGCAACCTCCCCCCAGCGCAAAGCCGTTGACCGCGGCGATGATCGGTTTGGGCGAATGTTCGATGCGGAAAAAAGTATCCTGTCCCCTTTTGGCCATGGCGCGGGCTTCTTCCCTGCTGAGTCCGTGGAATTCGGCGATGTCTGCGCCGGCCACGAAGGCTTTGCTGCCTGCACCGGTGATGATCACGGCGTTGATAGCGGCGTTGGCATCTGTTTCGTCCAATGCCTTATTCAGCTCTTCAAAAACGGCTGCATTGAGTGCATTGAGCTTATCCGGCCGGTTGATGGTGATGGTGAAAATGCCTTTTTCCAGGGAGGTTAGTAATGTCTGGTACATGGCGCTGGTTTTTGTCAAAAGTAAAGAATGGCG
>JBEVLT010000056.1:0-15309 GCA_040509055.1 Chitinophagaceae bacterium
GGGCACTTTGGGATCCACAATGGGGTTGCCATGATCGGAATAGAATTGTTGCCCATATGATACACGGAACAAAAAGGTGAACAACAACAGAAATAGTAGACGTGGCATAATCAGGAGTTTAAATCTGGGTTACCTCGGTAAATAAAATGAATAGCCCATGCTGACAACAAACCGCCGCCGGTCGCCGGAGCTATTGGTAATGTCTGCGATGCCCATGGAAATAGCGGGAAGCCGCCGTGCCGGACGGATCGAAACACCGGCATGCAGGTTGGTGCCGGACCATTCTGCGTTTACGTTCATCCATTTCAGCAACTCATAGGACAGGTTGGCAAAGACCGCCGTGCCCTGGCTGCGTCCCAGCGCTTTGTCTGCCGGCGATTTATCTCGGAAGCGGCCGCTGCCCACACCGATGGAATAATGCAGGGCCGAGGCGCCCGGCAGCCTGGAGAAAACGGATTGAATGGCATGGCTGTAAACGATATACCAGCTGGCACCTGCATCGCTGAGCCCGGAGCGGAACAGGTGAATACCGCCGGCGGAGATAGCGCCGGCATTGGAAAGATGTTTGTTGAGAATGATATTGCAGGAGAAGGTATTAAACTGGCTGACGTCATTCACGTTGAGCATCACCGATCCGCCGACTATTTTATTTGGATTACCGATCGACAGGCCGGCTACCGCGATCATATCGCTTTTGCTGGTAAATACCTGCGGAAAACTGGCGCCGATGCCCACGAATACCACACCGCCCCTGCTGGTACCCCAGGCTACCGGTGTCATCATCGCTTTGCCAAGGGTATTGGGGGGCATATCCGGCGAAGAAGAACGCCACTTAATTGTTGTGTCGATAATGATAATGGTGTCTTGCAGGAGGATGGTATCGATGATCCGGTAGGAGTTGATCCGCGGATTGGCGGTTTGCAGCGGTAAAAAATTGCCGGGCGAAACCTGGGCTCTCGCTGGCTGGATAGCTCCAAGCCATACCAGGATGATAAAAACAGCAGGCAGCACACGCCTCCGGGGGATGCGTAATGGCAAGACAATCATGATCGCGAATTTTAAAGGATAGGTTAACCCGGCGTTTTGCAGGAAAGCTGGTCAGGTTTCAGTCAGGAACGAATCAGCCGGGATGTCAGGAGCAGCAGGGAAGAGTTAATGGTTCAGAACAGATCCGTTGATATAAAGCCAGGGTAGCCCGGTGTGTAAATCTTGTATTAATTTTTCAATTATGCAACAGGGGAGAGATATTTTTTGATGTATAAAAGAGAGAGCAATGATAATGGCTTATCGTTCAACGATTTGCTGCCCGGTGTTGATGTGCCCCGGGGTTCGCCTGGTCAAAGCCGTCAATGGTCAGGTAATATCGGTTTTGTATGGCCGGCAAGGTTCGTTGTCGAAATCGCAGCCTGCATGGAAGGTTTGTACATTACAACCCTGCCAGCGGTTATTTTTGCAACTGATGCTGTTCCGGGGTTTCATACTTTTTATGCTATTGGCAGTGGCATATCGTTTGGGTGCACAGCCGCCGGTGGCGCAGTCTGCCGGTCAGGGCCCGGTGACGATTGACCGGGGGTTTTCCGTTTATCTCAGCCCTGACCTGCATGTTCGTACCGATAGCATCTTCCATATTTACACATCGGGCGGATTCAGGCGCAATACAGGCAATGTCATCAATACCTCCTATTCACAGAAGGCAGTTTGGGTGGGTATTACTTTGCACAACCGGGATAGCGTGCCGCTGCACCTGCGGTACGAAGTAGCAGAACCAAGCCTCGACGAACTGGAGCTTTTCAAACGAAGCGGGGGCGTAATGCAGTCGCTGGGCAAAACGGGTGACCTGCTGCCGTTTCGTTTCCGGCCGGTCGGCAACCGGCATTTCGTGTACCCGGTTACCCTGTTGCCGGGCGATACGATGGACCTGCTGTTGTATATCAATAATGGTGGCCATACTACATATGCCGCTGTTTATATCAAAGACGAGGCATCGTTTACGGCTTCCTCGCAAACCGATTACCTGTTCTGGGGTTTTTTTGCCGGCATCTGGCTGTTCGTCAGCCTGTTTTCGCTCTTTATTTTTATTTCCCTGCGGGAAAAATTATACCTGCTTTACAGTCTCTATCTCCTGGCAGGCGTGGTATGGGCCTGCAGCAACAGCGGGATCGGCTACCAGTACCTGTGGAGCGACTACCCGGAGATCATGGCGCGGATTCGTTTTGTCAGCGGCACGGCTTCTATCGCCCTGCTGCTTCATTTCATGCAGCTGTTTATCGGGCAGCGCAGGGATAACAGCCGGCTTTTCCGGCTCACCGTTACCGTACGGTATGCCCTGTGGTTGCTTGTCGGGCTGGCTTTGCTGCCGCTCAACCTGGTCCGGCAACCGGTAATGGTGACCATCTTCCTTGTCGCAGGCGATATCGTATCGCTGGCAGCCGTGTTCTGCCTGCTGGCCTCGCCGATCGAAAAGATCAGGCAGGGCGTGCGCACGGCAATCTATTACCTGTTCGCTGCTTCTTTTTTCTTTACCGGTATCTGCTTTACTTTTTTGATACGGCTCGGTATTATTGCAGCAAATGGCTTTACCATCAATGTCCTGTATGCAGGCGCGCTGCTGGAGGTCGTCATCCTTACGTTCGGGCTTACCACCCGTTACCACCGGTACAAGAACGAGCGGGAAAAGCTGCTGATCCGCATGAAGGAAAAGGAAATAAACGAAGCGGTGAGCATCGCGCTGGCCAAAGAAGAGGAGCGGAAGCGCATTGCAGCCGATATGCACGACGACCTGGGTGCCGGATTGTCCGGCCTGCAGCTCATGAGCGAGCTCAGCAGCCGCAAAATGGCTGCCGAAGAGCTGAAAAAAGATGTGGCCCGGATATCATCTTCTGCAAGGGAGTTGGGCGATAAAGTGCGGGACATTGTGTGGACATTGAATCCGGAGAACGATTCGCTGGAGAACCTGGTGCTTTATATTCACAAATACGGCCACCAGCTGTTCGAAGAACCGGGCCTTTCTTTCCGGATGAACATGCCGGACCAGATACCGCCGGTACAGGTCAGTGGTGCCGTGCGCCGGCATATTTTCCTGCTGGTCAGGGAGGCGTTCAATAATATCCTGAAGCATGCAAAGGCTTCGGAGGTGGTTTGCAGCTTCTCGGCCACCGATCATTTTTCATTGACTATTTCAGACAATGGTACCGGTTTTCCGAAAGACCACCGGCCAGGCAATGGCATCGCCAATATGCAGCGGCGCATTGCTGCGCTGGGCGGACAAATCGGGATCGACACCCAAAGCGGTACTACCATCCGGTTTACTTTGGCGCTTCAAAGCCTTTCTGCCCCGAATGGGGAATGGCAGTAAGGCAGAATCGTTCTACTTTTAGGGCTTCGGAAATTCTTTTACCGCACCAAAACAGCAGGAATAGTGGGATACCCAGGTTCGCATAAGCTCATCACGCTGGTAGTTGTGGAGGACGACAGCACCTTCCGCAAAAGCGTGGTGGAGATGATTGCGCAGGAAAAAGACCTGGCCTGCGAAGCTTCATTTGAAAATGCTGCTTCGTTTCTCCGCGCGCTGCCCTCGGTGGCGCCCGATATATTCTGGCTGGATATCAGCCTGCCGGACGGCTCCGGTATCGACCTGGTACGAAAGATCAGGGAGGAGCAGCCGCAGTCGCTTTGCCTGATGTGTACCCTGCACGATGATGACAAATATATTTTCGATGCCCTGCGTGCCGGCGCCGATGGGTATATCCTGAAGAACAGCTCTTCCGCCAAAATGGTGGAAAGCATCTATGAGCTGGTGAATGGCGGCTCGCCGATGAGTGCATTTATCGCACGGAAAGTGCTGGGCTCTTTCAGGAATGACCGCGCTACCGAACTGGATGAGTTAACAGACCGTGAGCAGGAAGTGCTCCGGCTGATTGCCAAGGGATTGCTATACAAAGAAGTAGCAGCTGCGCTGGGGATCACTACCGAAACGGTAAAAAAGCACCTGAAGAATATTTACAGCAAACTGCATGTACAGAACAGGACCGAAGCCGTGATCAAATACCTTTCTTCCGGAAAATCTTAATTATGCCGCTAAGGCCGGTTGCCTGTTATCAGTACAAGCCGGCATATCCCTGTGTGGCAGGAATCCGGGTTTCCATGTATTTTTTAAAGCCGCGCACATCGCTGCGCACCAGTGCCGCGAACAGCGGGTTGAACAGTTTGGATATACCTGCACCGATGCCGCCAAGCGGAGGGCGATAGCTGATCACTACTTCGATCTCCGTGGCGCCCGGACCGGCATCGCTGAACGTAACCTTGCCGGCATTTTCAATATCCGAATGCGGCAGGGAGCTCCAGCCCAGCAGTTCGCCCGGCTCATCTTTTACGATCGTGGCGTCCCAGCGGATCTTGCCGGGATAACCGGGTATGCGTACCTCCCATTCCGAGCGCATTTCATCCAGCACATTCACATTTTCAAGATGGCTCATGAACAGGGGCAGGTTATCGAGCTTGCGCCAGAAAGCATATACTTCGTGCCGGGGCCGGTTTACGGTCAGTGTCGTACGGATATTGATATTCCTGACAATATCCGGCAGGTTGGGCTTGCCCATCAGGGCATAGCCCTGGCAATAGCCGGTAACACCGCGGTACAGCAGGAAGCCTCCTGCCGCAGCCTTCAGCACACTGGCTTTGTGCGGCTTTTTTATACAGTTGTAGAGGAGATAGGCGCCTGCCACAGCGGATACAAAGCGTTCAAGGGGCTGTACATTGGCGGGTTTCTTAGCGTGTTCGCCTGAATTTGTTTCCATATTATTCAGTTTGGATTAAAAACGGGACCTGTGAATGATTTAATATATCAAATAAAAGGCCATAGCGGCGCCGACCCGCCACAAGGCTGTTTTTTCCCTATGTGGACATTCTTCCCAAACGCATGCTCTACAGCTTATAATCCTGGTAGGGTTCGGGAATGACGATATTTTTGTATTGCTTTCGTTCCAGCCTCGCGGCAAAAGCCTGCTGCACGGCATATTCACCATGTACCAGGAAGATACCTTTTAGTTTCGTTTCGTTCTGGCAGCCCACATAGCGGAGCAGGTCTTCGGTGTCGCCATGCGCGCTCATGCTGCTGAGCGTATCTACCTCCGCTACCACGGCGCAGGGATCACCGAAAAGATCCACGGATTTGACGCCCTGCAACAGCTGGCCGCCCAGGGATTGCTGCTGACAATAACCCACAAAAAGAATGGTGTGGCTGGGCTCCTGTAGGCAGCTTTTAATATGATGCCTGACCCGGCCTGCATCGGCTGTGCCGCTGGCCGAGATGATCACGCAGGGCTCATTATGCTCAGCCAGCTTCCGGCTGTCTTCTACGGATTCTATGTATTTTAACCCTTTAAAGTCAAAGGGGTCGTCATCCATTTCCAATATCTGTTGCAGGCGGTCATTGAAATGAGCACAGTATTTTTTGATCACTGTGGTGGCCTTGATGCTGAGGGGACTATCTACAAAATAAGGTATGTCGGGTAATCTTTTTTCCAGCTCCAGCTGGTTGAGGGCAAACAGTACTTCCTGGGTACGCCCGACGCTGAAGGCCGGGATGATGAGCTTTCCCTTTTTGTCAAGGCAGGTATGGCTGACCAGCTTCGCCAGCTGATCGATGGTATTGAAACTGGGGTCATGGATCTTATCGCCATAGGTACTTTCGAGGATCAGGTAATCCGCCTGCGGAAAAGGAGCCGGCGGCGGCAACAATACACTGCGGTAGCGTCCTACATCACCGCTGTAGCTGATACGGGTAGTGACGCCGTTTTCATGAATGGCCAGGTGGATGCCTGCACTGCCGATCAGGTGCCCAGCATCGGTAAAGCTGACTTCTATGCCTTCGCCGGGGATAAAGGGTGTATCGTATTCTACCGTTTCAAACAGTTGCATGGCAGCTTCTACATCCTGCGGCGTATACAGGGGTTCATATGGCGGCAGGTTGTGGCTGCTGCTGACCCTGTTGAGGTGATCGGCTTCGTAAGTCTGTATCTCGGCGCTGTCGTAAAGCAGTATCTCTGCCAGTTCGCGGGTAGCGCTGGTACAGTAGATCGGCCCGCGAAATCCTTCTTTTACCAGTTTAGGAATCAACCCCGAGTGATCGATATGGGCATGGGATAAGAGGAGGCAATGCACGCCGGCCGGATCAAAGCGAAACCGCTCATTGAGCTGTTCGGTCACCGGGCCCATTCCCTGAAAAAGGCCGCAGTCAAGCAGTATATTGGTGCCGTTATCGAAAGAGATCAAATGTTTGGAGCCGGTGACGCAACGGGCTGCTCCATGAAAATTTATTTTCATATGGGTATAGTGGCATTGTGGTAGCCGCATAGTCTATGCAGAATCCATACCGGCTTTTAAATCTGCCTGAAGGAGGCGTGCAGCCGGGAAAAACAGGTTGGGTTCAGCGCGCAGGGGCAGGATGTTCGTAAAAGATCACCTGCAGTTCGCAACCATTTCCGGGTGATGAAAGGACCTGTACCCGTCCGTTGAACAGGGAGGCCCTGGTGGTAATGTTTTTCAGGCCGATGCCGTCCGATTTTTGAGAAGTGTTGAAGCCTACCCCGTCGTCTTTGACGGAAAGAATGGTTTCGCCGTCCGTGTGAGAGAGCTTTACATGAATATGACTGGCGCGGGCATGCCGGATGATGTTATTGATCTGTTCCTGTACAATGCGGTAAACAGCCAGCTTGAGCTTGTCGGAGGCGGTCTCTTCGTTAAAGCCTGCAAAGTCACGCGATATCGCCAGCCCGGTGGCCCGGCTGGTAATTTCGAAAATATAGATCAGCGAATCTTTCAGCCGGGATCTTTCCAGCGATGGGGGTATCAGCGTATGCGATAAACGCCTGATCTCTGCAATGGCATTATCGATGAACTTGGCTGCATCGCCGATCAGCGAACGGTCCTTGTCGGATCCGGGGTTCAGCATGCCGAGAAACAGCCGGGAGGTCGTGAGCAACTGGTTGATATTGTCGTGCAGTTCCCGGCCTATATCATGCCGCTCGTTTTCCTGGGCAGTGATCACCGCATCGGTGATCTCTTTTTGTTTTTCTTCTTCGGAGGCTTTCAGCATTTCTTCGGTGGCAATGATATTTTGCATCCGCTCCAGGCTGTAAAAGATGGTTTTGGCCAGCAGCTTTTCGTCAAAGTCTCCTTTCAGCAGGTAATCCTGCGCACCGAGCGTAATGGCTTCGGAGGCGATGTTCATATCCGTGTATCCCGACAGGATGATGACAGGTATATGGCTGGCGTGCTCCTTTACCGATGTGAACGAGGCAATGCCCGTACTGTCAGGCAGCGAAAGGTCCAGCAGGATAATGTCCACGCGCTCTGCCCGGAGGATGCCTGTGGCTTCGCTGATGGTAGAAGCGGTGAATACCGATTGCAGGTTCACCGGCGACAGCGTCAGCAGCTCGGTCACCAGGAACTGGTCGGCCGGGTTGTCTTCGATCATCAGAATGTTGAGTGCAGCGTGGATCATACAGGCTTAGTTTGGGGCAACTGTACCGTTTTCATCCAGAATTCACCGATGGAGCGTACGGCTGTTGTAAAGGCATGCAGGTTTAGCGGCTTGGTCACATAACAATTGGCCTGCAGGCGATACGCGTCGAAAATGTCTTTTTCGGAAGAGGAAGACGTGAGGACGATCACGGGTATCTTCTTTAGTTTCTCGTCGGTCTTGATGCTGGTGAGCACTTCTTTGCCGTCCATTTTAGGCAGGTTGATGTCCAGCAGGATCAGGTCGGGTATGATGGCCCCGGCATACCGGCCCTCCTGCCGCAGGAAATGAAGGGCTTCCTGCCCGTCGCTGATCACGGATACGTATTCATCCGCCTGTTCTTCTTTCAGTGCTTCGAGGGTGAGGATCACGTCGCCTTCGTTGTCTTCTACCAGCAGAATGTTGAACGTTTTCATTTGTCATAGTTATAAGGTAAATAATGGTTCGCATGATCAGGATGCCGGGTTATCCGGGAGGGTGAAATAAAAAGTGCTTCCCTTGCCGGGTTCCGACTCCACCCGGATCGTACCGCCGTGCTGCTCCACGATCTTTTTACAGATGGACAGCCCGATGCCGGTGCCGGAATATTCATTTTTATGGTGCAGCCGCTGGAAGATGGCAAATACTTTTTCCGAGAATTGCGGATCGATGCCGATGCCGTTGTCGCTGACCGAGAATATCCATTCCGTTGCTGCCTGGCGGGCTGCGATCCTGATCACCGGTGGGCGGTCGCCGTGGTATTTCAATGCATTGCTGACCAGGTTTAGCATCAGTTGCAGCATCTGCGTCTTGCGGGCATGCGGCAATACCGGCAGGTTACCGATTTCGAGGGTCGCCTGCAACTGGTCGATCCTGTCTTTCAGTAATACCATCACTTCGCCTGCCACTTCGTTCATGTCTGTAGGACCGTTTACTATGGCCGTAGTGCTGACCCGCGAATATTCCAGCAGGTCCTGGATCAGCTGTTTCATCCGGTTAGCCCCGTCTACGGCGAAGTGAATGTACTTCCGGCCCGTGTCGTCCACCAGGTTGGTGTATCTTTTTTCCAGCAGTTGTAAAAAGCTGCTGACCATCCGCAGCGGTTCCTGCAGGTCATGCGAAGCCACGTAAGCAAATTGTTCCAGCTCTTTGTTGGAGGAAGCCAGGCTTTTATTCAGTGCATCCAGTTTGGAATGACTGGCGTTTATTTCCAGTTCTTTCAGTTTGCTTTCCGTTATATCCAGGTTGAAGCCGTGCACACCGATGGGATTGCCTTCGCCGTCCCTTTCTGTTAGGTACCGGGCCCGTATATATTTCAGCCGGCCATGCCGGTCGATGATGCGGAACTCGAGTTCCATCGAGTCGGTGGCGGGGGTGGAGATGGCTGTATGTTTTTTTACATACGCCAGGTCATCCGGGTGAATATGGGCCAGGAATATCTCGTAGGTAGGCGTAAAATTTTCCGATTCATACCCATAAATGCGGCAGGCCTGGTCCGACCATTTGATGGCGCCTGTCAGCAGGTTGATATGCCAGCTGCCAAATTGCGCCAGGCGTTCGGCATTTTTCATCAGTTGCTCGTTGGCCTGCACCTGCTCAAAGCTTTGCCGCAGCCGTTCCTCTGCATTTTTACGCGCCGTGATGTCATTGACCAGTACCAGCGATGCTTTTTTATGGTTCAGCTCGATCAGGTGAGAAGTGATCTCGACAATGATCAGCTCGCCATTTTTCCGGAAGTGCCGCCAGGTGGCATGATGAGCGGACGTATGGCCTATTGTAAACCGGCCTGCGGTGAGCAGGTTCTCCGCATCTTCTTTGGGGCGTATGTCTTTCAGCGTCATCGAGAGAAACTCTTCCCGGGTGTAGCCATAATGCCGGATGGCGGCTTCGTTCACGTCGAGGAACTGCTTGGTTTCAAAATCCACGATCCACATCGGCATCGGGTTATTGACGAAAAGGTTGTGATAATAGCGCTCTCCGGTGTCCCTGATCGCATACCGTTCCTGCAGGGCCTGTCTTTCCAGCTGCAATTGCTGCAGCTGTTGCTCTTTTTGGCGCAACGCTTCACCGGCGGCCTGCAGCCTGGCCAGCAACTCCGGTTCGGTGTAGCGGAAAGGGGGCGTATCGTTTTTTCCGGACATAGCGATCTGTTTTATGGCAGCCTGTCGCAGGCTGCAGGAAAGAAAAAGGGGGCGATTCTTCTTTTACATGGGCGGCAGGAAGTAATTTACTGCATAAATACACCGGTTTCCAAAAGAAAAAGTCTTCCGCTCCGGAAGGCGGGAAAAAATGCCGCAATCCTGTTTGTTTCGTTCATCTTTGCAGTATCGTATTTATGCCCCCGATCGCCGATACCGGTTTATACCACTACCTGCAGCAGCAAAAGCACCCCGGGTTAAAAGGGCAGATCACTCAATTGGCCCTGAAAAAGGGTCAACAGTTGTACGGCACTGACAAGCGGCATACCGATATCTACGAAATTGTGTCCGGGGCTGTAAAGCTCGGCGGCATTTCTGCCAAAGGCGAAGAATACATCTATGAAGTGCTGACGCCCGGCGAATTTTTTGGCAACCTCGCGCTGCTGGATGATAGCTTCAGCGAGTTTTGCAAAACACTGTCGCCGGTTAAGCTGCGCGCATACGACCTCTCTTTTTTCAGGCACCTGATGACGCATGATCCCGTCGTATCGGAATGGTTTTTCGGAAAGATCGTTTACCGCTGGAATAAAACGGAATCCCTGCTTGGTTACATCCGCGCTTACGAGCCGCGGGAACGGATCCAGCTATTGTACAACAGCATGGACCGTCCTGTTCTGATCGCGCCCAACCGAGAAGTGCCGCTCAATCGCCTGCTCACCAATAAAGACATTGCCGACCTCACTTCCACCACGCGCCAGCTGGTGGCCGATACGCTTAAATGAGCCGTTTTTCACGCTACTCCTCCTGTATGTATCGCGATGTCAGATTCTGACATCCGTAATGTTTATGTAATGATTTGGTGATTTTATTGAAACCCCTTTTCGCTGCAGCCGCTTTTATTTTGCACCCGTTAATTACCCGCTGCAGCGATTGTTTCCAACATACTTTAAAAAGGCTTATGAGAAAAAGTAGCATATTTTTTCCATGGGTGATCTTCTTTGCGTTATCGTGCCTGCCTGGAGCAGCGCAGCGCAATAATGAAAGCACCAACACCAATGCAAGACTGACCAAATACGTGATCCTGGTCAGCATCGACGGGCTTCGTCCCGATTTTTACCTCGACCCCTCCTGGCCCACGCCGAACCTGCAGTTCATGAAAGAAAACGGGGCGCATGCCAAAGGAGTGCGGGGTGTATTTCCTACTGTTACTTATCCTTCTCACACCACCCTCATCACCGGCGCTTACCCGGCACGTCACGGCATTTACTATAATACGCTGTTTACCGATACGGGTTCCACAGGTACCTGGTACCGCGAGGAGAGCCTCATCCGGACGGAAACGCTGTGGGATGCCGTTCGCAAGCAGGGAATGACCTCGGCCTGCCTGTCATGGCCGGTATCGGTGGGCGCCCCGGTGGATTATAATGTACCGGAGTCGTGGTTCAATGACAATAACGGTACCCGCTCTATCAATCCCAATGTAACGCCCGGGCTGTTTGAAGAGTTGCAGCAAAATGCTACCGGCCGCTTGAGCTATGCCGATATGAACCTGGATAATTTATCCATCGATGAGAACCTGAGCCGCATGGCCGCCTATCTTATTAAAAAATACAAGCCCAATTTCACTACGGTGCACATCGTATGCGTGGACCATGCCGAGCATGAGAACGGCCGCAGCGGTGCCGAAGTGAAAAAAGCAATTGCATCGGCCGACCATGCCATCAGCAATATCTGGCAGGCGGTGGAAATGGCCGGCATCAGCGATAGCACTACGCTGATCATCACCGGCGATCATGGCTTTGCCGACATCCATACCAGCTTTTCGCCCAATGTATTGCTGGCCCGTAACGGTTTGCTCGCTGCTGCCGGCAACAAGGCCAGCTGGAAAGCCATGTTCCACAGCAGTGGCGCCTCGGCCTTCCTGCACCTGAAAGATAAAAGCGATGCTGCTACGCTGGCAAAAGTGCGCGCTATCCTGGACTCGCTGCCGGCCAGTGTAAAGAAGCTGTTCCGCATCGTGAACCGCGAAGAGCTGGACCGCATCGGCGCCGATCCCAATGCAGCCCTGGCCATTGCGCCCGTGGAAGGCGTATCGGTATCCGGTGGATCAACCGGCGACCTGTTGCGGCCCGGCCGCGGCGGCACGCATGGTTTTTTCCCTGACTTTGCCAATATCGAAACCGGTTTTATCGCCTATGGCGCAGGCATCAACAAAGGAGCCGTAATATCCAAAATGGGATTGGAAGATGTAGCACCGGTGATCGCCCGGTTGCTGGGTCTTTCTTTCCAGGCCCCGGATGGCATCCTGCTGCCGGGCATCATCCGTTTTCCGGGGAGGAGAGAAGCCGGCCCCGTGATCAATGGAAATATCAATGCCGGCAACCGCTAACCAATTCTTTTTATCAAAACACATAGCTATTATGCGAACAAGAAGTTTACTGCTTACCCTGCTGGGTCTTATGCTGTTGCCGCTGGCAATGATGGCCCAGGTCACTACAGGCACGATCACAGGCACCGTGAAGCTGCCTGATGGAAACGGTATGGAAGCCGCCACTGTAACGGCGGTGCACAAACCTTCCGGAACAAAGTACATTGGCATCACCCGTAAGAACGGTGCCTTTACGCTTACAGGTCTGCGCGTGGGCGGTCCCTACAGCCTGCTCGTGGAGTTTATGGGGTACAAACCCCAGCACACCGAAGGGTTCAGCGTAGCGCTCGGTGAAGCTTACGACATCTCGCTGACGATGGAACAGGGCAATGCTACTGAGTTGCAGGGCGTAGCGGTAAGCGCGTCCCGGAAAAAGGCGGGAACCGAAAAAAGCGGCGCTTCTACGGTTATCGATTCGCGCCAGCTGGCCACGCTGCCGTCTTTCTCGCGAAGCATTACCGATTTTACCCGGCTGACACCCCAGTCCAATGGCGGCAATTCCTTTGCCGGCAGAAGCGGTTATTACAATAACCTGAAAGTGGACGGGGCTAACCTGAATAATAACTTTGGCCTAAGCACCGATCCGCTGCCCGGCGGTGGCGCGCAGCCTATTTCACTCGATGCGTTTGACGAAATATCCGTAAATATTGCACCGGTAGATGTACGCCAGTCCGGCTTTACCGGTGCCGGTATCAATGCCGTCACCAAAAGCGGTACCAACGAGTTTCATGGTACGGCCTTTACTTTTTACAGGGATCAATCATTCAACGGCAGAAGGTCGGGCGATATCAAGCTGGCGCCTGCATCCACCGCTTCTTCCAAAAAATCAGTTGGTGCCAGCTTTGGCGGCCCGATCATCCGGAACAAGCTGTTCTTCTTTGTCAACGGCGAGTACGAAGTGAACTCCGGATCGCGGATCACCAATTTTGTTCCCACGAACAGCAAGAACCCCGGCACCGTATCCAGCACGCATATCGATTCCATGGCCAAGCTGTCCAAACACCTGATGGATACCTATGGGTATGATGCCGGTGCCTATGACAATTATCCTTCAGCCAAAAGGGACAACTATAAGTTTATCGTGAAGCTGGACTGGAACATCAGCACCCACCACAAGCTGACAGCCAAGTACAGCGACTTCGTGAGCAACGAAGAGCCTTCTTCCATCAACGGTACGTCCATTATCGGTGGCGGTGGTTTCTCGCTGCCGGGTACTTCGTCGGTACTGTCTACGCTGCCCAACAGCCGGCTGAGCAACCGCTCGCTGGTGTTTGCCAACTCCGTATACGGGTTTAAGCATATCGTTCGCTCGGGCACACTGGAGCTGAACAGCAGCTATCGCAACATGTCGAACAACCTGCTGGTAACGGTAAGCCGCATCCGCGACACCCGTATTACCAACAGCGCGGATTTTCCTTTTGTAGAGATATTTGATGGCACCACTACGCCGCACAACTATATCAGCTTCGGTTACGAGCCTTACAGCTTCAACAACGATGTGATCAATAACATCTGGAATGTAACGGACAACTTCAACTATTATGCAGGCAGGCATACGCTGACAGCCGGCATATCGTACGAGCAGCAACTGGTCGGTAACATGTTCATGCCGGGTGCCCAGAGCTATTACGTGTACAATTCACTGAACGATTTCATCACGCAGCGTGCGCCGCTTTATTTCTCCTATGCCTATTCCATGGTGCCCGGGAAGAAAGCGGTGTATTCAGCCGAGTTGAGATACGGGCAGGCGGCTTTCTATGCACAGGATGAAATAAAGGTCAATCCCAAATTGAAAATCACCCTGGGGCTGCGTGCCGAACGGCCGGTGTATGTGGAGAAAGCACTGGAGAACCCTGCTATCACCGCCCTCACGTTTCCTGACAAGAACGGTAACCCCACACATTACGATGGGCAGTGGCCGACAGCCCGCATCAACCTGTCTCCGCGCGTAGGCGTACGGTGGGATGTGAAAGGCGATAAGTCGCTGATCATCCGCGGCAGCACCGGCATCTTCAATGGCATGGCGCCGTTTGTATGGCTGACCAATATGCCGACCAACTCGGGCATGTACCAGAACAGCGTAGCCCTGCGCAATACCAACCCCGATGAAGCCGCGATCCTGGCCGGTATCACTTTCAAGCCTGCTGTAGACGCTTATGCCAGCCTGTTCCCACCGGTGGCCGGCGCTACCATTCCAAGCAATATCGTGATGGTGGACCGCAATTTCAAATTTCCCCAGGTATTCCGTACCGACGTAGCCATGGATAAAAACCTGGGCAATGGCTATAGCCTGACCCTGGAAGGCCTGGTGACGAAAGACATCAATGCCATCCGCATGCGCAATGCCAACCTGAAAGAGGCCACCGGTATTACCAACGGACCCGACAACAGGCCCCGCTACATGTCCACCGCTGCGCCGGACCGGTCTATTTATCCCGGCGTGAGCAGCGCGATCATCGTGGAGAATACCAGCAAGGGTTATTCTTACGCACTGACCGCACAACTGTCCAGGGCTTTTTCCCGCGGCTTATACGGTTCGCTCGCCTACACGTTCACCGGCGCCAAAGACATCTCCGGCAACTCGGGTTCGCAGGCCTACTCGGTATGGAACTCCAACCCCACCGTAGGAACGACCAACGACCTGGAGCTGAATCCGGCATCTGGTGTGGCCCGCCACCGCATCATTGGTATCTTCTCTTACCGGATTGAGTACCTCTCGCATGCTGCCACCACGCTTTCGCTGATCTACGAGGGCGGACCTGAAGGCAACATCACCTATCGCATCAACGGCGACATGAACGGCGATGGCAACAACCAGGACCTGATGTATGTGCCGGTAAAAGCGACCGACCTGACATTCGAAGCGTATTCTGCCACGGTGAACGGCGCGACCTATACTTTCACGCCGGAGCAGCAGGCTGCTGCGCTGGACAAGTTCATCAACAACTCGCCTTACCTGAGCAAACGCCGCGGTCAGTACACCGAGCGCAATGGCGCCATCTCGCAGTGGTTCAATGATGTATCGGCCCGTGTGATGCAGGAATTTTTCATCAAAGCCGGTAAATCGAAGCATACGCTGCAGGTGAGCGCAGACATCCTGAACTTTCCCAACCTGCTGAACAGGTACTGGGGTGGCGGCAGGAGCACGACTACCAGCCAGCCGCTGGCTTTCCGCAGCTACAACTCCAGCGGGGTGCCGGTATACCGCATGCAAAACCAGAACGGGGTACTGTTTACCAATC
>JBEVLT010000057.1:0-15299 GCA_040509055.1 Chitinophagaceae bacterium
GTTCGTAGCCGACGTAAAGAAACTGAAGGAGCCCAAACCCGATGATGGGCCCGGTGAAGATGCTGAAGGGCTGTAGCCGCGCCTGCTCCGTCCAATTTTATTGAGATTATTGTCCCGGCAGCGGTAACTTTGCCTTCCAAATTATTTTATCGTGAAGCGACCGCAGTGGATTACCGTTGGCCTGGCCCTTGTGCTTACAGCAGGCCTGTATGCATTTGGCAGCAGGGTGCCCGGCAAAAAAGCGGCAGCGCCGGCACGGGCAGCCACGTCTTCTTCATCAGAATTTACCATCGATTCCATCATGCTGATGGTCAGGCAGCGGCTCAACCCTGAGCAAAGCAGCCGGATCAGCGGGCTGGAAAACTCCATCTCCCGCGGCGCGGTAAACGACCAGCGGGTGCACCTCTATCACCAGCTGGCGCGCTTCTGGGGCGACTCCATGGGAATTTTCTCACCCTATGCCTGGTACGAGGCTGAAGCGGCCAGATTGGAAAATTCCGAAAAAAGCCTCACCTTTGCAGCCCATTTATTTTTGAACAACCTGCAGGAAAGCCACGATCAGGATGCGCGGATGATGAAATGGAAGGCGCTGCAGGCAAAGGATTTATTTGAAAGGTCTTTGATTATCAACCCGGGCAACGACTCATCGAAAGTGGGTCTTGGCGCCTGCTACCTGTTTGGCAACCTGTCCGCCTCGCCTATGGAGGGCATCGGTAAGATACTGGAAGTAGCGCAGCGCGACAGCACCCATGTGTATGCACAGATGATGCTGGCCAAAGGAGCGCTGATCTCGGGACAATTGGACAAAGCGGTCAGCCGTTTAATGACCGTCAACCGCCAGCAACCGGACAATGTGGAAGCGCTCCTGCTGCTGGCCGATATCAACGAAGGCACGGGAAACAAACGGGCCGCAGCAGAATGGTACAGGAAAAGCCTTGCTTACATCAGCCGGGCAGATATGAAAGGAGAAATCGAAAAGCGGATCGCCGACCTGAACAGGTAACAGGAAAAAATAGTGGACCAGTAAACTTATTATAAAACAAGATTAAAAAATTACTCGAGTATGCCTTGTGGTAAAAAAAGAAAGCGTCATAAGATCGCGACGCACAAGCGTAAAAAAAGACTGAGAAAGAACCGCCATAAGAAGAGGAATAAATAAGGTTTAAAAAGTTGAAAGTTGAAGGTTTAAAGTTCTGATACTCCGATACAGGGAAGTTATTTCCCCGGTTCAGACAACCGGAACTTTAAACCTTTAAACTTTTAAACCTTAAACTTTTCGTTCCTCCTCCTTTCAGTTGACTGGTTGCTTGACGTACTGGTTGTTGCACCCCCTACCTGCCGCTGCACTCCCTCTCTGCATTAACATGTACGCTTTACCGGCAGCCAGTATTTACAGTACCCCCCGGGTGATTCATCTTTATGTGAAGCTGTAATGAACAAAGAATTAATTATCAATGCAGCCCCGCAAGGTGTAGAGATCGCCTTGCTGGAAGACAGGAAGCTGGTAGAACTGCATAGCGAAAAAAGCGATGCCCGTTTTGCCGTGGGAGACCTGTACCTGGGAAAAGTGAAAAAGCTGATCCCGGGATTGAATGCGGCCTTCGTGGATGTAGGGTTTGAAAAAGACGCCTTCCTCCACTATACCGACCTGAGCCCCTATGCCCGCTCCCTGCTCAAATTCACGGCCCTGACCATGGCCGATAAGAGCGAGACCGGCCAGGACTTTGGCAAGTTTGAGAACGAGCCCGAGATCATCAAGACCGGCAAGATCAACGAGGTGCTGGGCGGCAAGCCCAACATCCTGGTGCAGATCCTCAAGGAACCCATCGCAGCCAAAGGCCCGCGCCTGAGCTGCGAAATTTCCCTGCCCGGCCGCTTCGTGGTCATCACCCCGTTCAACAACATCGTGGCCGTATCGCGCAAGATCCATTCCGCCGAAGAGCGCAAACGCCTGCAGAAGATCGTGGAAGCCATCAAGCCGAAGAACTTTGGCGTGATCGTGCGCACCGCGGCAGAGGGTAAAAACACGGCCGAGCTGCACGAAGACATTTCCGGGCTGGTGGATATGTGGAAGACCATTCAGAAAAACCTGAAAGGCGCCGCGCCGCCCACGCGTATCCTGAGCGAGCAGACCAAGACCAACAGCATCCTGCGCGACCTGCTGAATGCCGACTTCAACCGCATCGTGGTCAATGACCGGAATATTTTTGCGGATACCCGTAATTATATCCAGCGCATCGCCCCGGAAAAAGCCGATATCATTTCCTTTTACCAGAATACCAATGCGCCGGTCTTCGACTCGTTTGGCATTACCAAGCAGGTCAAATCGTCCTTCGGCAAAACCGTGAACCTCAACAGCGGCGCCTACCTGATCATCGAGCATACCGAAGCGCTGCACGTGATCGACGTGAACAGCGGCTACAAAAGCGTAAGCAACAACCAGGAGCAGAACGCCATGGAGACCAACCTGGAGGCGGCGGAAGAAATAGCCCGCCAGCTGCGCCTGCGCGACCTGGGCGGCATCATCGTGGCAGACTTTATCGATATGAAGCTGCCGGACAATAAGCGGAAGCTGGTGGAAAAGATGGAAGAGTTCATGGCGCCCGACCGGGCCAAGCATGCCGTGCTGCCCATCTCCAAGTTCGGGCTGATGCAGATCACCCGCCAGCGCATGAAGCCGGAGGTGAACATCAATACCCAGGAAATATGCCCCAGCTGCAACGGCACGGGCAAAATATCCTCCACCCTGCTGCTGGAGGATGAAATAGAAAAGAACCTGAACTACCTCATTACCCACAAGCACAAGGGCCTGAAGCTGGTGGTGAACCCCATCATGCACGCCTACCTGACCAAGGGCTTCTTCTGGAAGACCAAAATCGGGAACTGGAATAAAAAATTCGGGCAAAAAACAAAGGTGGAAGCCAACACGAACTACCACCTCACAGAGTACAAATTCTTCGACCAGCACGAGGAAGAGATCAAATTATAGCGTGGCGCCATTGTCATATTCCGGCAAGCCCGATATGACAACGGATACAGAAAGAAAAATCCCGCGGATGACCCCGCGGGATTTTTGCCTGTACGATGCTACCAGCCCGGCTAATTACGATCACGGCTGCCCAGGTAGATCATGATATACTGGACCAGGGTGACCACGGCTGCCAGCGCCGCCACCACGTAGGTAGTAGCCGCCCATTTCAGCGCGTCCTTGGCCCCGGGGTACTCCCGGCTGTTGGCGACATTGCTATGGTTCAGCCAGGCCAGCGCCCGCTTGCTGGCATCAAACTCCACCGGCAGGGTAATGAGCGAAAAAAGCACTGTCGCCGACATGAGGATAATTCCGATCAGCAGCACGGTGGCGTTGCCGGAAGCTGCCAGAATTACACCGATCAGCAGCACCCAGTTGACCAGCGAAGCGCTGAACTGCACTACCGGCACCAGGCTGCTGCGCAGGCTGAGCCAGCGGTAGGCGGTGGCATGCTGCACGGCATGGCCGCATTCATGGGCCGCCACAGCTGCGGCAGCCACGCTGACGCCCTTGTAGACGTCCGGGCTGAGGTTCACGGTTTTATTGGCGGGATTATAGTGATCGCTTAGCAAACCAGTTGATAATGTGACGCTTACGTCGTAAATCCCGTTCTCACGCAGCATTTTTTCAGCTACTTCACGCCCGGTAAGCCCCCGGGACAGCGGCAGTTTGCTGTATTTGGCAAACTTGCCCTTCAGAACCATCGAAACGATCATGCTGATGCCCAAAAAGATCAGCGAAACCAACAGAATACCTGGTGTCATTTTCTTTAAAAATTTTACGTTTTTCTAGTAATAACAAACTTGCAGCCAGCTGGTTATTGACCTCTTTTTCAGTCGTTTTGTCACCCCAACCACTCCCACTCCGTCACTGCCACGATGGGTTGCCTGCCCGTAAATCAGAATACGTATAACATTGATTATTAAATTCTTATTTAACAATTTCTCTTTCCCTCCGCTCCGGGTGGCTACCATGCAGAGCGGAAGGCAAGTTATTCACAGGCCTAAAAAATAATTTTGAAATCTTAGCCAGATTTGTAACTTAGCGATAGAATTTAATGGGTTAGTAAGTAAAGGGGTCAGTCGTCAGATTGGCCCCTTTTACATTTTAAACAGCTCCGGTTTATTCCTTTCCTGCATATGGTACATGCTGCCTCCTTCCGGCTGCCGATCTTTTTATACAACAACAGCGATCATTTATCTTTATCGCATGAGTAAGATTAAAACCGCATTCTTTTGCCAGAACTGCGGCTATGAAAGTGTGAAGTGGGTGGGACAATGCCCTTCCTGCGGTCAATGGAACACATTTGTGGAAGAGCTGCTGCGCAAGGAAACAAAGAACGATACCAGCTGGAAAAATTATACGGAAGAAAAAAGAACGAACCGGACGGTTTCGCTCAGCGAAATAAAAAGCAATGAACAGGTACGGATACTCACACCCGATGCGGAACTGAACCGCGTACTTGGCGGTGGCATCGTACCAGGCAGCATTGTACTGGTAGCGGGCGAGCCCGGTATCGGTAAGTCCACCCTGTTCCTGCAAAACGGGCTGCAGCTGAAAGATGCCACCGTACTGTACATCAGCGGTGAGGAGAGCGAGCAGCAGATCAAGATGCGGGCAGACCGGCTGCAATCTGTAACCGGTGCTGCCGGTGATAACTTTTACCTGCTGACCGAAACCTCCACGCAGGTCATCTTTCAGGAGATCAAAAAGCTGAAGCCCCAATGCATCATCGTGGATTCCATCCAGACGCTGCATACACCGTTTATCGATTCATCGCCGGGCAGCATCTCGCAGATACGCGAGTGCGCCGCCGAGTTTCAGCGATTTGCCAAAGAAACCAATACACCGGTATTCCTCATCGGCCACATTACCAAAGACGGCAACATCGCCGGCCCCAAGATACTTGAGCACATGGTGGATACCGTGCTGCAGTTTGAAGGCGACCGCCATTATGCGTACCGCATCCTGCGCACGCTGAAGAACCGCTTTGGCAGCACGGCCGAGCTGGGCATTTATGAAATGCGCGACGAAGGCATGCGGGGCGTGACCAATCCCAGCGAGATCCTGATCACGCAAAAGGAAGACCAGCTAAGCGGCATTGCCATTGCCGCCACCATCGAAGGCATGCGGCCGCTGCTGATCGAAGTGCAGGCCCTGGTGACGCAATCAGTATACGGCACCCCGCAGCGCACAGTGAGCGGCTTCGACCTGCGCCGGCTGCAGCTGTTGCTGGCCGTACTGGAAAAAAGAGGCGGTTTTCATTTCGGTGTCAAAGACGTATTTCTCAATATTGCCGGCGGGCTGAAGGTAGAAGACCCCTCTATCGATCTGGCTGTACTCTGCGCCCTGCTCTCTTCTTACGAAGATGTGCCGCTGCCGCAGCATACCTGCTTTGCAGGCGAAGTGGGGCTCAGCGGCGAGATCAGGGCCGTGAACCGCATCGACCAGCGGATTGCCGAAGCAGAAAAGCTGGGTTTTGAAAAGATCATCGTATCCCGTTACAGCCGGACAGCCCAGAAAAATACCCGCTCCTCCATCGAAGTGATCCACATGGGCCGGGTGGAAGAAGTATACCGCTATCTTTTCTGATCCTTATTGCTGGCACGGTATCGGCATCACCTGAAATATGCCGCTGTTACAGGAAATAAAAGACTCCTTCCTGCACCTGCTGTTCCCGCATGTATGCGCGGGTTGCGGCAGCGACAGCATGGATAAGAACAGTATGCTGTGCGCCCGGTGCATGGAAGCCTTGCCGGAAACGCATTTTGAACACTATGCCGGCAACCCGGTAGAAAAAAAATTCTGGGGACGGCTGCCATTGCAGGCAGCCACGGCGCAATACTACTTTACCAGGGAGTCGCTGATGCAGCGGCTGATACACCGGTTCAAATACCAGGGTGATGAGGAGCTGGGGCTGCAGCTGGGCCGGCTGATGGGCGATGCCCTGAAACGTTCCGGCCGCTTCGCGCCTGATGCGCTGGTGCCGTTGCCGCTCTTTGCCAACAAGGAAAGAAAACGCGGCTTCAACCAGGCTGCCGTACTGTGCCAGGGCATTGCCGATTACCTGCAGGTGCCGGTGCTCAAAAAGGCCGTGATCCGGCCACAGGCCACCGAAACGCAGACACGCAAGGGGCGTATAGAACGCTGGCAAAACATGGAAGGCAAGTTCGTGCTGGCCAACACCGCCGCCGTAACCGGCAAAAAGCTGCTGCTGGTAGACGATGTAGTCACGACCGGCGCCACGCTCGAAGCCTGCGGCGCAGAGCTGTTGCAGGCCGGCGGTACGGAACTGAGCATTGCCTGCCTGTGTTATGCGGCACATTAAGCATCCCGCAGCGGGCAGGAACGCCAGGATTTGTATTTCGCTGCGCCCGCCGCGTGAAAAATGGACCGGGTATGCTGCGCGCATAAGGATTTTGTGCCGGGAAAGGAATCAGCCTACCTTTGACGTCCCATTATCATCTTTCAAAAAAACGCTTTGGTATGAAAACAATATTGATCGCGCTGATCCTGTCGGTCACACTTACCGGCACTTCCATTTACGATTTCAAAGTGCCTGCGCTTGATGGCACGGAGATCGACTTTGCCGCTTACAAAGGCAAAAAGATCATGATCGTGAACACCGCTTCCAAATGCGGCAACACACCGCAATACGACGACCTGGAAAAGCTGTATGAAAAGTACAAGGACAAACTGGTCATCATCGGTTTCCCGGCCAACAACTTTGCCGGGCAGGAACCGGGCAGCAATGCCGACATCGCCGAGTTTTGCAAAAAGAACTATGGCGTCACCTTTCCGATGGCGGAAAAAGTGTCGGTAAAAGGCGATGATATCGACCCCCTGTTCCAATACCTGGTGAGCGAGGCGCAAAAGAAAGGTTTTACCGATCCTATCAAATGGAACTTTACCAAGTTCCTGATCAATGAAAAAGGCGAACTGGTAACCGTGATCCATCACAAAACAAGCGTGCTCAGCGATGAGGTGCTGAAATACCTGAACTGATCGTCCATCATATTTCCCGATACACGATGCCATGGCCGTAGTCATGGCATCTTTTTTTGCAGAACAGTTATCTTCGCCCCTCATGCAGTTCAAGGATATTATCGGACAGCCGTTGCTGAAAAAAGAATTGCCGGAGCTGATGCAGGAAAACCGGCTGGCGCATGCATTGCTGTTTTTGGGCAAGGAGGGAAGCGGAGCCCTGTCGCTGGCACTGGCCTTTGCACAGTTTGTGGTATGCGAGAAGACCGGAGGTAAAAATTCTGAGGCCGGAGCCCGGAGCGGGCCATCACTTTTTGGAGACGAGCCTGCAACCCCGGAACCCCAACCTCAAACCGCCACTCTTCAAACGGATGCCTGCGGCGTATGCCCCGCCTGCTCCAAGGCCCGGCAATATGTACACCCGGACATTCATTTCTCTTACCCCGTAGTGACCAAAAAAGCCGGCTCGCCGCCGCTGAGCACCGACTATATCCAGGAATGGCGGGAGTTTATCGGTACCTATCCCTATGGCAACGGGTACGACTGGCTGCAGTTTATCGGCGCGGAGAACAAACAGGGCAATATTACCGCGCAGGAATGCAACGACATCATCCGCAAGCTGAACCTGAAAAGCTTTGAGAGCGGGTACAAGACACTGGTGATGTGGCTGCCGGAATACCTGGGCAACGAAGGCAATAAACTGCTGAAGCTGATCGAGGAGCCGCCGCCCGATACCCTGTTTATCCTGGTGGCCGAAAACGAATCGCTGATCCTGCCTACGATCCTCTCCCGCTGCCAGCTGGTGCGGGTGCCGGCGCTGGAAACCGCCGAGGTAGAGGAGGCCCTGATCACGCGGCACCATACGGCGCCCGTGACGGCACGGCAGATCGCCAGCGTGAGCGGGGGCAATTACCGCGAAGCGCTGCAACTGGTGCAGCATGCCGAAGAGGATTGGCAAAGCCTGCTGCGCGACTGGCTGAACGCCGTGATGAAAACCGGCCCGGTGGCCCAGACCAAATGGGTGGACGAGATGAGCCGGCTGGGACGGGAAAAGCAAAAACAATTTCTCCGCTACTTCAATCACCTGCTGGAGCAGGCCATCCGCCTGCGGGTGATGGAGCATATTGCCGACCTGCTGCCGGAAAAAGAGCGCGACTTTGCCAGCCGCCTGAATAAGATAGCCGGCATCGGGCAGCAGCAGGCCATCATCGAAGAGCTGGACCGGGCCGCCTACTATATAGAGCGCAACGCCAACGCCAAAATGCTCTTTCACGCCCTGACCATTAAACTCTATCACATCATTCAGGACAAAATTGTATTTTTGGAAGATTGAGGCCCAACGGTTTGCCCGGCCAAGGAATACCGGCAACCGCAGGCCTGCGGTTCAGAACAAGTGGAAAACAGGAATAGTGTGCAAAGCAACGGGATTGTCTTTTATAATGTCGTCTTACTCAGTAAAATATCATTCTCTTCAACCGGTTCGGCCTGCTGAGCAGCGAACAGAACCCTGACGAGTGCGACGCAACGAAAGCCTGATCGACATCCTGCAGCCGGGCTCATCCCCATTTCTCTGATCCTTTCTATCTAAACACGAACATCGTATGGGATGCAGTAATTGTGGTACCGCCACCGGCGGAGGCAAGCCAGGCGGATGCAAAAGCAACGGCGGGTGCAGTACGGGCGGATGCAACCGGATGAATACGTATGACTGGCTGCGCAACCTGCCCATTGCAGATATGGACAGCGGCTGCAAAGTGATCGAAGTCAGCTTCAACAAAGGCACACGAAAAGACTTTTTCCGCAATACTTCCCTGCAGCCTTATGAAAAAGGCGAACTGATCGCCGTGGAAGGCGTAAGCGGTTTTGACGTGGGCGAGGTATCGCTGACCGGGGAGATCGTGCGGCTGCAGCTGAAAAAGCGGGGCGTAAAAGAAGACAACCCGGAGATGAAGAAAGTGCTGCGCGTGGCTACGGACCGCGACCTGGATCTGATGCAGCAAAACAAGGCCCGCGAGCCGGAAGCGGTGATCCGCAGCCGGGCCATCGCCCGCCAGCTGAGGCTGGATATGAAGATCAGCCAGGTGGAAATGCAGGCCGACGGGCGCAAAGCAACCTTTTTTTACATTGCTGACGGACGCGTGGACTTTCGCGAACTGATCAAAGTATACGCCTCCGAATTTCGCGTGAAGGTGGAAATGCGGCAGATCGGCGCCCGGCAGGAAGCCGGTAAGGTGGGTGGCATCGGCAGTTGCGGCCGGGAACTATGCTGCGCTACCTGGCTCACGGATTTCAAATCGGTGAACACGGCAGCCGCCCGGTACCAGAACCTTTCCATCAACCAGGCCAAGCTGAGCGGCCAGTGCGGACGGCTGAAATGCTGCCTGAACTACGAGCTGGATACTTACCTGGATGCCCTGCAGCATTTTCCCGACAACTGCGATATGATCAAGGTGGCCAAGGGCAATGCCTACCTGATCAAAAAAGATATTTTCAAAAACCTGATGTGGTACACGTTGCCCGACAGCACCAAGCAATACCCGCTGACCATCGAACGGGTGCAAAAGATAAAATCGCTGAACCACCAGGGCATCATTCCCGATGAGCTGGAGGCGGTAGAGGTCACCTCGGGCAAGCCGAAGGAAATAGAGCCCGAGTTTGTAGACGTGGTAGGCCAGATCAGCCTGCGCAGCCTGGAAAAAGCCGATAAAAAACGCCGGCACCAGCAACAGGCACAGCGCCAGGGCGGTCAGCAGCAGCGAGGAGGTCCGGGCGGGCAACAACGGCCACAACAACAAGGAGGTAGTGGCGGTGGTGGCCAGCAAAAGCCCCCGCAAAGAAAACCAGGCGGCCCCGGCGGCCCGCCTAATCAGCAAAAAGGCGGAGGCCCGTCACGCGGGTCACAGGGTGGTGGCGGCCAGCGGCCACCGCAGCAACGACGCAATAAGTAAGGCTTGCAGAGAAAGAAGATCAGCACACTTCCAGATTAAAACCTTTACGGGAAATACCAGTCCGGTGTTTCCCTTTTTCGTGTCATCAGCTGCAGATTATACTTTGTTTTCGTTGAAAAGAATGGAGGGGATCCTCCATGGGGCGCTATCTTGTCCTAAAAGATTACCCTGATGAAGAGGGAAAACAAATACGGTAGTTTATACTATGGATTCATCGGAGCAGCTCATCCATAAATTTCGTTCCGATCTGGTCCGGCGAAGCTACTGAATACCGACTCCGGGAAAACGCCTGCAGCCGTTGCCCCGGCGAAGAAAGCGAGACCAAAACGGTACAACGCCAGATAGAATGACGATATAAGAAGGAGCTGTCCGTTCCTTTCTCTTTACCCTGCCCTACTCCGGCCGATTACAAAATAATTTTATAGCCCCAGGGCTCTGTAAATCGCCTCCTGTACTTTAGAACGCACATTCAGCCGGGAAAACGCGGGGTTGTCCCGGGTAGGATATACCCGGTTGGAAAGAAAGATATAAACAAGGTCCTGCCTGGGATCCACCCACACGCAGGTGCCGGTAAAGCCGGTATGGCCATAGGTTTGGGGCGAAACACTCACTGCGGGATAAGGTTCCTTACGGGTGACATTGTCCTTTTCCGGCTTATCAAAACCCAGTCCGCGGCGGCTGGTTTGGCTATGGTAGGCCGTGAAGTAGTCGATCGTTTCTTTTTTCAGGTAGCGGCGGCCATTCAGCTCCCCGCCATTCAGCAGCATCTGGTACAGCATGCCCAGGTCGTAGGCATTGGAGAACAAACCTGCGTGACCGGCCACTCCGCCAAACAGCGAAGCGCCTTCGTCGTGCACATCGCCGTCGAGCAGCTGGCGGCGAAAGTGCTTTTCTTCTTCAGTAGGTACGATCCTGTCTGCCGCAAACCGCGAGAGCGGCTTAAAACCGGTGGTGGACAGTCCCATCCTGCTGTAAAAATGTTTTTGTACATAGGCATCCAGCGGCAGGCCGCCAAGCGCTTCTACAATACGGCCCAGGAATATAAAATCGTTGTCGCTGTATACATATTTGCCAGCCGGACCTACCGGGCTTTTGAGAATGCGGGCAAACAGCGTATCGCGCCAGTCATTGCGCAGGTAGACCCCTTCGGCTACACGTATATTAAAGCCAGCCCGCTGCCGGTCGCTGTAAAGAGCGGGATGGGGAATGCCTGTAGCAGAGTCGATGGTTTCTTTGTAAAAGGGAATGAACGGTACCAGCCCGGCCTGGTGCAGCAGGATGTCCCTGATGCGCAGCGGCGCCTTGTCCGTACCCCGCACCCAGGGCAGGTAATCGCCCAGTGTTTTTTGCAGGTCCAGCCGCTTTTCTTCATACAGCTTCATCACTGCGATGGTAGTAGCGGATATCTTGGTTACGGAAGCCAGGTCAAAAATACTTTCGGTGCTCATAGCAGGCGATGGCTCATACCGGTAATGACCAAAGGCCTTGTAGTACAAAATGCCGCCCTTGTGCACGGCCAATACCACGCAGCCGGGAAAAGCTCTTTTATCGATGGCATCGCCCACGATGGAATCGATGGCCGCAAATCGCCTGTCCGGAATAGCGGTGCCCGGCAACCCTCCCTGCACTACACCGGCGCCAAACCGGAAGTCGCATACCGATACGGGCAGCGTACCCATGGCTACGGCAGCACCCTTTACCAGGCCGGCTGCTGCGTCCTGGGTAATATCGTCATCCTGGTAGCAGGCCACCAGGTTTTTGGCCGTGCAGAAATTGGAAACGGCCAGTACGTTGCCAAACACAAACGTGGCCGTATTGAAAGACTGGAGCCTTTCAAAAAAGGAGATTGCATTGCTGCTGATGCCGTAGTTGCTGGCCGGCCGCAGGTTGTAATTGTGCACACCCACGATCACGGAGCTATATTGCCCTTCTTCCAACGCGCTGAAAATGCTGTCGGCCGCAGCCTGTCCCTTTGTGTAAGAAAAAAAGTAAGGATCGGCGCCCAGGTCTTCTACCAGCTTTTTACCAAACCCGTTCAGTTCCGCCACGCCGATTCCGACATAAGCCACCCGTTTGCCCTTTTCCACCGGGAAAGCATCAGTGGCCCTGCGCAGCAGCGTTATTGACCGCACAGCAGCCTCGTAGCGGATGGCATCGGTCTTTGCATTGAGCTCATTCAGCAGGTTCGCGGTATCCACCGGCCGGCTTTCGTACAGCCCCAGCCTGTATTTGGCCAGCAATACTTTTTTAACTTTGGCATTCACCTCGTCCCAACTCAGCCGCTGCCCGGCGATGGCCTTTTTTACAGCTTCGATGGTTTCCGGCACGCTGGCCGGGAGGCAGAGCATATCGTTGCCGGCAATGAGCGCCTCTACGGCAATGGTGCCGCCGGGAAAATACTTAGCCACGCCCTTCATCTCCAGGGCGTCGGTAAAGGTGAGGCCATCGTACCCCATGCGGTCACGCAACAAACCGGTCACACTGCTCTTCGAAATGGAAGTAGCCCGGTTGGCCGCGCTGTCCAGCGCCGGGATGAAAAGGTGGGCGATCATCACGCTGCCTACTCCTGCACGAAACAGGGCCCTGAACGGCACCAGCTCCATGGTATCCAGCTGAGCCAGGCTTTTATTGATCACCGGAAGGTCCAGGTGCGAGTCTACCGCCACATCGCCATGACCGGGAAAATGCTTGGCGCAGGCCATGATGCCCGCATCCTGCATACCTTTCATATACGCTACGCCAAAACGGCTCACGTTGTGCTTGTCTTCGCCAAAGGAGCGGTGCCCGATCACCGGGTTTGCAGGATTGTTGTTGATGTCCACCACCGGTGCATAGTTCACATGCACGCCCAGTCTTTTGCATTGCTCACCGACGGCCAGGCCCATCCGGTACACCAGGTCTTCATTGCTTTGTGCACCCAGGGTGAGCTGGTAAGGAAATTTCGTCACGCTATCGAGCCGCATACCAAGGCCCCATTCGCCATCGATGGTGACCATCAGCGGTGTTTTGGCGATGCTTTGGTAGTAATTGGTCAGGTTGGCCTGCCGCACGGGTCCGCCCTGGAAAAAGCAAAGGGCGCCGACATTGTATTTTGCAATATCACTGGCTACTTTGGCCACATGGTCGGGCCCCAGGTTGGAATGGGCGCGGATGACCATGAGCTGTGCGATCTTTTCGTCATCGCTCAGGCTGGCCAATACACTGTCGGCCCAGGCCTGCGCAGGCAGCGTGCTCCTGTATTGCGCAAAAGAAAAAAGTGTACAAACGGACAGGAAAAGGGAGAGTGCTGATCTTTTCATATCAAAGCCGGATTCAAAACTCACAAGTTAGTTACAAATCAGTTATGGCTTGCGCCGGCCCTGCAAAAGAATCGCTTAATTTTTACAGCTCTTTTATGGCAATGGTCATACTGTGCGGCGCGGTCTCATCGCCACCGAAATAAGGATATAATTTATAGCCCGTTGCCATATCGCCCCGGCTTTCGCGCGGCATGGTGATGCTCCTGCCGTCCACGGTAAATATATAGCTGCTGCCGCTGACCTTGATGGAGCAGGTATGCTCTTCCCCGATGCTGACCGGGCCGATCTCCTGGTAGCTCACCACGGTATTGTTGTAGATATAGCCAAACAGCCGGAGGGCGCCATCGCTCCAGCGCCAGCCGATCCGGGCGCTGAACTCGTGGTGCTGCTTCCCGTTGTCGGAAAAACCGTATAGCTTATTGATGTCGTATTGATTAGCCGGGTCGATGGTCTGGTAAACAGCCGAGCTGTCGAACCGGACCAGGAATTTCTGCTCCTTATAGGCCACCGTCACAAAGGCCGATTGGTCGCTGTAATGTTCGCCACCTGCAATATGATATTGCACAAAAGAAGCGGCAGGAGTTTCCGTTTCCGTTTCAGGGGTGGTAACAGGAGCCGGCAGGGTTTCGTCCACCGGTTTCTGACAGGCACTTAGCAGGTACAGCAGGGCTGCGCCGGACAAAACAGATTTTATAGCAAATAATTTCATAGCACCCCTATAAACGAAAAAAAGAGTTGAAGGGTTTACCGGTGCCGGTTAAAATTGCGCTGCATCAAGACCGGGGCCCCTAACCCATTGATACGGGAAGCTATGCTAAATCTTTCACAATAAACCGGTGGCTTCAAAAGCCGTAATTTTGGCCGCAAAGAGGAGTTGTTGTGCCTGATAAGATCCAGTTACTGCCCGATAATATTGCCAACCAGATAGCGGCCGGCGAAGTGATCCAGCGGCCGGCCAGCGCCGTGAAGGAGTTGCTGGAAAATGCGGTCGATGCCGGGGCTACCGAGATCCGCCTGGTGCTGGCCGACGCCGGCAAATCGCTGCTGCAGGTGATCGACAACGGGAGCGGCATGAGCGAGACCGATGCCCGCCTGTGCTTTGAGCGCCATGCCACATCGAAGATCAAAAGCATCGACGACCTGTTTCATATCCGCACCATGGGTTTCCGGGGCGAAGCGCTGGCTTCCATTGCCGCTGTGGCACAGGTGGAGCTGCGCACCAAAAAAGCCACCGAAGAGACCGGCACCTGCATCGAAATAGAGAACAGTGCAGTGATCCGCCAGGAACCGGTAGCCACGCCTGGCGGCACCAGCATTGCCATGAAAAACCTGTTTTTCAACGTGCCGGCCCGCCGGAATTTTCTGAAAAGCAATGCGGCCGAAATGCGGCATATCGTGGACGAGTTCACCCGCGTGGCGCTGGCTTTTCCTCCCGTGTTTTTTTCGCTGACCAGCAACGGGCAGCAGCTGTTTCACCTGGAAGCGGGCAGCCTGAAGCAGCGCATCCTGCAGTTACTGGGTAATAATTATGCCGCCAAACTGGTGACGGTGAAGGAAGAGACCGACTACATGAACATCCATGGTTTTGTGGGCAAGCCGGAAACGGCCAAGAAGACGCGGGGCGACCAGTATTTCTTCGTCAACAACCGGTTTATCAAAAGCGCCTACCTGAACCATGCGGTGATGAACGCCTACCAGGAAATGATCCCGGCAGACAGCTTCCCGCTATACGTACTGTTTATCGACCTGGACCCTACCCAGATCGATGTGAACGTGCACCCGACCAAGCAGGAAATAAAATTCGAGGACGAAAAGATCGTATACGCCTTTGTACAGGCCGCCATCAAGCATGCGCTGGCCCAGTTCAGCATAATGCCGGCGCTCGACTTCGACCTGGATGCTTCTATCCAGCAGCTGCCTTCCATCCAGCAGCCGTTTACAGAAGAGAAAAAATCAGCCGCTGCAGCAGGCTCCATCTTCAAAGGTTTTACCCAGCAGCACCAGGCGCATTTTATCGAGAAAAGCGAGCTGAAGAACTGG
>JBEVLT010000058.1:0-21967 GCA_040509055.1 Chitinophagaceae bacterium
CTCTTGGCTGCCCCCTTTAATTGCAGTACCTTTGCGGGCTTGAAGTGGACGGGTCAACAGGTGAATTAATTGTATTAATTTGAAAATCAGCCTATTATAGTTTTAAAGTTAACCCACGACCGGCTTCATCAACTAATCAACGAGTTTTAACTACAAATGGACATCAGAAACATCGCTATCATCGCCCACGTTGACCACGGCAAAACCACCCTGGTAGACAAGATCTTACACGCTACCAAGGTATTTCGTGACAACCAGGAGACCGGTGAGCTGATCATGGACAGCAATGACCTGGAGCGCGAACGGGGCATCACCATCTTTTCGAAAAACGCTGCTGTTGAGTACAACGGCGTTAAGATAAATGTAATCGATACACCGGGTCACGCCGATTTTGGCGGTGAGGTGGAGCGGGTGCTTAAAATGGCAGACGGAGTGCTGCTGCTTGTGGATGCCTTTGAAGGCCCGATGCCGCAGACGCGGTTCGTGCTGCAAAAAGCCCTGCAACTGCACCTGAAACCCATTGTGGTGATCAACAAGGTGGACAAACCCAACTGCCGTCCCGATGAAGTGCACGATGCCATTTTCGAACTGTTTTTCAACCTGGATGCTACCGAAGAGCAGCTCGATTTCCCCACCTATTACGGTTCGGGCAAGAACGGCTGGTTCAACGATTCGCTGGAGCAGATCGATAATATTAACCCCCTGCTGGACGGGATCCTGAAGTACGTACCCCCGCCCAAAGTGAACGAAGGCCCGCTGCAGATGCAGATCACTTCGCTCGATTATTCCTCGTTCCTCGGCCGGATCGCCATCGGCAAAGTAAGCCGTGGCTCTATCAAAGAAGGCCAGTCGGTAGTGCTGATGCAGGCAGACGGAACGACCCGGAAAACAAAAGTGCGCGAGCTGTACGTGTTTGAAGGCATGGGTAAAAAGAAAGCGACCGAGGTGATCGCCGGTGACCTGTGTGCCGTAGTCGGCATCGAAGACTTCAATATCGGCGATACGATTGCGGATGCTGAAACGCCCGAAGCATTGCCGGTGATCAGCGTGGACGAGCCGACCATGAACATGTTGTTCTCCGTGAACAACTCACCTTTCTTTGGCAAGGACGGCAAGTTTGTAACGAGCCGCCACCTGCGCGACCGCCTGATGAAGGAAACTGAAAAGAACCTGGCGCTGAAGGTAGTGGATAGCGAAGACGGGGATAGCCTGGTCGTGTATGGCCGTGGCATCCTTCACCTGGGGATATTGATCGAGACCATGCGGCGGGAAGGATATGAGCTGACGGTAGGCCAGCCGCAGGTGATCGTGAAAGAGATCGACGGTAAAAGATCTGAGCCTTACGAAACCCTGGTGGTGGACGTGCCGCAGGAGTTTGCCAGCAAAGTGATCGACCTGGTGAGCCGCCGCAAAGGCGAAATGCTGATCATGGAGACCAAAGGCGAAATGCAGCACCTCGAGTTCGATATCCCTTCCAGGGGATTGATCGGATTGCGTACGCAGATGCTGACTGCCACAACCGGCGAGGCTGTGATGGCCCACCGCTTCAGCGAATACAAGCCCTGGAAAGGGCCGATCCCGGGCAGGAACAACGGTGTGCTGATCTCAAAATTCCAGGATAAAACAACCGGCTACTCGATCGATAAGCTGCAGGACAGGGGAACCTTCTTTGTAGATCCGGGAGAAGACGTATATGCGGGGCAGATCATTGCAGAAAATATCAAACCCGGCGACCTGGTAGTAAATGCTACGGAAGGAAAGAAGCTGACCAACCACCGCGCCAGCGGCAGCGATGACGCTACCCGTATTGCTCCGAAAGTGCTGCTGACACTGGAAGAATGCATGGAGTACATTCAGCAGGACGAGTGCATCGAGGTCACGCCTAATTTCATCCGCATGCGGAAGCTGATCCTGGATGAAGAAGAGAGAAAGAAACAGACCAAGCGCATGAGCGCAGAGGCCGTATAAATAACCAAAACATCCGCCCATTCCGGCGGATGTTTTAATTTTGCAGCAAATCCTTGTGCAATGAAAAAGCGGGTTTGGTTTTCTTTGTTCCTTGTTTTCCTGCTCGTGGCGGCCAGCCAGCCTGTTGCAGCACAATGCTCCATCTGTACCAAAACGGCCCAGCAACTGGGCGAAAAACCGGCCGCAGGCCTGAATGCCGGTATTTTATACCTTGCTTTTACTCCTTTTCTGATCGTGGGCTATATCGGCTATCGCTGGTGGCAGCGCAATAAGGAAAGTCAGTAGCCGGCAGGCAAATGGAATAACACTCAATAACCAACAATATTCAATGGGGCACTGAGTAATGAGTATTCAGGTGAAATCTTTTATAAACTGATACAGGTTAAAGTTCTTCTGCAGGTAGCTTTGTTCAATCTCTTTCCGCAGCACTACTTTGTCTACTCCTTTCATCCGGTGCTGCTGGATCAGCCAGTAGGCTTTTTCGGCCAGCAGCCAGCATTTTTTCTCCGTGAGGTGCGATTTCTGCAATTGGTGCAGCACCGTGTCCAGTAGCTCCGTGATACCTTGTTTTTGCGAAGCCACCGTTTTGATCACCGGCACTTCGTGGTAATGCCTGCTGAAGGCAGGGGCCAGCATCAGCCGCAGGTTTTTTACAAACAGGTCAGCATCCGGCCGGTCGGCCTTGTTGACGACAAACAGGTCGGCGATCTCCATCAGCCCGGCCTTCATGGTCTGCACTTCATCGCCGGCTTCAGGCACCACCACCACGATGGTCAGGTCGGCCAGCCCGGCGATTTCGATCTCGCTCTGGCCTACGCCCACAGTCTCCACGATCAGGTGGTCGAACGGGAACACTTTCATCAGGTCGGTGATCTCGATGATCTTCGGGTGCAGCCCGCCCATGGAGCCGCGGGTGGCCAGCGAGCGGATGAATATATCCGGATGCGTGTACCAATCGCTCATCCGGATCCTGTCGCCCAGTACTGCCCCCAGGTTGAACGGGGAGGAAGGATCGACGCAGAGTATGCCGACTCTTTTACCCTGTGCAGCCAGCAGCCCGATCAGGGCATCGGCGAGGGTGCTTTTGCCGGCGCCGGGCGGACCGGTGATGCCGATGATCTTCGTGGCCGAAGCAGGCAGTGCCTGCAGCAGCGTTTCGTAGCCGGGATGTTCGTTCTCGATCAGGGAAATGCTCCTGGCCAGCGCTTTTACATCGCCCTGCCGCACCTGCTGCAATAAAGTAAGCCACTCCATGGTGCTGTAAAATTACGACAAGCAGACCATGCTTAACCGGCCGGAAACATCGCCTACCTTTGACGGCTATGATCAATTTTATTCCCATCTTTCCGCTGGCCCTGGTAGTGTATCCCGGCGAGCGGTTGAACCTGCATATATTTGAGCCGCGCTATAAGCAGCTGATCAGCGAGTGTTACGAGCAGAAAAAGCCGTTTGGCGTTCCGGCGGTGATCGAAGACAAGCTGCAGGATTTCGGGTCGCTGGTGCACGTCACAGAAATATCCCGCGTGGACGAAAAGGGAGAAATGGATATCCGCACCACGGGTGAAAAGGTGTTTCGCATACTGGAAGTGGTAAAAGATATCCCGGATAAGCTGTACAGCGGGGCGATCGTAGAATACCCGCCCGGCCGGCAACAGGGCAACGCGGAGGTGATGCGCAAGGTACTGACTGCGGTACGCGAGCTGCACCAGCTGCTGAAAGTGAGCAAGGAGTTTGACAGGGACGGGCAGGACATGAATAGCTACGATGTGGCTCACCATGTAGGCCTGTCGCTGCAGGAAGAATACGAACTGCTGACACTGCCCGACGAGCGGCAGCGGCAGGAATACCTGAAGCGGCACCTGGCAAAAGTGATCCCCATGGTGGCCGGCATGGAGCAGCTGAAAGAAAAAATAAAACTGAACGGACACTTTAAAAACCTGTCGGGGTTTGACCTGTAAACAAGCCACACAATATGTCAGTCACACTTTGTTTCGACTATGGCAATACACGGAGAAAGGTAGCCGTGTTCCGCAAGGAAGAGCTGGATACCGTGCATGTGCTGCCCGACGATGCACCGGCGGGCATTCAATCGCTGATCAATACCTACCGGCCGGATAAATCTATTTTATCGTCGGTGATCGACCACGACCCGGCCCTGGAGACGATGCTGGCTGCTTCCACCCGGTTTCACAAGCTCAGTCACCTAACCCAGCTGCCTTTCACCACGCCGGTGGGCAAGCCGGAAACCATCGGTGCCGACCGGCTGGCGCTGACTGCAGCAGCAGTGCATTTTTACCCCGGTAAGAACAATCTTGTCATCGCCCTGGGCAGCTGCATCACGTACAATTTTATCAACAAATACCGGGAGCTGGTAGGCGGTGGTATATCGCCGGGCATGGAGATGCGATTGAAATCCCTGAACTACTATACTGCCAAGCTGCCCCTGATAAAAGCCGACAGCAATGTGCCCCTGATCGGGTACGATACGGCGACCAATATCCTGAGCGGGGTGGTGCTGGGCATGGCCAAAGAGATCGATGGTTTTGCCGATGCTTATGCCGAAAAATACGGGAACTTTAACGTGCTTTTAACCGGGGGTGATTTAGTGCATTTGGCTTCACACCTGAAAAACAGGATATTTGCAGACCCTGATTTAATCTTTAAAGGTCTTTATGCCATCAGTGAAGTCAATAACAGGTAAGAATATCAATATATTACGACGTATTACCAGCCACAAACGAGCCCTTTATTTTTCATCGGGTATTTTGTTGACGATGCTGTCTCAGCCTGCGCTGTCACAGGATAATTCGCCTTATACGCGCTATGGATTGGGCGACCTGGTCCCCTCTACCAATATCAACAGCCGCGGCATGGGCGGCATTTCGGCCGGCTACAACGACATTCTTTCCATCAATTTCAATAACCCGGCATCTTACGCCTCTTTCCAGGCCGTGGGGGAGCAAACCTCCAAAAAAATGGCCTATGGCCGGGCGCTGCTCGATGTGGGGCTGAATATCGATAACCGTACCCTGAGCGAGCCCAATGTAGTGGGCAAGTTCACGGCCAGCAACGTACTGTTCTCCCATGTGCAGGTAGGCGTACCGCTCCGGCCCAACTGGGGACTGAGCTTTGGTCTTCGCCCTATCAGCCGGATCAGCTATAACATCATTTCCCGCGAGCGCCTGCGCGACCCCAATACCAACCTGCCCATCGATACGGCCTCTACCACCAACCAGGGTGATGGCGGTACTTACCTGGCTTCTGTCGGTACCGGCTGGCGCATTAATTTAGGAAAGGGCCAGGCCCTGTCATTCGGCTTCAACGCGGGGTATTTATTTGGCAAAAAAGACTACAGCACCCGGCGCGCCATCTATAATGACAGCCTTAGCTACAACAGCGGAAATTTTCAAACGAAGACCACCTATGGCAACCTGTTTGTCAATGCAGGCATCCAGTACCAGACCAAACTGGCCACCGATCTTTACCTGTCGCTCGGCGTGTATGGCAACTGGAAGCAAACCCTGAATGCATCGCAGGACATCATCCGTGAAACCTATTATTACAACGAGTCTACGGGCAATGTGCGGCTGGACAGCGTATACGACCGGAAGGATATCAAAGGCAAGATCGTTTACCCCTCTTCGTATACAGGAGGATTTGTTATCGAGAAGCTGGTGAGCGCCCAAAAGGCGGGCTGGCTTTTTGGTGTTGATTTTTCCCAGGGCAACTGGAGCGAGTACCGCTCCTACGGCCAGGCCGACACTTCGGTGCGCAACAAATGGGAGCTGCGGGCCGGCGCCCAGCTGAGACCGGTGCCGAAGAGCAATTATTTCAGCAATGTGGCGTACAGGGCCGGCCTTTTTATCGGCAGGGATTATATCCACGTCAAAAGTGACCTGCCGCTGCTGGGCGTTTCGCTGGGGCTTGGTTTGCCGCTGCGGAATTACAACCGCCTGAGCCCGGGCCAGGCCACGGTCATCAATCTTGCTTTCGAGTTTATCAAACGGGGAAATAACGATAACCTGCTCAAAGAAAACATGTTCCGGTTGTCGGCAGGATTTTCGCTCAGCGACTTCTGGTTTGTAAGGAAAAAGTATGAATAATCCCCTGGCCATACCCGGTAAATACCTGATTGCAGCAGCTTGTATACTAAGCTGCTTTTTTATGGCCGGCTGCGAGAACGATGAACGCGAGATCAACGAATGGACGCAGGACCGGCAAATGGTAGAGGAGGCCACGAAAGTGGAAAGCTACCTCAGCCAGGACGGGCATGTGAAGGCCAAACTGAAGGCGCCCCTGATGCTGCGGGTGCTGGGCGATACGCTCTACGTGGAGTTTACCCGGTCGCTGCACGTGGATTTTTATGACGACAGCAGCCGTATCGAAAGCTGGCTCGATTCCAAATACGGCAAATATTTCGAAAGTCTGAACAAAGTATACCTGCGCGACAGCGTGGTGGTGATCAGCATGAAGGGCGATACGCTCCGCTGCCACGATCTGTGGTGGGACCAGAACAAGGAATTGTTTTATACGGACAGTGTGGCCACCTATCATTCGCCCAACAATAAGATCACCGGCGGCCGGGGCATGGAAGCCTCGCAGGATTTCAAAAGCGTGACCTTTAAATACCCGCTGGGAACGGTGCAGATCGGCGGCGATGGCTTTGCCCAATAAGCTACCCGCGCTGATAAAATTGCAGCCGGTCTTTTTCATGAAATTTTTACACAAAATGCGGTACCCGGATGAACGGGTATTGTGCCGTCTTTGAGGTTGTTTCTACGTATTTTTACGATCCGGGTTTATCCTGATATTTACTGATTATTCACTTCAGAATCTGTGAATTTTATTCTTTTGCCGGTCCCATTTCTGCCGATTATATTTGCAGCCTGACAACCCGAACACCCGTGGCAAAACGCTCGTTTTGCCCTGATAACCAGTCTTCTAAGAAAACGCTTATGGGACTGAGGTGGCGAAGCTTTAAAATGTATTCAGCGTGTCCCGCAAATGGTTAGCTATTTATAGTCGTCCCCGTTGGGAAAAAAAGGTGAACCAGCTTCTTACAGAAAAGGGATTGGAAAGCTATTGCCCCCTCAATAAAGTGAGGCGCAAATGGAGCGACCGCGTGAAGATCGTGGAGGAGCCTTTGTTCAAATCCTACGTATTCGTAAAGATCAGCGATGAAGACCGCACCAAAGTGCGGATGACGCCGGGCGTGATCAATTTTGTGTACTGGTCGGGCAAGCCTGCCCTGATCAAGGAGAAGGAGATCAATACCATCAAGCGGTTTCTGAACGAGCACGAGAACGTGGAGCTGCAGCCGATGAACCTGCAGGTAGACCAGCGGGTAAAGATCACCACCGGTCCGCTGATGGACCAGGAAGGCCAGGTAATGAGCCTGCATCGCAAGATGGTAAAAGTGGCTATCGATAGCCTCGGGTACGTGCTGGTGGCCTATATTGACAAATCGAAACTAACTTCGGCACAGCCCGAATAATCTTATCTTTTCTTCACTAAAGCTACTTCCATGAAGCTGACGCCTTCTGTACTGCTGCTTGCCTGCTCCGTGTATTTCATGTCTTGCGCTACCCAGCAGAAAATACCGGGTTACCTGCAAAACCTGACGGATACCACGGGCAGGGGAAAGCTGCAGGTGCCGGAACTGCGCATCCAGAAGAATGATCTTTTGTCCATACAGGTATACAGCGCCAGCACGCGTCCGGAAGTAGATGCTTTGTATAACATGCCTGCCGTGGCTGCTGCCGGCGCTGGCCAAACAGGAGCTACGGCGCCTGCTACCAGTGGTTACCTGGTCAATAGCAAGGGCGATATCGAATATCCCAGGCTCGGCACTTTTCATGCCGAAGGGCTGACCAAGGAAGAGCTGGCAGCGCAGATCAGCAAGCGGCTGACCGAGCCGGTACAGCTGCTTATCAACCCGACCGTAATCGTACGCTTCATCAACCTGAAGATCACTGTGCTGGGCGAAGTGAATACGCAGGGCGTGATCTCCATACCCGGCGAGCGGGTCACCATTCTCGAGGCGGTAGGACTGGCCGGCGGCATCAATGATTTCGGTATGAAGAACGCCGTGAAAATAAGCCGCGAAACAGACGGCCAGCGCCAGGTAGGGCTGGTAGATCTTTCTTCCAAAGATCTTTTTTCCTCGCCCTATTATTATCTCCGGCAAAATGATGTGGTGTTCGTAGATCCCACTCCCGGAAAGGCAAAAGCTGCCCAGCAGGACCGCACCGTGCAGCAGGTGACCCTCGGGGTAAGCCTGATTACGGCTGTAGCGCTTATCATCAATATTTTCAGGTAAGCCCCAACACAAAAAAATTATAATACGCGCTTTCATGGAAGACCAGATCAGCAGCAATAAGAAAGAGCTCTGGAACCTGAGCATCAAGGACCTTTTTTACAAATATGTCCGCTTTCTTCCCTGGTTTATTTTATCGGTGGTCGTGGCCCTCTCGGGCGCCTGGCTCTACCTGCGGTATGCCCCGCAGACCTACGAAGCCGGCGGCACCCTGATCATCAAGAGCGAGAAGCAGGCCATCCGCAACGATAAGATGGAGGATATCCTCAGCGGCAACAGCCGGATGCAGAGCATCCAGAGCGAGATCGAAATGCTGCGGTCGCGCCCGCTGGTAACAAGGGTGGTGGACAGGCTGCACCTGCAGCAGAACTATGTCGCCATCGGCAAGTTCAAAGATCTGAACGTGTATAAAGACTGTCCTTTCCTGGTGGATGTGCTCAAGGTGGCCGATTCATCCCGCCCGTATTCGTTCAAGCTCAAATTCATCGATGGCAGCCGCTACCGGATGAATGATAACCCGGCCATACTCACGTTCGGGCAACTGGTAACGAATGAATTCGGCGTATTCCGGATCGTGAAGAACAATACGCCCTATGCCGGAACGGAATATAAATTCTCCTGGGAGCCGGCGTACAGGGTAGTAAGCACCCTGGTCAGGAACCTGAAGGTGCAGCCCCGCACACTCGGCACCGGCATCCTTTCCATCAGCATACCGGCGGAGAACGGCACCATGGCCGCGGATGTGGTGAATACCCTGATGGCGGAGTATGATGTAATGACCGTGGAGCAGAACAATTTCTCCACCGACCAGATCCTGAGCTTTGTGGATAGCCGGCTGAACATCCTGAACCGGGAGCTGGACAGCATCCAGTACATCCTGCTGGATTACCAGCAGCGGAATAACATTATCGATGCCGAAGTGCAATCCGGCGAATACTTCAAAAAAATCAGCGAAGCAGATAAAGCGGTCAATGAACAAAAGATCCGCGTGGATGTGGCCAATATCATTGATGGGTACCTGAGTGATAAACGAAATCAGTACAGCCGCGTGGTGGTACCTTCCTCCCTGGGGCTGGAAGACATTACGCTCAATGAGCTGGTGATGGCTTATAACAAAGCACAGCTGGAGCGCCAGGTGCTGCTGGGCGGTAATGTGCCGCCGGATAACCCTTATGTGAAAGAAGCCGAAGGCCAGATCGAAAACCTGCGGGAACGGGTACGGGAGAATATCCGGAACATCAAGTCATCGTACAACTCGGTGATCGCTACGCTGCAGCGAAGAGGCATCCAGGAGCAATCGCAGCTGCGGGAGCTGCCGTACAAACTGAAAGAATACGTAGAGATACAGCGGCAGGTAAATTCCAAGCTCGCCTTGTTCAACCTGCTGCAGGGCAAGCGGGAGGAAACCGCTATCACGCGGGCTTCTACCATCTCCAATTCCAAAGTGATCGACATGGCGGTACCTTCCAGCTTCCCGGTGAAGCCCAACCGCAGGGCAGTCCAGCTGCTGGCATTGCTGATCGGTCTCGCGCTGCCGGCAGTCGTTCTCTTTATTCGTGAACTGCTGAATGACAAGGTTAACAGCCGCGCCGATATCGAGCGGATCACCAATGCGCCGATCCTGGGCGAAGTCGGCCACTCCTTTACCGGCCAGACGCTGGTGGTGACTAAAACCAGCCGCAGCATGGTGGCCGAACAGTTCCGGATCATCCGGTCCAACCTGCAATATGTGCTGCCGCAAAAAGAAAAGCCGGTTATCCTCATTACCTCTTCCTTCAGCGGCGAGGGTAAATCCTTTGTCAGCACCAACATGGCCGCGGTGATGGCGCTGACAGGCAAAAAGACGGTGATCCTGGAATTCGATATCCGCAAGCCGCGGGTACTGGCAGGCCTGGGTATGAGCAAGCAGGCCGGGATCAGCAATTACCTGATCGGCAAAGCAGAACTGAAAGACCTGATTATCCCGGTAGAGGGCCAGGAGAATCTTTTTGTATTGCCCTGCGGCCCCATTCCTCCCAATCCTTCCGAGCTGCTGCTCGATCCGCGCGTAACTGAATTGTTTGCCCGGCTGCGCGAGGAATTCGACATGATCTTCATCGATACCGCCCCGGTAGGCATGGTGAGCGATGCCATGACGCTGGGTAAATATGCCGACTGCACGCTGTACCTGGTACGGCAGGGCCATACATTCAAAAAACAGATCGGCCTGATCGACGAGCTGTACCGCGAAGAAAAGCTGCCGAAAGTATCCGTGATCATCAACGATGTGAAGATGAAGCATGGATACGGCTATTATGGCTATGGCCGCTACGGCTACGGGTATGGCTATGGTGAGAAAAGCGGTTATTATGACGAAGAACGGCCACAGCGCGGCTTTTTCGGCAAGCTGTTCTATGCCCTGAACCCCCTGAATTGGTTTCGCCGGAAAAGATAACCGGTGAATTTTTTATAAAGTATGTCAGTTGTATTGGTTACCGGCGGAGCCGGCTTTATCGGGTCCAATCTTGTAGAAAGCCTGATGCAGGACAACCGGGTGAGCGGTGTGCGCATCCTGGACAACCTGGCCACGGGTTCCCTCCGCAACATCCAGGAGCTGTTGACAGACCCGAGGGTATTGTTTATCGAAGGCGATATCCGGGATTATGATACCTGCCTGCGTGCCTGCGAAGGCGTGAATTATATTTCACACCAGGCCGCCCTGGGCTCGGTGCCCCGCTCCATCAACGATCCGCTTACGTCCAACAATGTCAATATCACCGGCACGCTGAATGTATTTACGGCAGCGAAGGAAAAGGGTGTGAAGCGCATCGTGTATGCAGCCAGCTCCTCCACGTACGGCGATCATCCCGGTCTGCCGAAGGTGGAAGACCGGATCGGCCGGCCGCTGTCGCCCTATGCCGTTACCAAGTATGTGAACGAGCTGTATGCACAGGTATACGGCAGCCTGTATGGCATGGAACTGATCGGGCTGCGCTATTTCAATATTTTCGGTCCCCGGCAAAATCCCCAGGGTCCTTATGCCGCGGTAATTCCCCTGTTTGTCAAAGCGCTGCTCCAAAGCCAACCCCCGGTCATCAACGGCGACGGCACGCATAGCCGCGATTTTACCTTTGTGGCCAATGCAGTGCAGGCTAATATTGCGGCGATGTTTACCACCAATGCGGAGGCGGTGAACCAGGTATACAATATCGCCTGCGGTGAGCAGACCTCGCTCACCGAACTGTACACGATACTGCAAAAAGAAGCAGGCAGCACGGTAGCGCCTGTGTACGGGAAAGAAAGGACAGGAGACGTAAAACATAGCCTGGCCGATATTTCCAAAGCCGGGGAGAAACTGGATTACCAACCTCTCGTATCTGTACGGGAAGGGCTGCACACTACCTTTGACTGGTATAAAAACAACCCGGACCGTCTATAATCCATAACAGCATGGCAAAAACAATTATCATAACAGGCGGAGCCGGGTTTATCGGTTCGCATGTTGTCCGGTTGTTTGTGACAAAGTACAGCGCTTATTCGATCGTTAACCTGGATGCGCTGACCTATGCGGGCAACCTGGAAAACCTGCGCGATATCGAGCAGGCGCCTAACTACCTGTTCAGGAAAGCCAATATCCTCGATGCGGAAGAGCTGGATGGCATCTTCGCCGAATACAAGCCGGATGGCATCATTCACCTGGCAGCAGAGTCGCATGTGGACCGCTCTATTCTTTCGCCGCTCGATTTCGTATACACGAATGTGATCGGCACGGTAAACCTGCTGAACACGGCGAAGAAATGGTGGGAGGGAAACTACGAAGGCAAGCTGTTTTACCATGTATCTACCGACGAAGTATACGGAGCCCTGGGCGAGACGGGATTCTTTACCGAGGAAACAAAGTACGATCCCCATTCGCCCTACAGTGCATCCAAAGCGGCGTCCGACCACTTCGTAAAAGCCTATGGCGATACCTACGGCCTGCCGGTAGTGATCAGCAACTGCTCCAACAACTACGGTCCCAATCATTTTCCCGAAAAGCTGGTCCCGCTTTTTATCAATAATATCATCAACCGCAAGCCGCTGCCGGTATACGGCGATGGACTGTACACACGCGACTGGCTGTTTGTAAAAGATCATGCTGCCGCCATCGACCTGGTGTATCATCATGGCAAAACGGGAGACACCTACAATATCGGCGGCTTCAACGAATGGAAGAATATCGACCTGGTGAAGCTGCTCTGTAAACTGATGGATGAAAAGCTGGGTAATGCATCCGGCACCAGCGAGGAGCTGATCACGTATGTAAAGGACCGGCCGGGACACGACAGGCGCTATGCCATCGATGCTACCAAAATCAACCGCGAACTGGGATGGGAACCCTCTGTCACATTCGAGGAAGGGCTGAGCCAGACCATCGACTGGTACCTGGAAAATACCGAATGGCTGAAGCACGTAACCAGCGGCGCTTACCAGCAATATTATGCAGAACAATATTCAAAGGGGTAGTTTATGAAAGGGATCATTCTTGCCGGCGGAAGCGGTACCAGGCTTTACCCGATCACCCGGGCTATTTCCAAGCAGCTGATGCCGGTGTATGATAAGCCGATGATCTATTACCCGCTTTCGGTGCTGATGATGGCGGGTATCCGCGAGATACTGATCATTACCACGCCGGAGGACAGCGACTCGTTTAAACGGTTGCTGGGCGACGGCAGCCAGATCGGTTGCCGGTTTGAATACGCTATCCAGGAAGTGCCGAACGGGCTGGCGCAGGCCTTCGTGATCGGCGCCCCGTTTATCAACGGCGACAAGGCCGCCCTGATCCTGGGCGACAATATATTTTACGGCACGGGCCTCGGCCGGCAGCTGGAAGCGCTGGCGGACATAGAAGGCGGGTACGTTTTTGCCTACCAGGTGAGCGACCCGGAGCGCTATGGCGTGGTTGAATTTGACAAGGAGATGAAAGCGATCTCCATCGAAGAAAAACCACTGCAGCCCAAATCTAATTTTGCCGTACCCGGCCTCTATTTCTACGACCAGGAAGTAGTGGAGATCGCCAAAAACCTGCAGCCCTCGGCCCGTGGGGAGTACGAGATCACGGATGTAAACCGGGAATACCTGCGGCGGGAAAAGCTCAACGTGGCGGTGCTCGACAGAGGAACCGCCTGGCTTGACACCGGCACCTTCGACTCCCTCAGCGATGCCAGCGAGTTTGTGCGTGTCATCGAAAAACGGCAGGGTACCAAGATCGGCTGCATTGAAGAAATCGCTTTCCGCAAAGGGTTCATCAGCCGGGAGCAACTGCTGGAGCAGGCCGAAAAGCTCAAGAAAAGCGGCTATGGCGACTACCTGCTGAAGCTGGCGCACTAAAGAGACAAGCAATCCTTATCATTCCAAACCGAATTGAGTGGCTGAGAAACTGAGCCTGCAAACCTTTACCGACAGCAGGGGAAACCTGACCGTGATCGAGCGGGTGATCCCGTTCGATATCAAACGGATCTTTTATATCTATGGCGTGGACGATTCCGAACGGGGCGGCCACCGGCATAAGAAGACCGTGCAGGCGGCTGTGTGCCTGCGGGGCAGCTGTACCATCGTCAACGATGATGGTGAAAAGACAGAACACTTCGACCTGCAGAAGCCGTCGGAGTGCCTGCTGCTGTATCCGGGCGACTGGCATAAGATGATCAACTTTTCACCGGACGCCATCCTGATGGTACTGGCTTCCGAGCACTACGACCCCGATGATTATATCTACGAGCAGTATGAAGCCCGCTGAGATCGACTACGAGAACCTGTCGAAGCTCAATGCTCCGTTCCGCGAAGAGTTCCGGCAGGCGTTTGATGAAGTGCTGCAATCCGGGTGGTTTATCCTGGGGCGGCAGGTGGAGGCTTTTGAAAAGGAGTTTGCCGCATACTGCCATTGTTCATATGGCATCGGCCTGGCTTCCGGCCTGGATGCGCTGATGCTGGCGCTGAAAGCCTGCAACCTGCCGGCCGGCAGCGAAGTGCTGGTACCGTCCAATACGTATATCGCTACTATCCTGGCCATCCTGCAGGCGGGCTGCCGCCCGGTGCTGGTAGAGCCGGATATCGCCACTTACAATATTGATCCGAAACAGATCGAAGAAAAGATAACGAAGAACACGGCCGCTATACTGGTCGTGCACCTGTATGGTAAATGCTGCGACATGGATCCCATACTGGAGGCCGCAGGGCAGCATCAGTTGTACGTGATCGAAGACTGTGCGCAGGCGCATGGTGCAAAATACAAAGACAGGGTAGCCGGCAGTTTTGGCCACCTGGCCGCCTGGAGCTTTTACCCGACCAAAAACCTGGGCGCCCTGGGCGATGCAGGAGCTATTACCACACAGGATGCAGGATGGACGGATCGGCTGAAGATGCTGCGCAACTACGGCAGCCGGGTGAAATACTACAACGAAGAAGTGGGGTTCAACTCGCGGCTGGATGAAGTACAGGCTGCTTTCCTGCGGGTGAAGCTGCGTCATATGGACGCCATCACGGCCCACAAGCGATCACTGGCAGCGATCTACCTGGATCACCTGACCAGTGAAGTGGTGAAGCCGTCCGTGAGCGATGATTATTACGACGTGTATCATATTTTCAATATCCGTACGACACGCAGGGATGAGCTGAAGCAATACCTGCTGGAAAAAGGTATTAAAACGGAGATTCATTATCCCGTGGCTCCGCACCGGCAAAAAGCGATGCAGGGCATCCTGGATGAAGCGGTCTTCCCGGTATCGGAAACCATTCATGCCACTACGCTCAGCCTGCCCATTTCGTTTTTTCATACTGCAGATGACGTGCTGCGGGTATGCGAGACCATCAACGGGTTTTATAAATAGTTCCAACATTATGGGGATCAACAGGAGTTTCGCGCAGTTTTTATTTTACAGCAAAAAGAAATATGCCGTCAGCTTTGAGCAAACGCTGATGCTGGGACGGCTGAAGCTGTATGCAGGCCAGGAAGATATTCAAAAGATGATCGGTAAATATGGTTCTGCCAAACCAATGCAGGATGTGGTGTTCAAAGACGAATATTCCGAACCCCTGTTCGAGCTGCTGGGAAGCAAACAGCCCGAGAGCATGGACTACTCCGATTATGAAAAAGCTACACATCTGCACGACCTGAACCAACCGATCGTCAATGATTTCAAAGGTCATTATGATGTAGTGCTGGACAGCGGTACGCTGGAGCATGTGTTCAACTTTCCCGTGGCAGTGAAGAGCTGCATGGAAATGCTGAAGACCGGTGGCCATTTTATCGGCATCACGCCGGCCAATAACTATTTCGGGCACGGGTTTTACCAGTTCAGCCCGGAACTGTACTACCGCATCTTTGCAGCAGAGAACGGATTTACCGTCCGCGGCATGCTGGTAGGAGTATGCGGGGAAGATGGCGAAGTGGAAAAATGGTACGAGGTAAAGGACCCTGCCGAAGTGAGAAGCCGGGTGATGCTGGTAAACAGCAAGCCCACCTACCTCTTCATCGTAGCGCAAAAGACAGGGGTGGCTGATATTTTCAAAACATCTCCTTACCAGAGTGATTATGCCGTGACCTGGCAAAAAGGAGAAGACAACAAAAGCGGCCAGGGCGAATCGGGCGTAAAAGAGCTGTACAGGAAACTGGTGCCGGGTGTGGTACAGAAACAGGTGAATAAGGTAAGAGGGTGGTACAGCAAACCCCGGCTGGCCGATGAATATATCGGCATGACCAATGCCTCGCATTTCAACGAAGTGCAATTGTAACATGAAGGCCTTTGCCAATCTTGAAACGGACCTGGCTCCGCACCTGCCGGCTGATAAGAATGCCCGCATCCTTGACTTTGGTTGTGGTACCGGGCGCCTGCTCAGCTTCCTGCACCGGAAAGGGTATACCAACCTGCACGGGGCCGATATCGATACCGCCGGCTGGGAAGAACTTCAGCAGATTACTCAATCGCTGACGAAAATAGAAGATACGATCGCCTACCTGGAAAGTGTGAAGGGGATATATGATTTCGTGATCGTCAAGGATGTCATTTACTACTTCGACAGGAAGACGGTACAGCGGATCACGACGCTGCTGAGATCGGCGCTGGTACCTGGCGGCACCATCTATTTTGAAATTTTTAATGGCGCCACGCTGACCGGGCCGTATGTGCAATACAAGGACCTGGGCATCGAACTGATCCTGACAGAGCAGAGCCTGCAGCACCTGATCAGCCAGGCGGGTTTGAAACTGGTGTGCCTGAAGGGCAATGCCATCCCGGTCACAGGACCGGTGAGCCTGGTATTTGCAATAGTGAATTGGTGGCAGCGCCTGTGGCTGCGGCTCCTGTTTTTTTGCGAGAGGAGCCTGGATGATCAGAATCCCAAAATATTAAAACGTAAAGTGATTGCAGTTGCTTCTGCATAGTATCCTTAAAACGCCTTCCCGCGCTGCAGTGAGTATTTTTAAAGGTCTTATCAGCGACAGAACATTCCGGAGCGCTGTCTTTACAAGCCCCCTGGCCATTATCCGGCTGGGAACAGGATTTATCCGATCCAAGTATGCGGCCCTGAGCCTCGGAGCAGCGGGCATCGGCCTCTTAAGCCAGGCCAACCTGTTTGTGCTGCTTTTTACCTCCATCGGATCGTTGGGACTGGTGAACAGCCTGATGCAGCAAATGAGCTATCACCGTGAGCAGGACAATGTGACCGAACTGCTGAAGGTAAAAGGAACGACGCTGGTATCGCAACTGCTGGTGCTGGCCGTCCTTATCCTGCCGCTTGTTTTTTTTACAGGCCCACTGAACGAATACCTGTTCAATACACGTGATACTTCCTATCGCCTGGATATGCTGTTCCTGCTGGCCGGCATTCCCGTCACGGTGATCACATCCAACTACATTGAAGGATTTTTTACTGCTTACAGCCGGTTCAACCTGTATGTAAGGGCTTCGTCCTGGGCCGCCATCCTGTCCCTGGTGCTTTTTTTTCCCATGGTCTACCTGTGGGGCATTCACGGGGCCATTATCCATATCTGGGTCAATGTATTCATCCTGCTGCTGTTCTTCCTGTACTATGTCAGGAAGATCGTGGACTATAAAGACATCTTCGTTTTCAGGTTTGACAGGGGTGTTTTTGTAAAGATATTCAAAGAGGGCATGGTGAACCTGGGTTGTGCCGCCCTGGCCAACCTGGTAGCCCTGCTGATCCGCAACAACATTATCCACCAATCCGGGGAGGTCGAAAACGGTATCTACCAGATCGTGATCTCTGTGACGGCTTACTATACGCCATTCATCACCAACCCTCTCTGGGCCAGTTATTTCCCGTTGCTGAGCGCCAAAGGAGTGACGGAAGAAACGCAGCGCGTCATCAAAAGCACCCTGGTCTATACCCTGCTCGCCTGCTCGGCGGTATGCGGGATCGTGCTCACCATTCCCGAACTGCTGATCCGCATACTGGCCAGCCCGCAGTTCTTAAAAGCCAAGCAATTTTTTTCCCTGCAGATGGCAGGCGATATCTGGTACTTTGTTTTTTTCATTTTCGGCATCTACCTGCTCTCGCAGCGCAAGGTGAAGCAGTACCTGGTGATGTGGGTTTGCTACCTGGTGCTGCAGTACACCGTGGCTCAACTACTGATTGACCGGATCGGGGTGAACGGGGCGCCTGTTGCTTATTCCATCAGCTGCATGGTGGTGGGGATCTATGCCATCCTGCAGTTTGGCAAGCTGCTTCCCCGCGGCGATTTCAATAAGATACTGGAACTGCTGCTGGTCTGTTTTGTATTTGTGACCGGGCTGGCGGCCTGCTGCTGGTATGGTATCCCGGTGGCCGTGAAAGGAGCTGGTTTTGCCGGCTGGGGCATTTGTGTGCTTGCACTTTTCCGGTTGGTGAACATTAAAAAATTACTACAGCGATCATAACATCTCATGAGTGAACCCGTCCCTGCCCTGAAAGTTGCCAATATCTGGAGCGAGTTTGCTGTACAATTTGACGGCAACCCGCAGCATTACCTGCTCAAAGCAGGCCATGAATCCATTACCCTCGCAGCAAAATTCCTGGACGCCGGCAAAGAGATCAACGACCCGCAGCGCTACTTTTTTTACAGCCGTGCTGCCGCATCGAAATATGCTACCAGCCTGTTTGCCCGTGCCTGGAACCGGCTGATGCAGCCGCTGTTCTGGAAGCGATACAATAAGTGGGCGTACTCGGTGCTGAAACACCGGCAGCTGACCCACCTGCATGCACATTTTGGGCATACGGCTGTGCGCGTGCTGCCGCTGATCAAAAAGATGAAGCTGCCGCTGATCGTTACCTTTTACGGGGTAGATGGCAGCAGCCTGGTGCAGCATCCCTACTGGAAAAAGGGGTACCAGGAAATGTTCCGCTATGTATCCCGCATCATTGTGCTGTCCGACGTAGTAAAGCAGCGCCTGCAGGCCCTGGGCTGCCCGCCGGAAAAGATCGCGGTGTGGAATATCCCGATCAAACTGGATACGTACCAGTACCGGGAACGCATTCCCGGCGCTGCGGTAAAATTTATTACTGCGGCCCGCTTCGTAGAGAAAAAAGGGTATCCCTTCCTGATCGCGGCCTTCGAAAAAGTGAAAAAGGAATACGGTGATTGCACGCTGACCATCATCGGCTACGGATCGGAGAAGCAAAAGATCGATGACCTGGTAGCGCGGCATGGGTTAAAGGATTCGGTAAGCGTGAACGATACCAAAATGCAGCCCGATTTTGTGCAGTATTATTACGGGCAGCTGTGCAGCCATCATATTTTCGTATTGCCTTCCACTACTTCCCGTACAGGCGATGACGAGGGCGGGCCTTCGCTGACGCTGGTGGCCGCCCAGGCTTCGGGGCTGCCGGTCATCTGTACGCCGTTTGCCGGATCGGAGGTATCGGTATTCGATCAGCAAACCGGCATCCTGTCGCCGCAGGACGATGCAGGTGCCCTGGCCGAACGCATGCTGGACCTGGCCCGCCATCCGGAACGCTGGAATGTGCTCGGCAAGGCCGCCAGCGACCAGGTGCACCATTACTTTTCAGAGACCCTGCAGGCCAGGCACCTGATCGAAATTTATTTGCAAACCAAACAGTAACCAGGCGCGTGTCTGCAGGTGTGAAAGAAATAAAATTTTCGGTGGTCATTCCGACCTATAACCGGGCAGGCCTGATCCTGAAATCGATCGATTCGGTATTGGCCCAAACCTATACCCACTACGAGATCATCGTGGTGGACAATGGCTCTACAGACAATACGCTGGAGATACTGAAGCCTTACGAAGAAAAACAGCTGGTCCGGGTGATCCGGAACCCGGTAAACCAGGAGCGTTCCGTATCGCGTAACCTGGGGTTCCAGGCTGCTGCCGGAGACTTCCTTACCCTGCTGGATTCGGACGACCTGATGCATGCGAACAATCTCGAAGATGCCGCCTCCTTTATCCGGCAAAACCCGGATTGTCTGTTTTTTCACAACCTGTTCCAGGTGATCGATGAGACGGGCAAAGTGATTTATATACCGAGAAAGATCAGGTCGAATAAAAAGGCCGTTGAAAGCATCAGCTATGGCAATTTTATCGCCTGTATCGGTGTATTCATCGCCCGGGAGATTTACCGGGTATACCGCTTTGACGAAAACCCGGCTGTGATCGGTTCGGAAGACTGGGATCTTTGGATCCGGATCATTGCAAAATATCCCAATGTAGGCAGGATCAAAAAGATCAACAACTCGGTGCTGGAACATGGCTCCCGTTCTATTTCAGGATTTGCACTGGAGAGCATCATGCAGCGGAGGCGATATATCCTGGATAAAATAAAAAATGACCCGGCACTGATGGCCGTATACGGGAAATACCTGGGTATCATGATGGCTTCGGGCTATGTTTTTTCGGCCTCCACGGCCAACAAGGCCGGCCTGTACAAAAAAGGAAGAGCGTTTATCCGGAACGCGTTTCGAAACAACCCGATGCTGCTGCTGGACATCACGTTCTGGCGCATCATGCAGGTGAACCTGTTCGGGTCGGTATTCAAGCGGTAATTATCATTCAATCATCCATACCATACCTCAAAACATTTAAACAAAACATAACTGCGTAATGAAAACAATATTGATTACAGGCGGTACAGGGTTCCTGGGCAAACGCCTCGGTCTTGCTTTGAAAAACGAGTATCGTGTCATCTTAACCGGCCGGAACAACAAACAGAATTTTACAGCCCAGAAATTTACCGGCTGTGAAGTGCTGCCGCTGGACATCAGCAATATCGAAGCGGTACGGGATGTGGTGAACGAAACAAAACCCGATATTATCATTCATGCGGCGGCTACCAAGTTTGTAGACCTGGCCGAAAAGCAGCCGATGGAATGCGTGGACGTGAACGTGACCGGCTCGCAAAACGTGGCCCGCGTGGCGGTAGACAAAGGAGTGGACATCGTGATCGGCGTATCCACCGACAAGGCTTCGCCTCCCGTACGCAATACCTATGGCCTGACCAAGGCCCTGATGGAACGGTTGTTCTGCTCCATGAACCGCAAGGGCAAGACGCGCTTCACCTGCGTGCGCTACGGCAACGTGGCCTGGTCTACCGGTTCGGTGCTCACCATCTGGAACAAAATGCTGAAGGAAAAAGGCATGATCGGTACCACAGGCCCGGAAATGCGCCGCTTTTTCTTTACCGTAGACGATGCTGTGCGACTGGTGCTGGCTGCGCTGAATAATATCGATATCGTGGAAGGAAAAGTGCTTTCCATGAAGATGAAAGCGGCACAGATGAGCGATATCCTGCGCGTGTGGACGGAAAACAAGGGCGGCAAATGGGAGCAGATCGAAGGACGGCCCGGTGAGCGGATCGATGAATACCTGATCGGCGAGGCGGAACTGCCGTTTACCCGGGAGCTGGTGATCGATGATATTACGCATTACCTGATCTCGTTCAACGACAAGGTGAGCGACCCGGTAGAGTTTGGTTTGTCCTCGGCCAATACCGACAAGCTGTCTGACGAAGAAATACTCTCTCTTATCGAGAATCCTCCGGTAGAGGAATTAAATTAGTGGTATGAGAATAGCCCACACACTGATCATGGCGGCAGGCAGGGGCTCGCGGATGATGCCTCTGACCAACGAGATACCCAAGGCGATGGCACGCTTCAGGAATACCACCCTGATCGCCAACTCCATCGAGAAGCTGAAGAAGAACAGCCAGAACATTCATATCACGGTGGGATACAAAGGCGCCGACCTGGCCCGGCATGTCATCGAGCAGGACGTATCCTCCATTTTCAATACCGAAGGCAGGGGCAATGCCTGGTGGATCTTCAATACCCTGATCAAAAACCTGGATGAGCCCGTGCTGGTGCTGACCTGCGACAATGTGATCGAGCTGGACATGGACCGCATTTACAAGGACTATATTTCGCTCAGCAGCCCGGCCTGCCTGGTAGTGCCCGTGCAGCCGGTGGAAGGCCTGGAAGGAGATTATATTTTTCACGAAAATAACCGGGTGACCGAGCTGAACCGGCACAAGCCTTCCGCCATGTATTGCTCCGGCATCCAGTTGCTCAACCCGGCTAAGGTGAACCAGTACTGTGAGCCCGCTGAAGATTTTTATTCGGTGTGGAGCCAGCTGATCAGCAAGCACCAGCTTTTTTGCTCCAATGTGTACCCGAACAAATGGTTCACGGTGGATACCATGGCGCAGCTTGAATTT
>JBEVLT010000059.1:0-9218 GCA_040509055.1 Chitinophagaceae bacterium
GTTGTTCCGGTGCTGATACCCCGCCATAAAAATATAGTAGTCGCTATACAAAGCTGATCTTATGTGGCCTGCCTGCCGAAGGCTGGCAGCTGATTATAAAGTAAGAAAATTATTTACCGGATAAAGGCGAGCAGGTGTTTGCAAAAAAGATCAGTGTCCTGGATATGGGGGATATGGCCGATGCCGGGCAGGGCTACCAGTTTTGACTTTTTGATCTGCCGGCTTGTTTTTTTGCCCAGGGAAGGGTATTGTCCATAAGTTTTCTTCTGCTCTTCGGTGAGCTGGTCTTTACCTACGACGGTACGGTCAGCCTGGCCGATGATGAGGAGCGTAGGCGTTTTGATACGGTCCCACTCGTAACAAACCGGTTGTTCGTAGATCATCTGGTAAGTGAGCGCATTCACTTTGGCGATGGTAGCAAAAGCCGGGTCGCTCAGGACTTCGGCCTGCGCTTCCACGTATTGCTCATATTGCGGTTTCCATTCCGGATAGTACGATTGCTGGTATTTGCGATACGATTCGTGGGTAGCTCTTCGTTCGGTGGCGATCAGCGTATCGGCAGCGCGGAAGGGCACAAAACGCTTGTAGTCCTCCAGCCCGATCGGGTTTTCGAGTACCAGTTTTTCCACGCGGTCAGGGTATAGCATGGTGAAGCGCGCTGCCAGCATGCCGCCCATGGAGTGGCCGACCAGAATAATACGGTTTATCTTCAACGAATCCAGCAGCAGGGCCGTGTTCCGGGCCAGCAGGTGAAAGCTGTATTGCAGTACCGGTTTATCAGACCGGCCCCAGCCCACCTGGTCGGGAACGATGACGCGGTAACCTTCGGCAGTGAGCCGGTTGATCACGTCTTTCCAGTAATAGCCGTTAAAGTTTTTGCCGTGCAGCAACACCACAGTCTTGCCATTCACGCCGTCCAGCGGTCTTGCATCCATATACGCCATCCGGAGCAGGGTATCCTGCACCGGCAACGTGATCTTTTGAACGGGATAAGGATAAACGACCTGGACCTGTGCGGGCAGGCTGACTGCTGCACAAAGAATAATAAGGAGGATAAGGAGACGGGAAAAAAGGCCGGTTCTGTTTTGCTGTGATTCCGTAACTGCTGCAGGCATAGGTTGCTTCATCTTTGATTATCGCAGGATTGCTCTTTGTCTTTGACCGGGCTGGGCGAAATTGTAGATATTATAATATTTCATCACCCTGTCTTCGTCGGTGTCCAGTACATCCAGCACATCGGCTTTTAACGACCGCAGGTATTTTTTACCTTGCTCCAGCCTGGACCTGAATGCCCGGCCTCTTGTGGTTTTGCGTTCCGTGGTTTTCATAACATCTGTTTTAGGTTTTAGTAATTTTGCTTACCTGTTCACAAAATCGTGCCTGTCTGCGGCAAAAAAGTGTTCCCGGCCTGGTAACTGATCATAAATTGTTGTTTTTCATATTGCTGCTTTTTCCACCAGTACCGCACAGGCTTTTCACATTTTCATTTTTAGATATATATGGGGAATCCCCGCCCCCGGATTTGCCAATAGACAATTAATCCAGGAATTACATGCCCGGCAGCTTTACGCCGGCATTTTTCAGGTCGGTGATCAGTTTTTCGTTCATGGCCAGCAGCAGGTCGTGAAAACCGTGGGCATTGGTCCAGAGGTTGACGGTGACGGTGAAGCGGTCGGCTTCCAGCTTCGATACGCCGATGCGGGCCACGGGGTCGGGCAGAATATGTTCTGCCGATTGGATGGACTCCTGCAATACCTTTTTGATCTGAGGGATGTCGGCCGTATAGGGAAATTTCAGCTCGATATCGAGACGCCGCTTGCCTTCCCGGCTCAGGTTCACCACCACGTTGTTGGACAGCTGGCCGTTGGGGATGATGATCGTTTTGTTATCAAACGTGAGCACCGTGGTAAAAAAAAGCTGGATAGCCGTAACGGTGCCTTCCTGGCCCTGGGTGTTGATATTGTCGCCCACACGAAACGGCTTCAGCAGCAGGATGAGGATGCCGCTGACAAAATTCTGCAGCGTACCGGACAGCGCCAGGCCCGCAGCCACACTGAAGCCGGCGATGATAGCGGTAAAGACCGTGAGCTGGATCCCAACGACCTGCATCACGATCAGGACCAGCAGGATTTCGAGAAAAACGACGATCAGGTTTTGCAAAAAATACCGGACCGATGGATTGAGGCGGGTCATTCTCCGTTTCATCAGCCGGTTGAGCATGCGGATGAGCCAGAAACCGATGATCAGAACGGCGATAGCCACCAGGATGCGTGGTCCCATCGTCACCACCCAATTGTATGCCTTGTCATAAAAAACTTTCCAGTCCCATTTCATAGAGTCGTCATTTTGGGTATGTATATATGAAAAATTGTGCCGGAGTGTAATTGGTTTGTTGACACAGGCTCATCCGTGCAAATCCTGGCCGCGCCGGATTAATAGTACGATCGGCTATGGGGTATGAAAACGATGACTTATCTTGACGCATTGAGCTAAACCGGATGAGGGAATGATTATTACAGGACCATACGATTACCATGAATACTTATTGTGAAAACCTTTGCGCCGCCACCCTGGCTACACTGCAAAGCCAGCAGCTGGAGCAAAAAAACCTGCAGTCGCAGCTGAATGCCGCAGCATTCAGCCTGTACTATGCCCAGGGCGCTGCGATCACGGCTGCACAGCGCTTGCAGGCGGCCAGCCAGGACAGTGCATTAAAAGCTGCGGTAAACAACCAGGCCGCCGGTAACATGAATAGCTCTGTCAACCAGTTGAGTACCGCACAGCAGGCTGCCCAATACCAGGCACAGGCCACGACCAATGCATCGGTAGCTGCGGCGAATGTGCAGGTTGCCGCCAATGCGATTGCGCGGCTGGCCGGCGATGCCGGCAGCATCTGCACTATCATTAATGCAGCCGACTACGATACTGATATTTACAAGCTGGCCAGCAGGGTCAGGACGCTGGTCAACGATACTGCGTATCAGGCCGAAGTGGCATCGCAGCTGGCCATGGAGGTTTCCATGCTCACCGCAGGGATTTCTGCCCAGGGTGTGTGCGATAAAAGCAAGGCTGTTTCGGCTGCGCTGAGCTCCCTGCGGGATAGCTCATCAGCCTCGTTGATAAACGGCCGGCAGGAACTGGCGGAATGCGATACCGCATTGGCTGCTGCCAGCGCCGGCGCTAAAACGGCCGAAGGCGTATGGAAAAACACAAATGTCAGTCTTTCCGCAGCTGCGGAAGCTTACCATACAACGAACAGGGAACTGAACCTTGACCTGGCGGCAAGCCCGGACCAGGGTGGCTTTACCGTCCGGTTCAGGCTGATCACAAGTCCCTTCCCGGATCAGATTGCCGGGCCATTCCCTTTCCCGGTATCTGCCTATTCCATCATCGTGGTAAAAGAATCGAAAGCCTCCGTATTCACGCTCATGAATGCAGACAGTATTCTTTTTAAAAACCCGGCCTGTTGTACGCAGATCATCCTGCCCGGCGATGCACAAACAGCTGCATCGCAGCTTTTCACAAATGATGTCCCTGCAGCCGTATCATCCGGTATGGCAAGCGCCCGGTTTGATGTGTTCCGGATGACGGGTAAGGACGGAAATACCTGTGTCCTGCCGGATTCGGACGGGGAAGCGCTTTTGCCCGGCATTCGCTATGTAGCCTTCCTGTTTGCTACGTACCAGAACAGCTGGAAAAAGGCCCTGAACGTCTACGATGATTTTCTTTCCGCTCCGTCACAACCGTTTTGTATGACAAATCAGCTTGTCGCTGTCGATCCTGCCGGTATCGGTATCATCGCTTCGGGCGAAGCTCAACCCGCCTGCGGGGCCGCAAGGCCAGACCTTCAAACCGGCAAGGCCCCCTATACGCTTTATTTCAGTGCGAAAACCCAGGGCTATCCGGTGGAGTACCGGTGCATGTTCCTGCCGCAAAGCACCGGTATTCCCGACGACCTGTTCACCGCTGATGAAACCAGGTCGCTGCTGGATGAGATCGGTATGCTGGAAGACGTTGCCGAAAAATCCGACCCGCAGATAGCCAGCCTGCAATCCCGGCTTGCCGGCATTGTAATGGAGCAGCAATCGGTCCCGCCCGGTTCTGCCGAAGCCGGTGAACTGGCAGCGGAGCATGAAAAAGTGATCGCGCAGCTACTGAGCCTGCAACAGGCGAAAGATGCTGCAATAAAACAAGCCGGCATAGAGTTTAAAAAGGAACCCGGCTTCTTTTTCAATGCTGCGATTGCAGGGCAGGTGTCCGCCGGAAATTATTCCGTTGCTGTCAGGGATGATGGTCCGGCATCCGGCAATGAGACCCGGTGGAAGGTCACGATCGGGCCTGGTACGACCGACAATTTCGGGAACCCGCTGATCAATGGAAAAGCCTATATCCCGGCCATTCTTTCCGTGCCGGCAGATGAGCAGGAACGGTCCGGCCAATATACAAGCGCCCTCTCCGCAGTTGACGCTACACTTCCTTTTACCTATCACCAATAATCAGGTACACCAGAAGCATTAAAGCATGAAAGTCAATTTACCGGGTTCGCCCGTCGTTCATAATAATGACATTACGGTGCAGAAAAAAGCCATGATCGATGCGCTTGCATTGGAGATACTCTATGCGCAGTACGAGGTGGAGCAACTTCAGGCGATCGTCACCTCGCTGAGCGATAAGCAAAGCGGCTGCCAGCGCTTTCTGGCTGCTGCCGGCAGTGCCCGGACCATGGCTTACAACAATAGCGTGCTGGGCGACCAGGTGATCCAAAGCGCACTTGACCTTCGGGAAAATGCGGATACTGCGTTCAATGAAGCGGTGCCTGCTGCTTCCAAAACCAGGGCCCTGGCTGAACAGATCAAAACGCTTATCGATAAGCTGATCTGTTCGTCGGAAATGATGAACAAGCTGGCCAACCAGGTGATCAGGAAAAAAGCGCTGAACCCGCTGATCTCCGATGAGCTGGTAAGTCTTGTCGGCACTGCCGGAAGTTCGGCCAACAATGCTGTTGCGCTCACGCTGGTCGCGCTTCAAGCGGTGTTTGCGGCACAGGCTTCAGCTACACGATCGGAAGCGGCGCTTGGGCTGGCCTTTGCGCAATCGCGCGACCTGTATGCCATGCTCACGACAAGTGATGCGGTACCCGAAAGGGATGGAACGAAGGAAACAAAGACATTGTTCCGGGGCGGGTCGCTGCAGGAATTGCTTCATACCGCATACAGGCAGGCAAAAACGAACTACGACGATTTTGAAAGGGCGATGATGATAACCACAGCGCAGCTGAATGAGGCTATCGCAGACCTGAATAAAGCGCAGGTAAGGCTGAGGTCGCTCCAGGCAGGCCTGGCCGCGGCCTCAGCGGCAGCGCTTGCTTCTTAAATTATTTTACGGCTACCGGCTTGGCCCTTGCATACTGCTTGGGCCAAGCGATGTCGGCTTCCAGCTCATGTGCCGCATGCAGGGCAAAATACGGATCGCGTAATAGCTCACGTGCGATGAAGATCAGGTCGGCCTGCCCGTTTGCCAGGATTGCTTCTGCCTGTTCAGCTTCCGTGATCAGGCCCACGGCCCCGGTCAGGATGCCGCTTTCTTTTTTGATGCGTTCGGCAAACGGTACCTGGTAGCCGGGCCCGATGGTCATCTTAGCGCCGGTGACCACGCCACCCGAAGATGCGTCGATGAGATCGACGCCTTTTTCTTTTAAAACCACAGCCAGCCTTACAGAATCATCGATGGTCCACCCGCCTTCGGCCCAGTCGCTGGCCGAGATGCGAACAAACAGCGGGTAGCCGGCCGGCCATACCGTTTGGATGGCTTCTGTGATCTGTAAGAGTAACCGGGTCCTGTTTTCAAAGCTGCCGCCATAAGCATCGGTACGCTGGTTGGTGAGCGGGGAGAGAAATTGGTTGATCAGGTAACCATGAGCCGCATGGATCTCCACGACTTTATAGCCGGCGGTCAGGGCACGTTGTGCTGCCGCTTTGAAAGCTGCAATTACATTGTCGATCCCTTGCTGGTCCAGGGCTTCGGGTGCCCGGTCTGTTTCATAGAACGGGATCGGGGAGGCCGATACGGTTTGCCAGCTGTGTTCGCCGGATGCGATTTGTTTACCGCCGTTCCAGGGTGTGTCGGTGCTGGCTTTGCGGCCGGCATGCGCCAGCTGGATACCGGCGATGGCGCCCTGCTGTTCGATAAAGGCAACGATCTGCTGCAGTTTGGTTACCTGCTCGTCTTTCCACAACCCCATATCGGCATAGCTGATCCGCCCTTCCGGCAATACGGCCGTGGCTTCCTGGATCACCAGGGCTGCGCCGCCTGTGGCCCGGCTGCCAAGATGTACCAGGTGCCAGTCGTTGGCAAACCCGTCTGCCGAAGAGTATTGACACATGGGCGATACAACGATCCGGTTTCTGAACGTGATGTCTTTGATGGTAAGGGGAGAGAAAAGAAGGCTCATAAAAATCAGTGTTATCTAGTGCTGTACAACACTAATCCCTTTGTTTTGTTCAGCGGGATTCGCCGTCATAAAAAAGCCCCGCACAAAGCGGGGCTTGTAAACTCATTATCCTTTCCGGATCACGCTTCGGCTTCCATATAGCTTTCCACCGGCTCGCAGGTACAGATCAGGTTGCGGTCGCCGTGTGTATTGTTTACCCTTGCCACGGAGGGCCAGAACTTGTTTTGGGTAACGTAATACAGCGGGAAAGCCGCCTGCTCGCGGCTGTAGGCATGGGTCCAGTCAGTGCTGATCACCGCCGATTGCGTATGCGGTGCATGCTTCAGCGGGTTATCCTTCTTATCGGCTGTTCCTTCTTCAATGGCCTTTATTTCTTCGCGAATGCTCAGCAGTGCATCGCAGAAACGGTCCAGCTCTGCTTTGTCTTCACTCTCTGTCGGCTCGATCATGATGGTGCCCGGCACCGGGAAGCTCATGGTCGGTGCATGAAAGCCGTAGTCCATCAGGCGCTTGGCCACATCCTCGGCTTCTACCTCCGCCGACTTTTTGAACGGCCGCAGGTCGACGATAAATTCATGCGCGCACTGGCCGTTGTGGTTGGTGTACAGGATATCGTACTGGCCTTCCAGCCTTGCCCGCATATAGTTAGCGTTCAGGATGGCGTATTCGGTAGCGGCTTTCACGCCTTCGTTGCCCAGCATCCGGATATAACCATAAGAGATCAGCAGGATGGAGGCAGAACCGTACGGAGCTGCGCTCACGGCGTTTGTCCCGGGTTTTTTATGGCCCGTGGTTTCCACATGGCCGGGCAGGTAAGGCGCCAGGTGCTGTTTTACGCAGATGGGGCCCATGCCGGGACCACCGCCACCGTGCGGGATGGCAAAGGTCTTGTGCAGGTTCAGGTGGCATACATCGGCGCCGATCAGGCCCGGGGCCGTCAATCCTACCTGGGCATTCATGTTGGCGCCGTCCATGTACACCTGTCCGCCATGCTGGTGGATGATATCGGTGATCTCTTTCACGGTTTCTTCATACACGCCGTAGGTGCTGGGGTAGGTGATCATGATGCCGGCCAGGTTAGCGGCATGTTGCGCCGCTTTGGCCTTCAGGTCTTCCACATCGATATAGCCGTTCTCCAGGGCTTTTACCACCACTACTTTCATCCCTACCATCACCGCCGAAGCGGGATTGGTGCCATGGGCCGAGATCGGGATCAGCATTACGTTGCGGTGATGCTCGCCGTTGGCCTCGTGGTAAGCCCGGATGGTCAGCAGGCCGGCGTATTCGCCCTGGGCGCCGCTGTTGGGCTGCAGGCTGCAGGCATCAAAGGCCGTAATGGTGCAGAGGTAGCGGGACAGTTCGTCCACGATATACTGGTACCCCGCTGCCTGGCCGGCAGGAGCAAAGGGATGGATGCGGCTCCAGTGTGCCCAGCTCAGCGGCATCATTTCGCTGGCGGCGTTCAGCTTCATGGTGCAGCTGCCCAGCGAGATCATGGAGGTGTTCAGTGAAAGGTCTTTGTTCTCCAGCGATTTGATATAGCGCATCATCTGGCTTTCGCTGCGGTGCGTGTTGAACACAGGATGGGCGAGAAAAGGCGATGAACGTACCAGCGATTCGGGAAGGTGGTACAGGTCTTCGTCGTGGTCGATATCGAACGCCACGGGGTCCGTATCGTTTTCAAAGCAATTGATCAGGTCGTAGAGATCGTCGGTCGAGGTGGTCTCGTCGATGGAGATGCCGATATGCTGTTCGTCGATATACCGCAGGTTGATCTGCTGGCGTTCCGCCTTTTCCCTGATGGCTGCGGCATCGGTTGTCTTTATGGTAAAGGTGTCGAAGAAGGAATCCGATACCAGTTCAAAGCCTCTTTCTTCGATGGCTTCGGCGGCAGTTTGTGCCAGCAGGGCAATGCGTTTGGCGATCCCCTTCAGTCCTTCAGGACCGTGGTACACGGCATACATGGCAGCCATATTGGCCAGCAGGGCCTGGGCCGTGCAGATATTGGAGGTCGCTTTTTCCCGTTTGATATGTTGTTCGCGTGTCTGCAGCGCCATCCGGAGGGCGCGATTGCCCTGTGCATCGATGCTCACGCCGATGATACGCCCGGGAATGCTGCGTTTGAACTCGTCTTTGGCGGCAAAGAAAGCCGCATGTGGCCCACCGTAACCGAGCGGTACGCCAAAGCGCTGCGCAGAACCTACGGCGCAATCGGCACCCAGCTCACCGGGAGGCGTTAATAACGTCAGCGCCAGCAGGTCGGTAGCCATCACTACGAAGGCGCCCTGGGCATGCACGGCCGCGATGAACCCGCGATAGTCGGCAACGGCGCCCTTGTTGTTGGGGTATTGCACGATGGCGCCGAAATAGGTATGATCGATCGAAGCGGTTTTATAATCGCCGTACACGATCTCGATGCCTACGGGTATGGCCCTGGTCACCAGCACATCCTTTGTTTGGGGAAACAGCTCTTCATCCACGAAGAATTTGGGCCGGTCGATATGGTCCTGCTTGTTCAGCGTATTGAAGAACATGGTCATGGCCTCTGCGGCAGCCGTGGCTTCGTCCAGCAGCGATGCATTGCTGATGGGCAGCCCCGTCAGGTCGCTCACCATGGTCTGGAAGTTCAGCAGGCTTTCCAGGCGGCCCTGCGATATCTCGGCCTGGTAGGGCGTGTATTGGGTGTACCAGCCCGGGTTTTCAAATACATTCCGCAGGATCACCGACGGTACGATGGTGTCGTAATAACCCTGCCCGATGTAGTTTT
>JBEVLT010000060.1:0-4869 GCA_040509055.1 Chitinophagaceae bacterium
AGCCTGTTCATCTTTATGGTATTGCTGGCAGCGCTGACCGGGCAGGCGCAGGTGCGGCATGCGCCGGTGGTGGTACAGGGCAGGGTCGTTGATGAATCCACGGGGCAGCCCGTGGCCAATGCACACGTATACATCGTCGAAGGTGAGGAAGAAACGCTTACCGGTAATGATGGCGGATTCCGGATCGAAAGCTGGCAAAAAGCCCCGCTTACGCTGACTGTCAATAACTATAAACAGTACCGGAAAACGAGCATCACGATCAGTAACCCGGCACAGCGGCAGCTGGTCCGGCTGAGAACAAAACCATCGTAAATCCACCTGTATGCATATCAATATCCTGGGTTTTGCCGTTCCTTTTTTTATCGGGCTGATATTGCTCGAGTATACGATCGCCAAGAAGAAAAAGCTGCCGTACTTCAACCTGCACAATTCCATTGCCAACATCAGCATCGGTATTGCCGAGCGGTTGTGCGATGTTTTTGTGGCCGGTCTTTTTTATTTTATTTATGACGACCTGCAAAAGAACTACGGCCTTTTCGATATCAAGCCCGGCGTATTGCTCTGGATACTCCTGTTCCTGCTTACAGACCTGGTCTGGTACTGGTATCACCGGCTTGCCCATGAGATCAACCTGCTCTGGATGGCGCATGTGGTCCATCACCAGAGCGAAGACTTCAATTATACCGCTTCCACCCGCATCACGGTATTCCAGGCTGTGATCCGTACCGGTTTCTGGGCGGTATTGCCGCTGCTCGGGTTTCCTGCCGGCATGATCACCAGCCTGCTGCTCATCCACGGGCTGTACCCGTTCTTTATCCATACCCGCCTCATCGGTAAACTGGGCTTGCTGGAATACATTCTTGTCACACCCTCGCATCACCGCGTGCACCATGCCAGCGACGAAAAGTACCTGGACAAAAACTATGGCGATGTGCTGATCATCTGGGACAAACTGTTCGGCACCTTTAAAAAAGAAGAGGAAGAACCTTCGTATGGCCTTACCAAGCCGCTGAAAACATATAGCTTTCTCTGGCAGCACTTTCATTTTGCCATCGAGCTGTGGCTGGCCGTAAAACAGAAACGGACGTTTCGGGAGAAACTGAAACTGGTATTCGGCAAACCCGAGCACATTGACCCCGAACTGAGAAACGAGGCAGAAGCCATGTTCAACATCCGCCAGAACCCGGCAACCATGGAAAAACCGCTGAACCGGTACGTGGTCTGGCAAATGATCATCCTGCTGACCGGTTTGTTTATTTTCATCCTGCTCGAAAATTATATCTCCCTGCCTGTAAAGACCGGGCTGGCGTTCATCATCGTGCTCACCCTGATCAACTGTGGGGCCATCATGGAGCAAAAGCGATGGGTGTTCCTGGTGGAATACCTGCGGTTGTCCGTGGTGCTCATGCTCCCGTTCTATTCTTTCCAGTTCTGGCAAACCAAGCTGTTTATCGCCTTCCTGCTGTTGGGTGTATTACTGCTTTATTACGGACCCATCAAAAAGAACTACCTGCAGCAGGTGTACCGGCGGTAAGATGACCGACCGGTCCATTGGGTCACTGCCCGTTCAATTATAGCCGTCTGCATTTATCTTTGCTGTCAAACAGCAACCCTATGGCTTTAATGAATGCAGAACTGACGCACCGGGAGTATGGATTTACGGTTACCGATTCCAACCAGCACAGTGTGTTTATCGATATCCCCGTGGACCAGGGTGGAAACGGCGAAGGCATGCGGCCGATGCAAACGGTATTGGCCGCCCTGTGCGGCTGCAGCGGCGTGGATATGGTCGGCATTCTGAAAAAGCAGCGCCAGGCATATACCAGCCTGAAGATCGGGGTGGATGGTGAACGCGAGCAGGGTAAAGAACCGTCCTTGTGGCAAACGGTACATGTGCGTTTTGAGCTGGCAGGCGAAGTGGAGCCTGCCAAGGCCTACCGTGCTGCGGAATTGTCGATCACTAAATATTGTTCTGTCGCCGAAACGCTGCGCAGGGCAGGCGCTGTTATTACCTTCGAGGTGTTGGTAAACGGTGAAATCATCAAATAATTCAAGAATACTCCTTTATGTCGCTACATCCTGAAACAAAAGCTATCCGCATCCAGACGCCGAGAACGGAACAGATGGAGCATGCTACCCCGCTGTTTCTCACCAGCAGCTTTACGTACGCCTCGGCAGAAGACATGGGCGCCGCTTTTGCAGACGATAGCCTGGATGTAAACATCTATTCCCGGTTTTCCAACCCCACTGTTGACGAATTTATCAGTAAGATTGTGGCGCTGGAAGGCGCCGAAGACGGCATTGCTACCGGTACCGGTATGGCTGCGATCTTCTCTACGTTTATGACCTTTTTGAGTAAGGGGGACCATATCATTTCTGCGTCCGCCGTATTTGGATCCACCCATACCATTCTCACCAAATACCTGCCGAAATGGGGCATCGAATTTTCCTATTTTGATATGAGCCGGCCGGAAAGCCTGGAGGCGCTGATACGACCCTCCACCAAAATGATATATGCGGAAACACCTTCCAATCCGGGTCTGGATATCATCGACCTGGAATGGCTGGGCAGCCTGTGCAAACAGCGTGGGATACTGCTGGTAGTGGACAACTGTTTTGCCACCCCGGCCGTGCAGCAGCCGATAAAGTACGGCGCCGACCTGGTATTGCATTCGGCTACCAAGTTCATCGACGGGCAGGGCAGGGTGCTGGGTGGTGTGGTGGCCGGGAAAAAAGAATTGGTTCACCAGCTATACCTGTTTGTTCGTAATACGGGTCCCTCGCTGAGCCCGTTCAATGCCTGGGTGCTGACCAAAAGTCTCGAAACCCTGTTCATCCGCATGGATCGGCATGCCGCCAGTGCGCTGCAGATCGCCCGTTCCCTGCAGGACCATCCGCAGGTAGCATGGGTAAAATATCCTTTTCTCGATACGCATCCGCAATACGCCATTGCCAAAAAGCAGATGAGCAACGGCGGCGGCATCATTACCTTCGATATCAACGGCGGTGTCGACAACGGGCGAAGGTTCCTGAATGCCCTGCAGATGATCTCCATGACCAACAACCTGGGCGACAGCCGTACCATCGCTTCGCATCCGGCTTCTACCACCCATTCCAAGCTTACGGCAGCAGAGCAGCAGTCAGTGGGCATCACGCCCGGGCTCATCCGCATTTCCGTGGGGCTGGAGCACCCGGACGATATCCTGAACGATATCCTGCAGGCGCTGGATAAGAGTAAATAAATAGTAAGGCTTAGCGGGGTTTCATGCGTTTTTCCAGTTGCTGCAGCGTGGCCCGCAGATCCTTGGGCAAGGGTGCTTCCAGTGCGATGGGCTCACCGGCCACTCCGGCCAATTTCAATTGCCAGGCATGCAGGGCCAGCCGGGACAGGATCGGGCGCTCTTCTTCTTCGTTTTTGGAAAGTTTGAACCTGGGTTTAAAAGAAGATAACAGTACCGCCTTTCCATCGCCATACAATTCGTCGCATACGATCGGGCTTCCGGCGTTTTTCATGTGCACGCGTATCTGGTGGGTACGCCCTGTATGGATGCGAAACTGCAGCCAGGAATAAATGCCAAAATCATGGATGACCGTATAGTCCGTCAGGGCTTCCTTGCCTTTGCGGTTGATGACCATCATCCCTTTTTTGACAGGATGTTCGGCAATAGGTGCGTCGATGCTGCCCTGGTTATCGGGTAACGACCCGTTCACCAGGCCGAGGTAAATTTTTTCTGTTTGCCTTTCTTCAAACTGGCGGGAGAAATGCTGGTGACTGACTTCATTTTTTGCAAAAATGATCAGGCCGCTGGTATCCTTGTCCAGCCGGTGCACGGTGAAGATCTGGCCATACTTTTCCTGCAGCATTTTTTTGAGGGAAATGTCCTTGCCTTCCCGGTCCGGGATGGACAACAGGCCCGATGGTTTATTCAGGGCTATATAATCACTGGTTTCGCTGAGTGTGAAATCGTCGGTTTTCATGCGGGCAGGTTCAGGTAATACAAAAGCTTATTTCCCTTTTCGGAAGTATTTCAGGTCGCGTACTTCTTTTTCGGTCAGGAAGCGCCACTTGCCCCGTTCGATATTCTTTTTCGTCAGCCCTGCAAAGGTGACGCGGTCCAGGTTCCTTACATCATAGCCGAGGTGTTCGAAAATGCGGCGGACAATGCGGTTGCGGCCGCTGTGGATTTCCACGCCGATCTGTGTTTTGTCTTTGTTATCTGCATAGGCCAGTACATCTACACTCGCCTGGCCGTCTTCCAGTGTTACGCCTTTCAGTATCTGGTCGAAATCGTTTTTTTCCAGCGGCTTGTTCAGCGTTACGGCATATACTTTTTTGATTTCGTTGCTGGGGTGCGTCAGCTTTTGAGCCAGTTCGCCGTCGTTGGTCAGCAGCAGCACGCCGGAAGTATTCCGGTCCAGGCGGCCCACCGGGTAAATCCGTTCGTCGGTAGCACGACGGATCAGGTCGAGCACCGTTTTTCTTTTTTGCGGATCTTCAGTGGTGGTGATATAATCCTTGGGTTTGTTCAGCAGGATGTAGACAAGGTTTTTTGCCAGGAATACTTTTTTGCCATTTGCTTTTATCTCATCTTTTGCCGACACCTTGTACCCTGGTTCGGTGATCGTCTCGTTGTTTACTTTCACCTTCCCTTCTTTGATCAGGTCGGCAGCATCGCGGCGTGAGCATACCCCGCAATGGGCGATGAATTTGTTGAGCGGCATAAGGCCGGTGGTCTCAGGCCGGGCATGTGAAGCCGGGGATTTGGGGTCTGAGCTTTTTGCTTCGGCGCCTGGTTTCCGTCTTCCTCCTTCGGTCCTCAAACCTCCGGTTTCCGACTTACGGGTTCCTTCCGCTTTTCTCTTTGCGTC
>JBEVLT010000061.1:0-5409 GCA_040509055.1 Chitinophagaceae bacterium
GTTGATATACCTGTTGAATACGGTGTTCAGCTGCGCCAGGGTCACTTTGTCGATGTCGGCCCTGATTTTGATCGAGCGTTTCCAGTCGCCGTGCAGCACTTCGTTGGCAGCCAGCGAAGAGGCCTGCGCCTGGTTGGTCTCGTCACGGTAATACAGACCGGTGAGATAGCCTGTTTTCTCATTCTTCAGTTCGGCCTCGGTGAAGCCGTTCTTCCGGATGGTATCGATCAGCGCCCGTGCTACAGCGATGTATTTGTCCGGGTCGGTCGTGGTCACATAGATGTTCGAGTACGTAGTGCTGCCGGTGCTGAGCCAGGCGCCGGGGGCGTAGGACAAACCGTTTTTGGTACGGATCTCCACGAAGTGGCGGCTGGAGAAAATGCTCATGGCCAGTGAAAAAGCATTGTAGTCCGGCGTGCCGGGTTGAGGACCGCTGGTAATGCCCTGTACATAGTTCGTGGCGTTTTCACGTTCCTGTGCTTTGAAGGAGTTGGCCTGCGGCGTATACGATTCTTTTTTCAGCACAAAGGGCGCCCCGGCAGGTACTTTGGCCAGGAATTCCTTCACCTTTTTTTCGATCACGTCCTTGTCCAGGTCGGCTACCACCACGATCACCATGCGCGACCGGGTAAAGATGGATTGCCAGTGTTTCTTTGCTTCGGCAGGCGTCAGCTTGTTCACCGTCTCCACCGTACCCTGCGGGTTGGTGGCATAGGCCTTGCCGGCAAACGCCGTTTCTTTCGACATCCGGTCGATGGCATTATCCGGGTTGGACTCGCCGGAGCGGATAGCATTCACGGCGTCCTGCTTGATGCGGTCAAACTCTTTGGTATCAAAGAGCGGGGCGGTCATGGCATCGGTATACAGCGGCCATACCGTTTCAAAATCGCTTTTGATGCAGTTCAGCGAAAAGTTGGCGAAGCTCATGCCGGAGCTGCCGTATACGTTGGCGCTTACTTTGTCCAGCTTATCCTTGAAGCTGTTTTTGCTGTCTTTGGTGGTACCGCATTCGGTAAGGGCCGTCATGGCCAGTTGTTCTATACCGGCTTTGCCGGCCGGGTAATTCTGCACCCCGCCCTTGAGCACGGTTTGTATCACCACAATGTCGTTGCCGCTGGGCTGCACGATCACCTTCACGCCGTTGACCATCATGTCGTAGGGCTTGCCGGATTGCGCCTGCAGCACGCCGGCAGAAGCAAGGGCGAAGAGGGCAATGGAAATTATTTTTTTCATGATCAGAATGATTTTAGAGGTTGCTTAAAGTAATCGCCGGGTTTCAGCTGGTTGTTCATCTCTTCGTTAATGATCAGGCCTGCCACGTACGGCTGGTCGGTGATGTATTTCTTTACATAGCGGATGATGTCTTCCCGCGTTACTTTTTGCATGTTGGCATCGTAGTCGGTAAAATAGTCCAGCGAGGTGCTGCACCACCAGAAGGTGAGGCTGGAGGCCAGGGAAGAGGGCTTCTCTGTCTGGCGGATCTTATCGCGCAGCAGGTTGGCCTTGGCGGTAGCCAGCTGGTCGTCGGTGAAATAATCCACATCGCCCAGGTGGTCGATCTGGTTCATCAGCTCGGTATAGAATTCTTTCATTTTGGCCGGGTTGGGTACGGCAAATACCGAGATGGGGCCTACGTATTTGGCGGTCTGGTAGCTGATGCTGGTATAGGTGGCCAGGCCTTTGTCGATCAGGGCCTGCTGCCATTTGGACGAGTTCAGCGTCAGTACGGCGGACAGCACGTCGGCTGCCAGCGTAGCGGCCGAATCATTGCGGTAGTCCGGTCCCTGCCACTGCAGCATCATGTACGGCGTTTGTGCAATGGACGAAACTTTGATGTTGTAATCCGGCTTTTCCAGGGGTTTGAACTCCGGGATCGGGTATTTTTCGTGCGGGTCGAAACCGCTGTGCTGCCAGTCGCCATAGATCCTTTTGGCCATGGCAAAGGCTTCGGCCGGCTTCACGTCGCCGCAGATCACCAGCAGCGAATTGTTGGGATGATAATATTTGTCTTTGATGATCATCATTTTTTCCGGCGTGGCCGTATTGATGATGTCGTGGTCGCCGATCGGGTTTTTGCGGGTAAACAGTTCGCCCCAGCAGCGCTTGTTCACATCCTGCCACAGCTGGAAACCGGCATCGCTCTCGCCGCGCTGGAATTCGCCGTCTACCACGGGGCGTTCCTTCTGCATGTCCTCCGTGCGGTAGATGGGGTAGCGGATGGCCGCATTCATGAATTTCAGTCCTGCTTCCAGGCTGTCCTTGTCAAAAGTGAAATAGTAGTTTACGCGTTCGCCGCCGGTGGTACCGTTCCAGATCATGCCCAGCTCTTCGGTGCGCCGGATAAATTTTTCCTGGTCCGGGTAGTCCTTGTTTGCCTTGAAGAACATGTGTTCGAACAGGTGGGAAAGGCCGCTGTATTCCGGTCCCTCGGTATAAGCGCCGTTCTTTACGGCGATCTCGATGGTGGCCAGGGGCACTTTGTGGTTTTCGATCACCACTACTTCCAGTCCGTTGTCCAGCTTCTGCCAGGAGTAATGCTGAGGCAGTCTTGGCTGGGAAAAAGCAGCCGCGCTTACCGAAAGGCAGGCGGCAAGAAGCCATTGTTTGTTCATAGATAAAATAAATTAGTAATGAGGCCTGCAGGCAGGCGGTTGACGCTTGTAAAGGCGAAAGATAATTAATGCCCGTGAGTAAAACAGCGCGATTATTTAATCCTGACAGAAATGTGAAAGACGGTTGCGGATACGGATATCCGGTCGCCTTTTGTCAGGCGATATTCTTGTGATCGGGGTGCCAGATGCTGGTAAAGTCGCCTATCATGGCCACCCTTCCTGCAAAATCCAGCCGGTGCAGCCGGAGCTGCAGGATGTCTTCCGGTTTCACCCGGCGAAACCGCGGATGCAGGGTGCCGCCGTTGCTACTGTCGCCGGCATGGGCCTGCGGATTGTATTGAAAAGCGGGATCGACCAGCGTGCCCCTGGGATACATGATGCCCGGCACGCCTTTGCCCCGCAGGTCGGTATCGGCAGGGTGGCGCAGCCCCAGCGTGTGCCCGTATTCATGGGCTGCCGTGGTAGAACCGCTGTACAGGTTGTCCAGCTGGAAATAGCCGGTATTGCACCCGATGCCGTCTACAAAAGAAATATTGTCTTTGGAAAATTCTTCGATGCGGAAATAATTGTTGCGGGGGTCTGTATTTTCCAGGATCTCCACCTCGGTGATGGCAGGCAGGCACTCCGCGGTGATGCGGAAGATGACCAGCCGTTTCTTTTCCTTCACATCCATGACGGCCGCTGGTTCGTTCCAGAGGGTCTCGGTTTCGTCACGGATCAGCGCGGTCACTGCGGGATCGGCCGCATGACCATAGGTGATGAAGTGGGAATAGATGGTGAGCGAATGATCGCCGGAGAGTTCTGCAATGCCCATGGTGTAAGTTACGAAGCTAAGCGGGGATAAGGCAGGGGCAAAGGGCTTAAAGAACAAGAAAGAGAATAGATTTTCGCACAGAGACGCAGAGATAAGAAGGCCATTCACAGGCGGGTCCCGGCGTATGGATGTAAGTTTTTTATATCTCAGTAAGTGCCGGGCTCGCCGTTGTCGTGGTTCGTGTGATAAACCTATAAGGTTTCCTTTAAGTGAACCTTGCCTGCAGGCTGGAAACCTTGTAGGTTTCATTCGAGCACCCCCGGAAATGCCGTCACGATCCGCCCGCCCGCATCCGTGATCACGGTGATCATAGCCGTAGGCCGGCCTTCTTTATCAAAGCCTATAATCGCATCTGTTTCCCATACCCGTTTATAATTCAGTGAGCCGGGTATTGGTTCCGCTGCCACATCCGATCCCTGGCGCAGCTGGTGCAGGATATTGGTTACCGAGATGGTGAACTTGCCGGTATGCGGGTGGCGCGGGATCCGGTAATAATGCCGCTCCAGGATATGCGCCAGCGCACAGGCCGTGAGGTAACAGGTTTTGCGAAACAGCTTTTTCCGGTCTGGCAAGGGCAGGCTCAGCAGCAGACGCTTCTGCATCTCCTGCAGCCAGCCTTCCGTATCGCTGAGCAGGAAGAGCAGGCGCATCCATTCCTCCTCGCAGAAGGCGGGTTGTGTAGTTGCTGCCGGTTCCATCACGGTGTTTTTTTAGCGGCTGCAGCCGGTGCAGCGGTTTTGCCCTCTTTGCGGCGGGCCGCCAGCAGCGCGGCGGCATCAAGCGCCCGCTCTAGGTCATAATACGCCAGCAGCAGGTTTTCCCGCTGCTCGTTGGTTTCAAAGGCGCCGGGGTCGGGCGTGCCGATGCAGGCCTCCACCATTTTCCAGAGGTACTGCCGCATCTCCCACAGGGCGGTGCTGAAAAAGATGTCCCGCAGCGCCTGCCGCGGGTCGCTCATTTCTTCCGGGGTCAGGTGGATGGGCTGGTCGTAAAATTCGGGATGTAGCTCAAAAGGGTTCATGTTCACAAGGTTTAAGGGTTATGTATCTCAGGTTCGTACGCACAGGTTCGTGTTTTTCGCCCTTAACGGGTCAGGTCTTCGTCTGGTGTCTCAGGCGAGTCTCGGCTTAACAATACAAGGTTTTAATACAGGAAGCAAGTGCCGGACTCGCCGTTAACAGGAATAATAGCACAGATCTTATATGTTTCTGGTATTTCTCACCAACAGCGGGACCGGGCCAGGCTTTCATAATAGCCGGCCGGCACCGTGGCCGGGTTTTTTGATCGCCGGTGATAGGGCTTTTTGTCAATAGCAAGGTTCGTGGGCTGTGGCGGCTGTGTTTCATCCGCAACGGAACTGCTATCGCCGGCCTGCCCCACCAGCATGCCGGCCTCCAGCACCCGCTCCAGCTGGTGGTAGAGCCAGAGCAGGCTTTGCCGCTCCGCCGCATTATCAAAAATGGAGTGCGGCTGGCTCAGCGCGGCCTCCACGGCCAGCCAGAGCAGGCGGCGCGTATCGGCCAGGGGGAATACCTCGAAAAACTCCTGCAATACCTGCTGCGGGGCAGCCGCTTCCTCCGGACGCAGCCGGATGGGCTGGTTGTAAAAGGAGGGGTGGAGGGAATAGGGTGTCATGAGGCAAGGGTTTTAACGGTGAACGATAAGACCGCACCCTGCAAAAAAGAAAGGCGCAGGTCTCAGCTTACCGTTTGGAGGCCGAGCAGGCCCGAACACGAGTAAGAGAGAACCCACGCCAAAAACGTGGGCTCTTCACCTCTCATCCCGTGTTCTTGAAAATTTGCTCTTTTCCAAACGAGAATCAAAGCGAATAGCTTCAAAAGATGGTATTGAAGAATCGCGAAACTACTATTATTGTTTATACTATCATGACCTGAAGGTAAGAAGAATAATAATTAGTGGTATTAAACTCCTACTATTTTTTTAAAAAAGTTTTCCACCTTACTCTTTCATTGGTTTAGAATG
>JBEVLT010000062.1:0-20616 GCA_040509055.1 Chitinophagaceae bacterium
TGAAACTACTTCTTTGCAGCCTGTTGCTACTGCCGCTCTCCCTGCCGGCCCAGAAAGGAAAAAACAAGGGGAAAAATCCGGACAATGAATTCTACCTGCTGTACGACCGGAACTGGCAGCGCTGCGAGGCAGACTCCGCCTATTACATGGCTTACGTGCAAAAGAAGGACGACACCACCTACCAATGGAACAATTACCGGTACACCGGCCCCCTGATCTCCGTGGAGACCTACCGGGACGAAGCCGGCAATATCCCCAACGGGTATTTTGCCTTCTTTGATGCCCGCGGCATCATCGATTCGGCTGGCTCCACGCTTGGCGGCCGCAAGCACGGCTCCTGGTATTATTACAACGATACCCTGGGCGTGGACAAGGAGGATAAGTATGAGAACGGCCGGCTGACCGAGCGCATTTTTGCAGCAGACCGGAAAAGAGACACAACGCATTACCCGGACGACCGGGAGGCGCACTTCACCGCCAGCGGCGATGAAAAAGACTGGAGAAAGTACATTGAAAAGAGCCTGAAATTTCCCGACAGGGCTACCAACCTGGGCAAAGGCGGCAGCGTGTATGTGAGCTTCGTAATTGCTCCCGATGGCAAGGTGAAGGATATCCGCATCGTACGATCGGCCGAGTTCTCGCTCGACAAAGAAGCTGTAAGGGTAATTGCTTCCTCACCGGACTGGATACCCGCCTCACAGCATGGACGCAATGTAAATGCCTACCGGCGCCAGCCCTTCACTTTTGCTCCGCCCCAATAAATTATTTTATACCTATTCAAAAATCTTTTCTTCCCGTGTCAGCTTGCCCTGCTCGTTGATGCCTTCGATGATCACCCTTATCTTTTTAGCATTGTCGTTATTGTAAAAAGGTATGGAAATACGGCGGTTGTTCTTGTCAAAAAGCAGGTAGGGATTCCAGTACAGCGTGGTGCGGTAATCATTCTTGTTCTTATCCGCCGTGGTGTAATCCGGCGAGTAAAACTCCCTTACCGGCGAATAGCCTACTACGGACACAAAATTCAGTCCCGATACGGAATTATTGGCCAGTTCACCTTTTTTGGTATACACAGCTATAGCCCCGCCTGCACCGCCGCCGACAGCGCCGAAAAACGGCGGACGAAATACTTTGATCATGGCCACATCGTTCATGGAGATGGACTGGATCATGTCTACGTCGGTATTCATCTCGTTCATGAACAGCGAAGGTGTTCCACCCCGCCAGGATAAGGCGGCATCCGGGCCATTACCGGTGATCGTCAGTCCCGGTACTTTGCCCTGCAGGTATGCCAGCACCGACATGGCCGATCTGGCAAACGGATCATCAGACGTCAGGAAGGTATACCCGTCGCCACCCCTGAACAAACCAGATGTGTATTCCTCATCCATCTTTTGCTGGGGTGTTTTCTGCCGGGCCGTTACCTCCACGCCTTCCAGCAGCTTTACTTTCTGCCCTTCGAAAAACTCGTCCATGCGCTGCCGGGTCAGCAGCTCATTCTTTTTGCGGGTCAGGCTGTCCGGCAGCACCGGCATCCATACCGGCTGAATGCCGGTCAGCGGTCGTGTGGGAGCGCCGATGAAGCTGTTGCGAAAATCGAAGCTGGCCAGCGACGTAAGGCGTTTGTTCTTGTCGTTGTTGAACTGGTAATACAGTTTGGCCGTATCATAAAAGATCAGATCGTTGATCACGAACTCACCTTTGCGGTTTACCGGCACCATCAGGAACTGGCCGGTATTCTTTTGGGTCTTCAGTATCACAGACAGCTCCTTGTCCACCAGTTCGCTCTCGCGTATGCCCAGCACTTTGCCCGCGATGCTTACGTACGGTTCGGGATAATGCTTTACCGCCGGGAACCGCCCGGCCAGCACATCTTCCCATTTGAACCGGCGCCAGCCATTCGTCATCATCACCAGATCCAGGTGATCGCGCACCGAATCGGCCGTGGACGAAAAGTAATAAGCCGGGTTGTGCACATACCCCCTGATATCGCTGCTGAGCAGCACATGTGAAAAAATATTGTCATCCTGCCCGGTCGCTGCAGTGGTGCCGGCATCGGTGATGGCAATGGACAGGTTGGTGACGAGGGTATCGGAAATATCGATCTGTATCGTATTCTTTGCTTTGCGTGTCAGGTTCTTTTCCGTGGCGTGCAGGTCGGTAATAAAATAATAGTTGCCCTGGTTTACAAACACGATGCGCTCGGCCAGCGGCTGGTTCGCTTCGTCAAACAGGGTTACCTGCATGATACCGTCATTCAGGTTTTCGACAGGAATGGGCGCTGTCACCTGGGTTTTCACTGCCAGGTTGATCCGTGCCATGTATACCGGCTGCTGCTGCATCTGCGCCACGACCATGAATACCCGCGAACCGGTGGGCACATCATCGGTGCGATGGATGGCATAGGTGATGGCTGCTCCCGTATTGCTGACGCTGAATACAGTGCCGCCTGCTTTTGCAGCGGGTAACGGAGTCTCGTGCGGGACGCCTTTGGCATCCTTCCACACCGCCTTGTATTTTTCACCGGCGGCAGGGGCCAGTAAAAAATAACCCATCCCGTCGTGCATGTCGGCAAAAGCCGTTACTTTCTGCCCTTTGCTGTCCAGCACATCGCCCTTTACTTTTATTGGCAGGCCCTGGCCATCCACCGCCTTGAAGGCGATGCGTGATTCCAGTCCCTGCACGAGGTCGCCGCCTTCCGGGAAAAACTGGAGTGAATACACCGGGTCCTTCTTTGCCTTGTCTGCAGCAGCAGTCCTGGCCAGGATCGGTACCGGCTTCAGGTACAGGAACGACGAGTCGAAGTTGAGCATCCAGCTGGTATAAGCCCGTATATACACGACAGAGGTCCGCATACTGTCCGGCAACTGGAAATCGGAAGCAGCACTGGCGCCCAGTACAGGAATGGTCTTCCGCTCCATGATGTTGCCCTTGTCGTCGATCAGCTCCGCGTACACCGTTTTGCTGATCAGCGAAGGAAGGTTGGCGGCAAATACATAAGCTTTGAACCAGATGATTTCGCCGGGATTGTAATAAGGCCGGTCGAAATGAACATATATTTTTTCCTGGGGGTACTGCTGGTCCAGCACGGTCAGCAGGGAGTCCGGCTGCTGCTGTGCAGATATAAATGCACCCGGTACGGCCAGCGAAAAGAGCAGGGCGATACCGCGGAAAATACCGTTCTTCATAAGCAACAATTTCACTATTCTGTAGTTATAATTTTCGATGGTCCAAGTTAGGCAGCTTTTGTCAATATTTTGTTAAGACAACTCTAACATTTGCTCTTGCAACAACTATGTTGCACCATGGCTGCCGATGGGATGAACGGAGACGCGCAGGACAGGGTAAATACCTATATTGCGAAACTTTTATAAAACAACCGGCCCCGATCGCACACGATGAAACGAACCGCAGCCATACTTGCATTCCTGCTCTGTACATCGGCTGCATTTGCGCAAAACTATACAGCCATCAACGGCTCTTCGTATACCGGATCGCTGAACGTACACAACAACCCGGCTGCTATCGTCAACTCGCCGCTGAAATGGGACGTCACTTTATTCGGCCTGCAGGAAAAACATACCACCAACAGCCTTACCATCCGAAAATACTCCCTGCTGTCGAAGCCGGCCAACGCGGAGATCGTGGTGCCGGCCGGTATTTTTCGCCGGTATGGCGATGTGAACCTGAACATCAACCTGCTGAATGCCCGCATCGCGCTGAACAAGCGAAATGCGCTTGCTTTCGGGGCCAACCTGAAGGCGTACGGTATGGTAAAGACCAGCCCTACCTACCTGTCCGACTCCATGGGATTTTTTGCCCGTTATTTTCTCGAAAACGAAGGTATCACGGATATCGACTACAAGACCTCGGTAAGCAGCTGGGCGGAGGTATACCTGTCGTACGGGCGCATGATCGCGGACAATGAAAACGGGCGGCTGAACGCAGGCATTACCCTGAAGCTGAACAAAGGGCTGGCCGGCGGTTTCGGCAGCCTGGCCGATGTACGTTTTACCCGCACCGGCACCAACCCTTCCTCCTACGAGCTGAACAGCGCAGCAGTGGATTTCGGCTATTCCGCCGGGTATGACCAGTGGGACGAGCAGCGAAGCGTTTCGCAAAACCTGCGCGACCTGGTGGCCGGCGGCCGTAACTCGGCTTCGCTCGATATCGGTTTTGAATACCTGGTCAAGCTGCAAACGATTCCCTCTGCCTGGGAGGATGAAAGCTTTTATGACTATGACTGGAAGATCGGACTGTCGGTACTCGACATCGGGTATGCCCGCTATCCGTTCGGCGCTTACAGCACCAGGGCACGGGCACTGCTACCCGGTATCACCGACGAACGGCTGGACCAGACGCTAAACAAAACCTTTACCGACCTGCAGGAGCTCAGGGATAGCCTGGCCTTACTGTACGACCCCATCAGCACTTATACCGGCGACTTCGGCATCAACCACCCGGCGCGGGTGGTGCTGAACATCGATAAATTCATCACCGATGCTTTTTTCGTGAATGCAGATGTCTCGTTCGATCTTTCTACATTTTCCAAACGCCTTAACCAACCGGTACGGGACCTGAACCTGGTGACGCTGACCGGCCGGTGGGAAACCCGGAAAAAAGGATTCTACCTGCCTGTTTACTACAACAACCGCAACCAGCTGTGGGTAGGCAGTGCCGTACGGGTGGGCCCGCTGCTCTTTGGCGTGCACAACTGGGGCAATTTCTTTACACGCAACAAAACCCATCGCGGTGGTTTTTACCTGGCCTTTATCCTCAAGGCCGCCGACTATACCGGCTCGCGGTATGACCGGCGGCTGAACTGTCCGGGTCTCTGATTTTTCGGATACCTTCAACTTACCGCGCCTTTAGTCCGTAACGATAAAGAAAAACCAGCTGGCTTAGCCACGATAAACAGGAAAAGGACAGTCCCGCCCCTATTATTCAACTCCGGCAAGCTGATTGTTTTCAAAATATTTTGAAAATTCAATAACATATTGTAGCTTTGGCTTATGAAACTGGTAGAAGCAAAACAACAATTTATTAGCAGCTGGGGTGCCTTTGGCACACATTGGGGCATCAACCGCACCATGGCACAGATCCATGCCCTGCTGATGGTAAGTGCGGACCCGCTGACGCAGGACGACCTGATGCAGGAGCTCAATATCAGCCGCGGCAATGTGAACATGAACATCCGCGAACTGATCAACTGGGGCCTGGTGGAACGCGTGCTGCTCCCCGGTGAGCGCAAGGAATATTTTGTAGCGGAAAAAGATATCTGGAAAGTGGTGAGGCAGATCGTAAAGGAACGCAAGAAGCGCGAACTGGAGCCCATGCTGAAGCTGCTGGACCAGCTGGAAGAAGTGGAAGGCGATAAGAAAGAAAAAGACGTGAAGGCGTTTGTAGATACAGTGAGCAATATCAAAAAGCTCGGCAAACAGGCTGACAAAACGCTCGATGCGATGGTGAAGGCAGACGAGCATTGGTTTGTAGGCAACCTGATCCGCCTGTTCAAATAAATGAACAATCCAGGCCGGCTAAAAACCGGCTTTTATTTGGCCAGAATGTTTCAAATTTTTCTGAAAGTTAAAAACAAAAGCAATGAGAGCTTTTAAACTGATCGATGCAGGTATCAGCCTGGCGCTGCTCATCATCCTGGGCATAGAGTGGATGAAAGATAACACTATGCACCAGGTCGTCAATAGCTACTTTATCATTGGCGGCTGGCAGGTGATCAGCATGGTGGTGCATGCATGGGAAAAATGGTTTACCCGCAAATACAGTATCCGCCACATTTATCACTGGATCGCGTTTATCAGCCTTGTGACCTTACCCATCGGCTCTTACTGGATCCTGTTCGTAGCAGCAGCGCCGATGGCGGTGTTTTACACCGGTCTGTGCTTTGTCGAATGCGCGGTGAAGGTCAGGAGGCCCCTTTCGCTCATCAAAAACTAAGGGTATGAAAAATAAAAAGATCATCATCGCCGGCGGCTCCGGGTACATCGGGCAGGCCCTGGTACGTTACTTCGGCAACGACAACGAGATCGTGATCCTGGGCAGGCAATCCGGCGATACCCGCAACAATGCGTACCGGCAAAAACTATTGACCGCCGCCGATGGCTATCGCGTGCGCTATGTGCAATGGAACGGAAAAGATGCGGCGCCAAACTGGGTAGCCGAAATCGACGGCGCCGACCTGGTGATCAACCTCGCCGGCAAATCGGTCAACTGCCGTTACCACAAAAAGCAGCGCAAAGCCATCATCGATAGCCGCGTGCTGCCTACCCTTGCCATCGGCGAAGCGATACGGCTGGCCGCTCGTCCTCCTGCTCTCTGGATCAATGCCGCTTCCGCCACCATTTACCGGCATAGCCCGGACAAGCCCAACGATGAGTTTACCGGCCGCATCAGCGAACGCAGGCGCGACAATATGCCGTACAATATGATCGACCAGCTGCGGTACCGGAAAGACAGGATGCTGACCGGCCTGCTGCAAAAGGAGTTGCAGCCCTGGAGAGATCCGGAGCTTGACTTTTCCATCCAGGTGTGCCGGCAATGGGAGCAAGCCTTTTTTACCCAACCCACACCGGCTACCCGGAAGATCGCCCTGCGCACCGCCATCACGCTCGGCCCCGGCGGCATCATTATTCCCTACCTGAACCTGTGCAAATGGGGCCTGGGTGGTAAACATGGCAACGGGCAGCAGCTGTTCAGTTGGGTGCACGAGGAAGATGTGGCGCGCATGATCGCCTGGCTGTTTGAGCAGGAAGGGGCGCAGGGCATTTACAACTGCGTAGCACCGAATGCTGTTTCCAATTATAGTTTTATGAAAACCCTGCGGCAGGCGACCAGTCACCGGTTCGGGCTGCCCGCCCCCACCCTGCTGCTGGAAGCCGGCGCCTGGCTCATTGGTACAGAAACCGAACTGATGCTGAAAAGCCGCTGGGCCGTGCCTGCCCGTGCACAGCAGGAAGGCTTTGTTTTTCGCCACCCGCTGCTGAAAGAGGCGATGCAACAGATCGTTTCGCAGCTGCCCCGCAGGGCCTATCATTTATGCTAAACCCATACCATGAAACCGCTGCTCACCGCCGGGTGGACCCGGCTGGCCGTTGCTACCTTTGAAGCGGACGCACAATTATTGACCCGCTACCTGCCACACCGCACCGAGCTGAACGACTGGAACGGGCGCTACTACATGAGCCTGCTCGGCTTTGTGTTCAGCAAACCCGTGATCGCCGGTATCCCTTCCCCGTTTTATCGCTGCTTTCCCGAAGTAAACCTGCGGTTTTACATCCGGTATCGCAACAGCGCCGGCTGGCAAAACGCGGTAGTTTTCATCAAAGAGATCGCCCCTTCGCCGCTGATCGGGCTGGCGGCCCGGTGGCTGTACCATGAAAATTTCATCAGCCTGCCGATGAAGCATCATTTCAGCACGGACGGCTCGCAGCAGCGCATAGCATATTACTGGAAAATAAAAAATGAATGGAACCACCTGAAGCTGGTGGCAGCGCCCGCACCTGCCGAACCGGCGCCCGGCTCGCTGGAAGCTTTTGCCCGCGATCATTACCATGCCTGCACCCGCAGCAGTGCGCAGCGCACCCATGCCTTCCGGATCGAACACCAGCCCTGGCAGATCTACCCCGGCCGCAGCTGCAGCTTGTTGCTCGATGCGGCAGCGGTTTACGGCAAAGCGTTTGGCGACTATTTCCGGCAGCCTCCCTGCAGCTATTTCAGCATGGATGGTTCTGGCACAGATATTTCATATCCTTCCTTGCTCTAACTTTATTGCTTGTTATGGCACAAAAGAAAACACTGGTCCTCGGCGCTTCGCCCAATCCCTCCCGGTACAGCTACCTCGCTATCCGCAAGCTGCGCAATTACGGCCATCCCGTTGTGGCAGTAGGCCGTAAAGAATCGGTAGTGCAGGATGTGCCGATCAGTAAAGAAAAAACGCCGGCTACCGATGTAGATACCGTGACCCTGTACCTGAATGCAAAGCACCAGCAGGAATACTACGACTATATTCTTTCCCTGAAGCCCAAACGGATCATCTTCAATCCCGGTGCGGAAAACGATGAACTCGCCGACCTGGCCCGGCAAAACGGCATCCAGCCGATGGAGGCCTGTACGCTGGTAATGCTGAGCACCGGCCAGTATTAACCTTTATCCACCGGTGTTTATAAATTCAGGGGGCTTAACGCAACCATAACCTGTCATTTCTTTGCCGGGCGGAGGTTTTTCAATAACTTGTACAAACCTCTTTATATGCGCTGGAGAAAATTTAACGGCGACGCGATCGATCTTCCTATTATCCATGCTGTAGAACATGCCATCAAACGCGAAACCGAAGCCGGTTATCGCCTGAAGGTTTGCATCGGCACCGACTCACAGGTAAAAGGAAAAGAAACAGAGTTTGCCACGGTCATCGTATTCCTGCGGGAAGGGCATGGCGGTTTTATGTTCATCCACAATGAAAAAACCCGCCAGCAGTTCACCATCAAAGAACGCATGCTCATGGAAGTGGCCAAGAGTATCGAGATCGCTTACGAGCTCTGCAACCTCTTTACCGTGTACAACGTGGATATGGAAGTACATGCAGACATCAATACCAATCCGCAGTTCAAAAGCAACGACGCGCTGAAAGAAGCGATGGGCTACATACTCGGAATGGGGTTTGCGTTCAAGGCCAAGCCCGAAGCGTTTGCCAGCAGCAGCTGTGCCAACAAGATCGTGAACTGATACGGCTGCATGCTATACCCTGCAGGGTGGAGCGATCCTCCGCCGGTGAATTTGTCTCCCCTTTCCTGCCTCTCTCCGCTATAGTTTCTTAAAATTCTGATTGAGCTGGTGAATATAATCCAGCAAAGGTTCCCGTCCTTCTTTTGTCTCCGCAGAAGTAACAAAGCAAGGTGGCGGTTCTTCCCAGTTTTCCAGCAAGGCAGCCTGAAATTCTTTTACGTGGCGCAGCGTGGCGCCGGGTTTGTTTTTATCGCTTTTGGTAAATACAATTACGAAGGGCAACCCCCATTTACCCAACTGATCGATGAACTGCAGATCGATCTTCTGCGGCTCATGGCGGCTGTCGATCAGCACGAACAGGCAAACCAGGTTTTCGCGTTTGCGGATATATCCTTCGATCATCTGCTCCCAGCGCCGGCGGCTGCTCTGGGATATTTTGGCATAGCCATAGCCCGGAAGGTCCACGATGTACCATTTGGTCTGGCGGCCCGATTCCACTTCGAAATGGTTGATCAGCTGCGTTTTTCCGGGCGCCGAAGAGGTTTTGGCCAATGCCTTTTTATTGCACAGCATATTGATCAGCGACGACTTGCCGACGTTGCTGCGGCCGATAAAAGCATATTCAGGCCGGTCCGGCGGCGGGCACTGTGTATGGCTGGCGCTGCTGATGAGGTACCGGGCGTCTTTGATCTCCATGCCTGCAAGATACGTTTTTACCGTCCAGCAGGTTGTAGTACGGCAGTTCAAAGCCCGTATGTGCTCAGTCACCCGCCTGCAGGAAATTTACAGCCGGGACCAGGACCTGCTACCGCAAGCGCTCCTACTTGCGACTTCCAACTACAGAACATCGAACCTTCTTTTCGTACCTTTGCCTCCCATGGCTGATACACTTCCCCACGATCATATTATCCCGTTCAAAGAATCGGTAAAAAGTAAGAAAGAGCAGGTAGCCGAAATGTTCGACCGCATTGCCGGCCGTTACGATTTTATGAACCATTTTCTGTCGGCCGGGATCGACAAAGGCTGGCGCAGGAAGGCCATCCGACTGCTGAAAAAGGAAAATCCTAAATCGGTACTGGATGTCGCTACCGGCACCGGCGACATGGCCATCCTGGCGTACAAGCTGCTGCAGCCCGACCAGGTGACTGGTATCGATCTTTCCACACAGATGCTGGAAGCAGGGCGAAAAAAGATTGAAAAAGAAGGACTTGTGGATAAAATCCGGTTACAGACCGGGGATGCGGAAACAATAAATCACCCCGACAATACGTTTGATGCCGGGATGGTAGCATTTGGTGTGCGCAATTTTGAAAACCTCGAAAAAGGGCTGGCCGAAATAATGCGGGTGTTGAAACCCGGCGGGCAACTGGTCATTCTTGAATTTTCAAAACCCAGGCAGCCCATACGCAGCTTTTACAACCTGTACATGGGTGTGATCGCGCCGCAGCTGGCGCGCTGGTTCAGGCAAAATAAACAGGCCTACCAGTATTTGTGCGCCTCGGCCAATGCTTTTCCGGACCGGCGGGATTTTACCCGTATTTTAGACAAAGTTGGTTATGCCGATACCGGCTATCAATCGCTAAGCTTAGGAATATGTTGCATTTACACAGGCAGAAAGCCCGTATCGTCATAAAAAGGTATCTCTTTCTTACTGGATTGGTACTGCTGGCCCGGCTGTCTGTGGCGCAGCGGGAGATGCACCTGTACGACCATGACAGCAAACCTTATTATTTCGGTATTACACTTGGGGTGAACCTGGCGCGCTTTCACCCGGAGATGCACAGCCGGTTTCTGCAATACGACAGCGTTTACTCGGCCGAACCGGTCAATTCCGGCGGCTTTGCCCTGGGCCTGCTGGCTACGGCCCGCTTGTCCGACCGGTTCCAGCTTCGCTTCAATCCCCAGCTGATGTTCTTCTCGCGCAGCCTGCATTACAAGCTCAAATATCCCGAACCGGGTGAAACCGAAACGGAAATTACGAAGGTCGTGGAATCGGTATCGGTGTCCTTTCCCATCCAGATCAAATTTCAGTCGGACCGCATCGGCAACTTTCGCGTATACATGCTGGCCGGTATCAAGGGCGATATCGACCTGGCCAGTAATGCACGCGCCAAGCGGGCCGAAGACCTGATCAAGATCAAAAAATACGACTATGGCCCGGAACTGGGCCTGGGCTTCAATATCTTTTTCCCCAGCTTTATCTTATCGCCCGAGATCAAGATCAGCAACGGCCTGCCCAACATACATAGCCGCGATGCCAACCTGAAATACTCCAATGTATTCGACAAGATCCAGTCGCGGATGATCGTGTTCAGCATTCATATTGAGGGATAAACGGAGGTATGAGGCCGGAAGCAGGAGGCCGGAAGGGTCGTTTATTGGGAAGAGTATGTAATGGCCGGCCAGATCATAAATTCAAACCGGGTAAGCACTGCCAAACATCGGAATCCCTCCGACTGCCGTCCTCAGACCTCATATCTCATATCTCTTACCTCTGATTTCAGCCCTCGTTCCTAAAACTCGAACTCCCTCCGGTGCATGTTCCAGCGCACGCCCACCGATACCTGCGTTGTAGTCGCAGACGTGATCGGAGGCGTTTTCGTTTCCTGTTTGCGCAGTACGCCGTACAGCTCCAGGAACAGGTTTTGCCGCAGCTCGTACGACACCAGCAATGAGGAATAAAACACGTCGGTTTGCCAGCCCGAGCCGATATCGAAGCCGTATTCACTGGTGCGGTACGGCGCCACGTTGGGCAGGAAGATATTGCTGCCATAGCTCACCGCGCTGGAATCGCGGCCCTGGCGGTAATACATGGCTTTGGCCGTCACCAGCCATTTCGGCGCCGGCTGGTAGCGGGCGATGCCGATCCATTCTTTGAAATTGGCCATCAGCGGGTGCGCCAGCGGCTGGTTGTAGTGCGTATAGTTGGCGATGGAATCGTAGTGGGAATACGTGAACGGCCGCACGCGGTTGTGCTCCAGCTGCAGGTCCAGGTTTTGAATACCGAAGGCATCGATGTATTTCACACCTGCCTGGATACCGTATTTATTACCCCACCAGCCATTGCCGGCCTTGATCTCCGACAGCTTGAACTCATCCAGCAGCAGCTGCCCGTAAAACTGGAACTTTTTGGCCACATTGGCTTTAAAGTCCATTCCCGCCAGCGCATTGTCGGCGCTGCCATTCTGCTGCTCGATGGAGCGGTAAAAGATCACCGGCACCAGGTAGCTGAAGTCGAACCGGTTGGGCCGGCCAAAGATCACCCCTTCAAACAAACCGATATTGAGCCAGCGCGTCACGTTCACATCCAGGTGGTGCATGGCCGCATATTTTTTCCCGATCAGCTCATCGCCGGCAATGCGGTTGGTATTGTGCAGCTCCATGAACAGGTTCTGGTAATTGATCTTCCAGATACGCGTGTTCAGCTTCAGGAACAGGTTGCTGTTGCCAAAATCACTCAGGAACAGGCTGCGATGGCCGTTGCCGATAAAGTTGCGGTCGTACCCGAATGCCACGTCGATGTACTTCGTTACATTGAAAGTGAGCACGCCCCTGGCATCGAAGTAGTCCACGCCTCCGGCTGCTTTGAACGGTTTATTGAAACCGGCGCCGGGTACCGCATCGCGGTCCGCAATCCATTGCTGCACGTACAGCGGGTCCCGCTCCTGGTTGTCGGTCAGGTAGGCCGAGAAACCGATCTTGTTGGCGATGCGGCCACGAAGCGTTAGTCCCCTTGTATTGAGAAACAGGTCCTGGCTATTGTCTTTCTCATTGGACACGACAAACTGTACCACCGGATTGATGATGAGATCGAAATCCGGGATATGTACTTCGTACAGGTTGGCCGGTGTGCGGTAAAAGCTTTTCCAGATCGGCTTTTTGCTCCCGTATGCTTCCCGTTCCCCATCCGTAAGGTATTCTGTATTATTTCGGAAAACGCTGTTGATATTGTATTGGTCAGCTTTGGACATGCCATCGCTTCCATGCAATTCCAGGTATTCCCGCACGCCATTGATCACGTATTTGCCGCGGCTGAATGGTCTTGTTTTCGAAAAGTTCAATATCGAATCCCCCTGGGCTTTGATCTCGAGCCGCTCCAGCAGGATATTCTGCTTGTCTCCCTGCGGCAGGTAGGTGGTTTGCGCCGCCACCAGCATTGGCAGCAGCACTATCGCTGCGAGCCCTGCCTGTTTGGAGAAAAGAAAACGGGAAACAAAGGAGGGCCGGCTTACAGGGGTTTGTTTAAATTGCATCGGAGTGATTTTGAATAACAATCAGCTGATCGCATGCAAATATATCTCATTAAAAACATCCGGGTGGTCAACGAAGGGCAAATCATCACAGCGGATGTTCTTATCAAAAACGGGCGTATCGAAAAGATCGCACCACAGATTGCTACTGACCTGGCTGCAACCGGGATCGACGGCGAAGGCAAATACCTGCTGCCCGGCGCCATCGACGACCAGGTGCATTTCCGTGAGCCGGGGCTGACGCACAAAGCCACCATACAGACGGAAGCCAAAGCAGCTATCGCCGGCGGCGTGACCAGCTTTATGGAAATGCCTAATACGGTACCACCGGCCTTTACTCCGGAACTGCTGGAACAGAAGTATGAAATTGCCCGCCATAGCTCGCTGGCCAACTATTCGTTTTATATCGGCACGTCCAACGAAAATGCGGACGAGGCGCTGAAAATAAACGACCGCCGGCACGAGGTGTGCGGCATCAAGATATTCATGGGCTCCTCCACCGGCAACCTGCTGGTGGATAACCCGCTGACGCTGGAAAAAGTATTTCGCGAAAGCGAAGTGCTGATCGCCACGCATTGCGAAAACGAACGGATCATCAAAGAAAACCTGGCCAAAGCAAAAGCAGCAAACAGGGTGTTGACGGCGCACGATCACCCCCTGATCCGTAATGAAGAAGCCTGTTTCGAGTCGTCTTTCTATGCCATCCAGCTGGCCAAAAAATACAATACCCGGCTGCATATCCTGCACATCAGCACGGCAAAGGAACTGCAGCTGTTTTCGAACATGCTGCCGCTGAAAGAAAAACGCATCACGGCTGAAGTGTGCGTGCATCACCTGCATTTCACCAGCGACGACTACGACCGGCTGGGCAATTTCATCAAGTGCAACCCCGCCATCAAGGCGCCGCACAACAAAGAAGCCCTGTGGGAAGCCCTGCTCGATGACCGGCTGGATGTGATCGCTACCGACCATGCGCCGCATACCCTGGAAGAAAAGAACGAGCCTTATGAAAAAGCCCATGCAGGCCTGCCGCTGGTACAGCATTCGCTGCTGCTGATGTGGCATTATTATAAACAAGGGCGGATCTCGCTGGAAAAGATCGTGGAGAAAATGAGCCATGCGGTAGCGGATTGTTTCGGCATCAGGGAACGGGGCTATATCCGCGAAGGCTACCATGCCGACCTCGTGATCGTGGACCCGGGCGCGGAAACAACAATTTCCCGGGAAAACATCCTGTACAAATGCGGCTGGAGCCCGCTGGAAGACTTTAGCATTCCAGCCGTGGTGTCGCATGTGTTTGTAAACGGCCACCTGGTTTATGGAAACGGCGCCTGGGATGAATCTCAGAAAGGACAACGGCTTTTGTTCAACCGTTGATCATTGACCATTCACTATTCACTATTGCCTATGCAGATAGACAACATTTCTTTCAATGATATCTCGATCTTTCACCAGGAAGAAGAGTTTTCCATCTTTCACAAGCTGAACTTTACCCGTACCACCGGGGGCAAGGAATGGCTGCGCAAATTCTTCTCCGAGCCGCACAGCGACCTGAAAAAGATCATCGGTACGCAAAAGGTGATCCGGACGCTGATGGAGCATGTAAAAGACTGGCCGGACGACATCACCAATGGCACCGTGGTGGTGATGGACAAGTTCATGGACTATGCGCTGGACCCCATCAGCGAAAACACCGGCGTATTCAACAGCATGCTGTACCGATGGCTGCACAGTGCGGATTATTCCATGGTCAACTATTCGATGACGCATTTTGCCGATTTCTTCCGGGGCATAAAAAAAATCGTTTCGCTGCTCGAAGAGCTCGATTTACCGCCGGCCATCCGCATTTATATCGACCGGATCGTGCAGTTGCTGAATCATGCGCCGCTGCAACAGCTGGCCGGCACGGGCAAAGGCGACAAGTTCACCATCCGGCAAAACCTTTATTTTGGCCACTACCTGCGCGGACGGTACCGGACCAGCACGCTGGAGCTCATCGATATCTTCAGCCGGCTGGATGCCTGGTATTCGATGGCGGTAGCCGTAAAAACCTACAGGCTTTCATTCCCGGAATTCATTGAGCAGGAGCAGCCGCTGGTAGAAGCCAGCCAGCTGTATCATATCCTGATCCCGAACCCCGTGCCCTATGATCTGCAGATGGACCCGGCGCATAACTTCCTGTTCCTGACCGGGGCCAATATGGCCGGCAAAAGCACGCTGATCAAATCGGTGGGCGCTGCCGTTTTCCTGGCGCATATCGGCATGGGCGTACCGGCCGGCCGGATGCGGCTCACCCTGTTTGACGGATTGCTGAGCAATATCAACGTGACCGACAACATCGCCAAAGGCGAAAGCTTTTTCTTCAACGAAGTACAGCGGATCAGGAATACGATCGAAAAGATCAATACCGGCAAAAAATGGCTGGTGCTGATCGACGAACTGTTCAAAGGCACTAATGTGCAGGATGCCATGAAATGTTCGCTGGCCGTGATCCAGGGACTGATCAAGATCCGGAACTCGCTGTTCATCCTGTCCACCCACCTCTACGAGATCGGCGAAGAGCTGAAGCGGTTCCCCAACATCTCGTTCCGCTACTTTGAAACCAATGTGCAGGACGACCAGCTGCAGTTCAGCTACCAGCTGAAAGAAGGCATCAGCAATGACCGCATCGGGTACGTGATCCTGAAACGGGAAAAAGTGGTGGAGATGCTGGAGAACCTGTAAGCGCCCTGAAATATCAAAAATTGCTCTACCACGCAGTGTCCGCAGCGGTAACACAGGTAATTCAGCCAGCCACACTTCGTTGCGCCCGCCGCGTGAAAACCGGGGCCCGGGTACTACGATCTGACATTCTTTGCCGGCAGAAAATTATCTTTATGCAGGCGGCCGCGAATGCTTGCATGCTGCGGCTGTTCATCCTTACCTCATCAATCACTTTTATGACCAGACTCCTTGCTGTTTCCTGCGTTTTATTGGCTGCCGTTTGCGCCCATGCCCAGCGCAGTGTGGACATACAACATTACCGGTTCCAGATCGGGCTGGAAGACCGTACGGACACGATCACCGGCCAGGCATCGATCGACGTCGTATTCCTGCAACCGGCCAGTCAGCTGGTGCTCGACCTGGTATCGCTGAAAAGCGGCAAGGGAATGACCGTCACGGGGGTAACGAGCAGCGATGCGCAGCTGGCCTCTGTTCACCGCAACGATTCGCTGTTCATCACGCTGCCCCGCTCCGTACAACCGGGTGAGAAAATGGCTTTTCGTGTTTCCTACAGGGGCATCCCGGCCGACGGACTGATCATTTCAAAAAACAAGTTTGGCCACCGCACTTTCTTTTCCGACAACTGGCCCAACCGGGCGCGGAACTGGATACCCTGCGTGGATGACCCGGCGGACAAAGCCTCGGTGGAATTCCTGGTCACGGCGCCGGCACACTACCAGGTGGTGTCCAACGGACTGCGGGTGGAAGAATCGACTGTACCCGGCGATAAAAAACTGACCCACTGGAAAGAAACGGTGCCGCTGCCTACCAAGGTGATGGTGATCGGCGCCGCAGACTTTGCCATGTACGAAGCCGGCAGCATCGGATGTGTAGCGGTCACCAACTGGGTATTCCCTGAAAACAGGGAACAGAGTGTTAAGGACTATGCATCGGCCAGCGGCATCCTGGAGTTTTTCAGCGACTACATCGGGCCCTACCCGTATAAAAAACTGGCCAATGTGCAATCCAAGACCATCTTTGGCGGTATGGAAAACGCCAGCGCTATCTTTTATTTCGAAAATTCAGTAAACGGCCGGCAGGACCAGGAAGGGCTGATCGCCCATGAGATCGCTCACCAGTGGTTTGGCAACATGGCCACGGAAAAAAGCTTTGCGCATCTCTGGCTCAGCGAAGGCTTTGCCACTTACATGACCATCTGTTACCTGGAAAAAAAATACGGCGCCGATACGGCCCTGCTGCTGCGTGCCACGGACCGGCAACAGGTCATCGCCTTTGCCGCCGGGTCGGACCGGCCGGTGGTCGACTCGGTATCTTCCTACATGAGCCTGCTCAATGCCAACAGTTACCAGAAGGGCGGCTGGGTGCTGCACATGCTGCGGCGGCAGCTGGGTGATGCGGCTTTCCAGAAAGCCGTCCGGCAATACTATGCACAGTATGCCGGTAAGAATGCCGATACACGCGACCTGCAGCAGGTGTTCGAAAAGGTATCGGCCAAAGACCTGTCTGTCTTTTTCCGGCAATGGCTGTATACGCCGGGCCTGCCCAAGCTGGAGCTGCAATGGAAATATAGCACGCAGGAAAAGAAAATAAATGTGACCGTAAAACAACTGCAGCCCGATGTGTTCCGGTTCCCGCTTGAACTATCCATCCAGCTGGCCGGCAGAACCTTAACAGAAACGATCCAGGTCACGGAAGCGCTGCAAACCTTTTCGATACCGGTACGGGATAAACCGCTGGCGGTGCAGGCTGACCCGGGTGTAAACCTGCTGTTTGACGGCAGCCTGAAAGAAATGAAATAACAGCGTATAATCGATCGTGTTTTTACGTGCCGTTCTCCCCCGGGCTTTCTTCTATTTTTTTCTACCTTCAGCGTGACAACGACGGATCATGCTTGTAAAAACATTCGGCAGCGCGGTATACGGGGTGGAAGCGATCACCATTACGATCGAAGTGAACTGGCTGCCCTCCTCCGGCAAGGACCCGATGATCGTGGGACTGCCGGACAACGCGGTGAAGGAAAGCCTGCAGCGGGTGGAAAGCACGTTCAAAACAAACGGCTACCAGGTGCCGCGCACCAAAGTGGTAGTGAACCTGGCGCCGGCCGATATCAAAAAGAGCGGGACAGCTTTTGACCTGCCTATCGCCCTCGGCATTCTCGGCGCCTCGGAACAATTTGCCGGCAACGAAGCGCTGGCGCAATACGTGATCATGGGAGAGCTAAGCCTGGACGGCGAAGTACGAGCCATCAAAGGCGCCTTACCAATCGCCATACAGGCGCGCAAGGAAGGCTTCAAAGGCCTCATCGTACCGAAGGTAAATGCCAAAGAAGCCGGCATGGTGAACAACATCAACGTGTACGGCGTCACGCATATCCGGGAAGTGATCGACTTTTTTGAAAAAAAAGAAATCGGCTTAACCCCGGTGGTGATCAATACCCGCGAAGAATTTTTTCATTCGCAATACGATTTCGACCTCGACTTTGCCGATGTAAAAGGACAGGAAAATATCAAGCGGGCGCTGGAGATCGCTGCAGCCGGTGGGCACAATGCCATCCTGATCGGCCCGCCCGGCGCCGGCAAGACCATGCTGGCCAGGCGGCTGCCGACCATCCTGCCGCCCCTGTCGCTGCAGGAAGCGCTGGAAACAACCAAGATCCATTCCGTGGCCGGCAAGCTGCCGGAAAATGCGATGCTGATCCCGAAGCGGCCTTTTCGTTCACCGCACCATACCATTTCCGATGTAGCCCTGGTGGGCGGAGGCGGCATACCGCAGCCCGGGGAGATTTCATTAGCACATAACGGCGTGCTGTTCCTGGACGAGCTGCCGGAGTTTAAACGCACGGTGCTGGAAGTAATGCGGCAGCCGATGGAAGAGCGAAGAGTAACCATCTCCCGTGCGAAAGTAGCCGTGGACTTCCCGGCAAGTTTCATGCTGATCGCTTCTATGAATCCGTGAGGTCGTATTGCCTTTTTCCGCCGTTTTGGGAAAGGAGGGGTGCGGGGAGGTACGCCAGTGATATATGAATATCTGATTTTCCAATAGTTATGGATTCGGTAATTACCTCCACAATTGACCGTTTTTCTTCAAATGGAAGCTGCGGCCACCGGTCGGCAAGGCTGCGGGCATCTTCAAGGACTGTATCGGCAGAGAGGTTCTGAATGCGCAGGAAATCCACTTCCGCTTCAAATACGGGCAGCTGCTCACTCATCTGCGTATATCGTTCTTCAAGCGGCTTGTGCTCCTTCTGGAAGGCGTCTTTTGATAGGTCTCCATCAAGCCGCAGGTTGACGAGATCGCTCATCCGCTTCCCTATCCGAGTGATTTCGGCTGCGGTATGTGACAATAGCTGCTCTTTCTCCTTCAAAATTGTATCAGATTTCTGCCTGTATTCCGAGATATCGGAATCGGTTAGAAGGAAAGATTGGAGCTGCTCGTGGTATATTTCGTCGATGTCCGCGACGGAGATCCTGTTTTTGCACTTTTTGCAGGAATAGGAGGGGGATTTATGGAACACGTACATTTTGCTCCCGCAGGTGCAGATTACATACCCAGACAGGAGGTGTACGGCCTGGGGGCCTGGCTTTTTTCGGGTGGTGGTTTGGGCGTCAAGAATTGCGTTAGCCTCATTCCACAGCGCCTCGGGTACGATGGATTCGCATGCGTTGATAATCCACTCCTCTTTCGGCTTTCCAACCCATTTCTTTCCTTCCCCGAGGCTTTTGGTATGGTTCGCGATCCGCTGGCCTTTTGCGGTTGTATCTCGCAGGAGGCGGTCGACAGTTGTGTCTGAGAACTTTGATCCATTCCGGGTACGGTATCCCATCTCGTTCAGCTTGCCCGCGACGGTTTTCTTGCGTTTGTATTTGATGAAAAGTTCGTACATCAGCTTCCGCACGGGAGCTTCCTTCTCATCGATGCAAAATTCCCGTTTCTCGAACTTCTCACCGTTCCAATTGATGCCTTTCCAGGCATACCCGAATGGAGCAGCCCCGCCCAGCGGCTTCCCGAGTTTGGCGCGCACGGGAACGGATGCCGCGACTCGGTCTGCTATCTCCTCCCGTTCCCAGGTAGCCATCGCCGCGATCATGGTATAGAACAACCGCCCAGCGGGGGTTGAGGTATCAATGCTTTCTGCAAGCGAAATAAGGTCGGCATTATACGACTTGAAGAACTCTGCGAGATCAAGGAGTTCCCTCGTGTTGCGCGCAAGGCGGGCAAGTTTTGAAAAAATGAGACCAGTAATGCGCCCGCTCTTCACATCAGCCATCATCCGCTTCAGCTCTTCCTTCTCAATGACAGACTTCCCGCTTACGCCATCGAGCCGATATACTTCCACGACATCCCATCCTTTTGCTTCTGCATAGTGCCGCGCACGGTGTTCGTGGTGTTCCGGGGAGTCCCCTTTCGCCTGGAGTTCGGTGGATACCCGAATCCAAATTCCGACGGCTTTCTTTGCTTCCATACGAACGATTTAATGGTGATTTAAATGTACAGTTTTCCGAAAAAACAGTTTTCAAAAGAGAAAAGAAACGGAAAAAGAAAAAGAAAGCACAGGACACCGGCTGCGCGGCAGCGCCCGCAAGGAGGAACGGAATAAATGATGGCTTTGTGGGCGGGCCTTGTGTTTATGCCGTAGTTCCTTGCGGGCGCGATATGTGGTGTGGGGGTTGTGTGCGCAGCCGAACTTTGCGATAGTTTTTTCGCTTAACGATTAAACCTTTCTAATCAGCACTTAACTATTCTCTACATTACTTAAATGATAGAACAGTCTTTGAAAGAAATTATACATTTAATTTAAGAATCCTTACTTTCTATAATACTGCTCTCCTCCTGCAATACTAAAATTTACACTAATATTGGCCCCTACGAGCTGCATTTTAGCATTGGAAAAAAGTAATGCACTCGG
>JBEVLT010000063.1:0-4746 GCA_040509055.1 Chitinophagaceae bacterium
GAAGAAAATTTAAACGTAGACGAAGCAAAGCGATATATAACAGCTTCTTTAAAACGAGAATATGCTAGTGAAAATGGAACGGAACTTAATGCTATTTTACCGAAAATGAGCCCCTTAAATCCCCTCTATTTAACGAAGAAGCAGAGTGTTTTTCAAAAATTAGTCTCATTTGTAGAAAAATTTAAAGGTGTTGGTGGCAACTTTAAATAAGGGTTGGAATTCGGCCTACCCCACCAGTTTGTACCCTTTTCCATGCACATTCACGATCTTCACAGACGGATCGGCGCCCAGCCGCTTCCGGAGCTTGGATATCAGCACATCCACGTTGCGGGGCATCACCACCACGCCGTCATCCTCCCAGATGGCTTTCATCAGCAGGTCCCTGCCCACTGGCTGGTTCAGGTGTGCTACTAACAGGCTGAGCGCTTTGGCTTCTTTGGCCGAAAGCTCAATGGCCTCGCCATGCAGGCTGAGCAGGCCTGTTGATTCCACAAATACAAAACTTCCCACCCTTTTATGATCAGCCAGATCCGGGGCGGGATCGGGTTCACCGGGCAGGGAATTGCCTGCCGGCTCCCCTGCCGGCGCCCGGGATGCTGGAATGACGGTGCGCCTGCGGGCGAAATAAAGCCCGGCCAACACTACCGGCACCAGGGCAAGCAAAAGCCAGCCCCGGTTAAATGATGTTTTTTGGGGGAATGAGATCTCAATCACGTAGCAACCTTTTTTCTGCTCGCGCCCCCGGCAGGGTGCCAGGTCGCCCCGGGCGGTATTTACCTCGTAGGCAAAAATGGTCTGGTTCTGAGCGCACTCATTCACACTCACCGTATACTCTTCCGGCCGGCCCGTTTTGGCCAGCTGCTGGTGTACCAGGCTCATCAGCGTATCGGGGGTAAACCCAAAGCTATTCTCAAAGGAGATGCGGAAGGTGTTTTCATCCACGGCCTTCACCGGCAATACGCGGGACGTGGAATCCCCGGCATGCAGCAGCACCAGGTGCCCGATATTGCGAAGCACGATCTCCAGGTGCTTGTCAGGCTGCCCGGTTTCCTTTTTTACAAAGGCCATGGCCGCTGCGATCAGGAATACCGAAAGGGCGGCGAATAAGGAATAGCGCTTCATACGGGTAAAGGTAGGCGCGGGCTGCCACTGCAAACCGATTGTAAACAGGTATTTACACTGTTTTACATCTTTTTTACACGCTTTCGGCGGGCGCCGGCGCAATAGCGGATAGGTTTGTCCCATGATGAAAAAGATCAGCTTCGCCCTCCTTTTATGCCCCTGGCTGGCGGCCGTCAGCGCACAGCAGGATTCTTCCAGGACCGTAAACGACCCGGTGGCCCGGGTGGAAACCAGCCTGTCCGGCGGCCTGGTGATCGATGGTAAGCTCTACACCCTCGCCGAAAGAATGGAACATTACAACGTGGCGGGATTAAGCATTGCCGTGATCGACAATTACCAGGTGGTGTGGGCCAAGGGGTATGGTTATGCCGACAAAAAAGAAGGCAGGAAGGTAACGCCCAATACGCTGTTTGAACCCGGATCGATCAGCAAGTCGCTCAATGCCGTGGGCATCCTGCAGCTGGCGCAGCAGGGAAAGCTGGACCTGTACCAGGACATCAACCGGTACCTGGTCAGCTGGAAATTCCCGTATGACACCGTATCCCATGGCAGGAAGATCACCACCGCCCAGCTGCTCAGCCACACCGCGGGCCTGGGGGTGCATGGTTTTCCCGGTTACCAGCGGGATAGCGCCATTGCATCGGTCACCGACATTTTAGATGGCCGGGCCCCGTCCAACACGGAAGCCGTACGATCGGTGGCAGAGCCCGGTACCGGACCCCGCTATTCCGGGGGCGGCATCCTGATCACGCAGCAAATGCTCACCGATCTTACAAAACAACCCTATGAGCAGTACATGGAGGAGCAGGTGCTGCGCCCGCTGGGAATGACGAACAGCTCTTACCACCAACCCCCGGCAGCCGGCCAGCCAAACAACCTGGCAACCGGGTACAAAAGTAACGGCGATGAAGTGCCGGGTAAGTATTTTGTATACCCGGAAAAAGCAGCGGCAGGCTTATGGACCACGCCGGCGGATATCTGCAAATACATGATCGAAATACAGCAGGCCTGGCAGGGAAGATCGGCAAAGGTGCTGAACCAGGAAATGGTGAAGCTGCATGTAACGCCCTACAAAGATGACGTGGCCATGGGCACCTACCAGCAAATCGGGGATGGCGAAGCCTACTTCAACCATACGGCCAGCAACGAAGGGTTCTCAGGCCTGTTCATCGGCGGGCTGACAAATGGGAAGGGAGTGGCCATATTTGTAAATTCGGACGATGCTTCCATTGCCTTCGAGCTGGTCAACACGGTAGCGCTGGTCTACGGCTGGAAAGGGTTTCGCGGGCCCGAGCGCATCACCACGGTACCGGTACACGATACGCTCACCGCGAAATACACCGGGGAATATATCACAGACGGAATATTTTCAGAAATAAAAAAGGAAGCAGACGGGCTTTGCTACTGGATCGACGGCATCAGCAGCAAAATGTATTTTACGTCCCCGACCGGTTTTCGCAACATCGAATTTCCAAGCGCAAAGACCTTTGTTTTCGATAACGCAGGGAAGGTGACCGGTTTTTCGAGGACATCGAATGGCAGGTTGGTTGCACCTGCACAAAGGATCACTGTTATCGATACACTGAACCCGGGACCCGGGCAATGGCGTTTTTTCGGTCGCCATTTACTGGAGACTAAAAAATATGACAAGGCGATTGCCTTTTTATCGAAGGGGTTGGCCAGCCAACCATCCGACTCGTTGCTGGTAAGAGACCTGGCTCATTCATATCTCTTCAAAGGGGACTTCACCAAAGCCATTGAGCTGTATCAACAATATTTAAAGTCGGGGCACACTGGAGCCGGGTTAGGCGACAGTTTAAAAAAGGATCTTGACTATTTCCGCAATGCCGGGTTTGACCACTCCGTGATAAAAAAGGCAGGCGAGGCACTTTCACTTTAAAATCAATTTGATAACATCATGGTGAAACATGGATACCTGTATACGTTGCTCTTCCTGTTTGTTTTTGGCGCTTCCTGTGGAGGACAGAACAAACCAGCCCTTCCAACAGAAAAAATCGGGTCTGAAGCCAAAGAAGTATCCGCTTCCAGGTGGACCCATACCCGGTATGAGTATACCGATGCTGCCGGTGCAAGCCTGATCATAGAAAATGGCTTGCCAAGAGGTGGACAAAGATACACTGATCCTGATGGCGAAGTATATACTTATGCTGTATTCTGGACCCGGATCATCAATGAAACAGCCAATCCCCTGGAATTGAAGATCGACTTTCCTGCAGATGCATTGGAGCTCCCGTGGCTGCCCGGTAAATACTACCAGGTATTGGTGCCGCCCGATACAATGACACCTGATAAAGAAGGCTTGTTTAATTATGGCCTGACCAAGTTAGAATCTTTTTTAGATAATAATATGCATCAACCGTCATCCTTAAAAAGAACGATTCACCCGAAAGGAGCGGGTGGTTTTTATGTTGTCATCCTTGGACGGATCAATGAAGCAGCACATGGCGCCCTGCGGACAGGACTTCGCCTGGAAGGGCAGGATCTTTTTTATCGCGTTTCACTCGTCAAAGGCCCGCCGCCATTGTCATTAATAGGCGAAAAGGAAATTCAATGCGGCAGTATTAGTTTAAAAGACCTGGTATTGCAGGAATGAGCATACAGCCAGCGCACAGCAACGTGTATACGAAAGAGCGGAGATCGTGGTAAGCCAAAGGTCTTTAGTCCTAAGGAAGGTTTGCGCCAAGCTAAAAGTGAAGTGCTTTTACATCGTTACTTCTCCTGCATAATCGTTTTTAATTTATTATTCAGCACTATAATTTTTTGTACTATGAACAACAAGCTATTCATCACCTGCCTGATTTTAATGATCGTTTCTGTGCTCTTCGGTTGCGGCGGAGCTGTAAAAGAAGAAAACAAAAGCCATGCACCGGCCGGCTCCTTATCCTTGCACGAGGGGGATGAAAAATATATGGCATTAGATACAGGCGAAAGTGTGGTGACATGGAAAGGCGCTAACTCTTTTGGTGCTCATGCCGGGTACGTGTATATATCAAAAGGAGAATTGATGGTTGAAAACGGCCAGCTTGCGGGTGGTGCCGTGGAGGTGGACATGAATACAATTGAAGATGAACGGCATGGGAGAAATAACGGACTGATTAATCACTTAAAGGATCCTGACTTTTTTGATGTGAAAACATTTCCGGTTGCTTCGATTATCATTACCCGGGTTGCATCAATAAGTGATGAGGATAAAGAAGTGACCGGCAACCTGACCATTAAAGGGGTCACCCATCCGGTTAGTTTTCCGGCCAAAATGGAAGTGAGGGACGGGGTGGTAAAGGCAAACGCCAGGCTGGTGATTGACCGGACAAAATGGGATGTCCGTTATAAATCAGGAAATTTATTTGATAATTTAAAGGAGCAGGCTATTTCAGATTCCATTGAGTTCAATATTAAGGTCGTGGCAAAAAAATAAGGTGAATTGAGATTATTAGGGAAATAAAAGAAATTATGGAATACACACATGATAGGCTGTGTTCCTGATGTGTGCTTTTTTGCACTTCCTGTGGGGACAAAGCAAACCCGGGTCTCCAAAGAAAACCAGCGGGTTTATCTCTTCGATGCCATGCCTGGTTCGTGTCTTCCGTACCATAGAACAAAAAG
>JBEVLT010000064.1:0-4525 GCA_040509055.1 Chitinophagaceae bacterium
ATAAGTGGAACAGTTATGGCCCGGCGCATCATTGTGCCGTTGGCATAGGACATATTGCTTCCAGAATCGAAAAGCTCGGAGCGCTGCTGAAAATGGAAGTAGTAAAAGTTTGCTGACAGCAACCGGCCGGGCCCTGGTTATTCAAAGTTTGCTTTTAAAGCAGCCCCTGCCGGTTTTTTTGTTTTCCGCAGTTTGATTTTGAGGATGGTGCCTTCGGGCGTCAGCGTCGAATGCCAGATCTCGTCACCGTTCCATATCCTGGTTTGTACCCATTGGCCATTCCTGTAATACCCTTCTTCTGCAATGATCACCTCCGTACTGCCATATCCCGAACCGTACCCGGGCTTGAACTGGAATTTGGTATCGAACCCGATGACCAGGAATTCATCTTCGGCCAGCTGACCGATCAATGCACGGCCGGTAAGCGGCTTGTTGGGCTTGTAGGTGGGGAAACCATAGGAAAATAGAATATCGTAATCGCCGGCTTGTACAAATTGCTCTCTCATGCCAAAATCTTCGCTGACGGCCTGCAGCCTTCCCGTTCCCTGCAGTTCTGCAATTTTATCCAATGCACCGCTTAGCAACCGGTAGTTGTCTTTGAAATAAGCAAACTTGGTGTCGAGCTTTTCTTTGTCCCGCTGGTCGTTCGGGTCCGCATGAAAGGGGTCTATGCCATACACGGCCACGCCGATCGCATTGTAATTGCCCAAGGCATAAAACTGGTTGCGGGCAAACTCCGTTCCCTTACCCATTTCAGGGATAAACAAAGGGTTGTCGGGCCGGCTATACTTTTTACACAGCTCGTTGAAGGTGGTATAATTGCCCAGGTAGATATCTACCGCCAGCAATGAAAGGGAAGGGGCGGCTATTTTCCAGATATCCAGCATATGCGATACAGGCCCGCCGCTGGGATATTCGCCGGGCCGTTGAAACCCATGTTCTTTGGGCCAGGCATTTACATACATGGGTAAATTATATTCCTGCTTTCCGGCAGCTGCTATTTCGTTGATGTATTTTGCCAGGTACCAGACACTAAAGGTTTCCGCGGCCTGTGCCCCGAAAACTTCTTCCCAGGTGCCGTTCTTTTTCGTTAGTTTTTCCGTCAGCGCTACCGGTACTTTTTTCCGGAACAGCTTTTCCGCGGTTTCGGAATAGTCACGATCGGTGCCGAGGAAACCGGCTTCATTTTCCACCTGTATCATGATGACGGTATGCTGATCGCCGTCAATTTCCCGGATATGTTTCATCATTGCCGCGAAGGCCTTTTTATCGGCATCGATATTGGCCTGCGCCACTGAGGAAAGGATCAACATTTCATCACCGCTGCTGTTTTTCACACGCGGGTATTTATCGGGCTGTGTCAATACCCATTCCGGCGGATACTGGGAGCTACCGTTTTTATAGGAGGCAAACCACAAAAGGACCAGCCGCAATCCTTCTTTCCGGGCACCGGTGATCAGGTAATCCAGCTCTTTGAAATTATATTTTCCTTCTTCCGGCTCTATATTTTGCCAGTATACAGGAGCTTCGAGTGTATTGCATCCCAGTTCTTTTAACTGCGGCCATGTTTTATCCAGGATGGAAGGCCAGGTGCTGCTGTTCCACAATTGTGCACCCAGCACAATAAACGGTTTGCCGTCTACCTGTAACTGGTAGGCGCCATTTGATTTTTTTATAATGGCCGGCAACGAATTGTTGGTTTGCTGTGCTGCGCCGGTGATTAACCAGAAGCAGGCCAGCAGAGCCGTCAGCAAGCGAAGTGTTTTCATAGTTATTGTTTTGCAGGGCGTTTATTGCGTATCGTCAGTTTTACCTTTCCCCAGGTTGTTTTTCTTTCAATCGGGTTAAATGTTTTCGTTTCATAGCTGGCATAAAACTCAATGACATGTCCATCCGGGCAGTCGGGAGCTATTTTTACGACCGAGCTAAGCGTAAACCCGTCGGGCCATCGTGCCGGGATCATTTCATCCACCAGTCTTTCCCCCTCCGTCATGACCCACTTGTCTTCCGTATACAGGCGCAGGCGGTGAGATCCTGAATATAACATGATCTGTTCGCCGGCATCAGCTATACCGTCCGCATTGCCTGTTCCGTATGAGCGGTCCCGGACGGCAAGATCGTCATCTGTCCTGATGCTGTCAAACCAGGGAGCCTCGTAGAGTACAGGAACGGTAAGATCATCGGTAAAGGTCTGCCGGCCGCTTTGAATGCTAACGGTAAACTTTACCTGTGAAGGTTCGGCATGAGCTGGTGGCTGTTTAGTACTATGTATCGAAAACGGAGGGAGGATGATAACCCGCTGTCCGGCCGAAAGCACGGCTTCCAGGCCATTTTTTTTGAAGATAATTCCGCTGTCCGCTGTGGACAGAGTCACTTTTATTTTTTCCGGAAGATCGTTTGTATTCCCCCTGTTGAACAGGCGCAGGGTGAGGTTTTCCGTTTGTCCGGCATGAAGGTAACGGCTCTTTCCGCCGGTGTGATAACCAGGCACCACAAAAGATGCACTGTCCGCCTCTTCATAGATGCCTGTTTCCGTTTCGCCCTGGTGGAAAAAGAAGGAGAGACGGCCATTGGTATCGGCTGCCTGCATCCCTGTTTTCAGCTGGCCGGTCTTGTTTTCGTAATGAACAATGTGGTACTGCTTGTTGGGCTGGTACAGGGGTGCTGTGATCACCACAAAAGAATCGGCAGAAAGAGACGGTCCTCCGGGCAGCCACCGGTGTGTATGAACGCCAAATCCGTTTTTGTCGACATGGCTGAGCAACAGGTATCCCGGTTCTTTTTTATTTGTTTCGACAAGATAGTTCCAGGCGCTGAAGGAAGGATACAGATCGTAGTGCGACCAGCGGGGCTTGCGGAGGCCGGGGCCGGAAAAAGCATCGGTGACAAATTTCATCGCCATTTCAAATACCCTGGTTTCCCCGGGTTTATCCACCATATGTCCGCCGGGGAAGGTCTGGTAGTCCAGCGGCACCCCTTCCCACCGGGCGCCTTCTTTTACTTCTTCGTTCAGGTAGTATAAAATATCCGAGTCGCCATTGTGCAGGCGCAGCTTTACATCGCTTAAGTTGGTGAATGTATAACGGATGGGATAAAGGGTGTGATTGTCAGGGTAACCGACAAAAAACTCGGGACTGCCGGCCAGGCTGACTGCCGCGCTTATTTTATCCGGGTATTTGCCGGCCAGGAAAAAGGACATGAACCCACCCATGCTGAACCCGATAATGCCGCGGTGCTGCCGGTCGGTCAGCGTGCGATACCCGGAATCGATGTGGGCGATCAGTTCGGGGAAATAATCTTTTTCCTGGACCGTAAACTTTACGTCGCGGTGGTTACCGATATTATAAGGTCTCGGTTCCGTCGTATCGATATTGCCGTCCCACATGACGAGGATGACCTGGTATTTATCTGCCAGGGCTTTTATTCCTTCATAATTCAGCAAGGCATTGTCGTCTTTGAAATGGCGTCCGCCCCAGCCATGAAAGAAATAAATGACAGGGTATCGTTTGTCCGGAGAAGAATAACCCTCCGGCAGGTACAGCCGGTAAGATTTGGAATGGCCGAACACCCGGCTATAGTGCGATGTGTCAGTATAAGGCGCAGCCGTTTGCGACCGGGCCGTCAGGGCCAGGAGACAGCTGAAAAATATACCCGAAAAAAATAAAAATCGTTTCATGAAATACCGGTTCCTGCGGTGTTGATTTTAATATGTGCTGTAAAATCAGGGTTTTTCAAGCTCATCCCTTGATGGTAGCTGGGGAAAACGTGCATGCGGTTCGCGCTGGTACCAGAAGGCGACGGTAGCAATATCGGATTGCTGCGGATAATACCGCCAGTCGCTGCGCCAGCCCAGGTCCTGCACCGTTACTTTCAGATCTTTGTCAAAGCGGATCGGATCCATGATATGCCAGCGATAAAGACCAAAGCCCTGCTGTGTCCGGTACAGTCCATCCGGTTTGATCACCTGGTGCAGGCCGACATAAGCGGTAGAGAAGACCTCATAGGCCTTGGTCAGTTTGTTCTCAAAATTATAGGATCCTAAAAAGTAATCTTCCAGGCCGGTTGTATTGATCGTCGGGAACTGCCTGTCTCCATCCATAAAGAATTTCACTTCGCCTTCACCCCACCAGCCGTTATTGTTCGGGCTGATGGCCATATAGGTGCCTGCATATTGGCCCTTGCCCTGTACACTGTCCAGGATGGTATGCAGGGAATTTTTGGTGGGGGAAGAACGGCGGAATTGTGCATGAAAATAGGCTTCGTCGTTGCCGATCTCTGTGAGCACATAGTTAACCTGGTAGTAAACATTGATCGCTTCGCTATTCCGGTTTTCCATCGTAATGCGACACTTTTTCCGGAACGGCATTTTCCAGTAGCAATTAAAGGCGCTGCCGGGATTTACGATCACAGCCAGTGAGTTGAGCGGCGCGTATTGGTTCCAGCCCATGCAAAAAAAGTCGCCGGTAGGCACTTCTACGGATGGCGTCGTCTCGTCATCCCAATAAAAACGAAGGGTGGAAAAGCG
>JBEVLT010000065.1:0-10578 GCA_040509055.1 Chitinophagaceae bacterium
TGCAGAGACGTTGCAGGATTAAGAGAAGGAACATTTCTACAATAAAGAAAAGCCATGGACCTGTTGCCGCTTACGATGCGGCATATAAAGCACACATACGACCCATCTACCAGCAAACATCAACGGGCTTTACCAGTAGTTGAATCTGCTGTATTCAAAACTACACGCACTATACACAACAGTCCTTCATTTCGCTTAGCTTTGAAGGGATCATTCAACAGGTCATTTTCATTTGATGGATAACAATTTTTCTCTTTCCGGCTTTGGCTCGCTTGCCGTGCATGGCGGTCATAAGCCCGACCCCAATTATGCGCACCTGGTCCCGATCTATGCCAGCAGCACCTATGTATACGATACGGCCGAACAGGGCATGCGCCGGTTTAGCGGGCAGGAAGATGGATTTATCTACAGCCGCTGGGGCAACCCGACCATGACCGAAGCAGCGGAAAAGATCGCTGCGCTTGAAACGTTTGGCCTGGACATAAAAGTAACAGGCATCCTGCATGCTTCGGGTATGGCTGCTATTTCTACGTTGCTGCTCGCTACCCTGCAAACAGGCGACAAAGTGCTTTCTCATTTTTCCCTGTATGGCGGCACCGAAGAACTGCTGTCGCGGGTGATGCCCCCGCTGGGCATTGAACCGGTGATCACTGACCTGCGCAACCTTGATACGGCAGAAGCTGCGATTAAGGCCGATCCGTCCATCCGCATGCTCTACATTGAAACACCAGCCAACCCCACCATCCAGTGCGTGGATATGGAAGCGCTGGCCAGTCTGGGTAAGCAATACGGGCTGATCGTAGCCTGCGACAATACCTTTGCCACGCCTTACCTGCAGCAACCCTTTCGCTACAACGTTGACTTCGTGGTACACTCCACCACCAAGTTTCTCAATGGGCATGGCACGGCCATCGGCGGCATCCTGCTGGGCCGCGATGCTGAATTCATGCAAACAAAAGTGACGAAAACACACCGGCTGCTGGGCGGCAATGCCAATCCTTTCGACGCCTTCCTGCTGATCAACGGGATCAAAACGCTGGAGCTGCGCATGGAACGGCACTGCCAGAATGCTATGGCGACAGCTGCCTACCTGCAGGACCATGCCGCCATAGCAAAAGTGAATTATACAGGGCTTGCTTCGCATCCCGATCATGCCGTGGCCATGAAGCAGATGCGGCATCCCGGCGCCATGCTGAGCTTTGAGCTCAAAACCGGTCTGCAGGGCGGCATCGATTTCATGAACAGGCTGAAGATGTGCGTACGTACTGTTTCGCTCGGCACCTGCGATACGCTGCTCTCGCATCCGGCATCCATGACGCACTATAGCGTACCGAAAGAAGAAAAAGAAAAATACGGCATCACCGACGGGCTGATCCGGATGAACGTGGGGATTGAAAACCTGCCGGATATTATCGCCGACCTGGACCAGGCCCTGAATGGATAAACAGCGCAGCATAGCAAGTCCTGTTGCCTCCACAATTAATACTATTTGTTATGGACATTACGATCCGAAGAGCCGTACGTGAAGACTGTCCGCGGCTGATGGAACTGGTGCAGGAGCTGGCCGAATACGAAAAGGCGCCGGAACAGGTCACCGTTACCCCGGAGCATTTTGAAGAGAGCGGGTTTGGCCCTGCTCCCATCTGGTGGGCGCTTGTAGCCGAAGCCGGTGGCATCATCCAGGGTTTTGCCCTGTATTATATCCGCTACTCTACCTGGAAGGGACAGGCCATGTACCTGGAAGACCTGCTGGTCACCCAAACCATGCGGGGCAAAGGCATCGGCAAACTGCTCTTCGACCGCCTGATCGAAGAGGCAAGGGAAAAAGGATTGAAACGGATGGTATGGCAGGTGCTGGAGTGGAATGAACCGGCCATTAACTTCTACAAAAAATACAATGCGAATCTGGATGGAGAGTGGGTGAACTGCTCCATCTACGTGTAGTGTCAGCTGACACCGCTTACTTCCACCGTCTTATCGGTTTTCAGGATCAGACCCTGCAGCACTTTGCCGGGACCAGCCTCGGTGAATTTGGAGGCGCCGTCGGCGATCATGGCCTGCACGCTTTGCGTCCAGCGTACGGCACCTGTCAGCTGTTCTATCAGGTTGTGCTTGATCTCTTCCTTATCAAAAATAGCTTTAGCGGCCACATTCTGGTAGATGGCGCAAACCGGCGTATGAAAATTCGTGGACTCGATGGCTGCCTGCAGCTCTGCCTTTGCCGGTTCCATCAGCGGCGAGTGAAAAGCCCCGCCCACCGGCAATACCAGCGCTCTTTTTGCACCGGCCTTCTTCATCCTGTCGCAGGCCGTTTCAATACCGCGGAGCGTGCCGCTGATCACCAGCTGGCCCGGGCAGTTGTAATTGGCCGCTACGACTACTTCGCCGGTCTCCTGCCGCACCTCTTCGCATACGGCTTCTACTTTCTCGTCGGCCAAACCCAGTACCGCCGCCATTGTAGAGGGATTCAGCTCGCAGGCTTTTTGCATGGCCTTTGCCCGGATGGCTACCAGCTGCAGGGCGCTGTCGAAGCTAAGCGTACCGTTGGTCACCAACGCAGAAAATTCGCCGAGCGAGTGCCCGGCTACCATATCGGGCCTGGCGCTATCGATGGTGCGATAGGCAATAACGGAATGAAGAAAAACAGCAGGTTGCGTCACGTTGGTCTGCTTCAGATCTTCTTCACTGCCATGGAGCATGATATCTGAAATACGGAAACCCAGCACCTCGTTGGCCTGCTCGAACAATTTTTTGGCAAAGGCACTGTTCTCATAATGCTCTTTTCCCATTCCCGGAAACTGCGAACCCTGACCGGGAAAAACATAAGCATGCTTCATGCGTTCAGCAAATTAGTACCGACAAAAGTGCCACAAAGAAGCTAAGAAAAAAAATCTTTGTCCCGCAATATTTAAAATAATCAGCGGCGGCTGAGGTTGGACGAAATCAGCTTTAAAAATTCGCTCCGGGTGGAATTTTTCTGGAATTCCCCGTCGAAAGCGGAGGTAGTGGTTTCCGAATTTTGCTTTTGCACGCCCCGCATCATCATGCAGAGGTGCTGCGCTTCGATCACCACGGCCACCCCGATCGGGTTCAGCGTTTCCTTGATCGCATTCATGATCTCCACCGTCAGCCGCTCCTGCACCTGCAGCCGGCGCGAGTATACATCCACCACGCGGGCGATCTTGCTCAGCCCGGTGATCCACCCGTTGGGAATATAGGCGATATGCGCCTTACCGAAAAAAGGGAGCATATGGTGTTCGCACATGCTGTACAGCTCTATATCCTTTACCACGATCATTTCGCTCACGGGTTCGTGAAACTTGGCCGAATTGAGAATGGCATGCGCATCCTGCTGGTATCCCTGCGTGATGAATTGCATGGCTTTGGCCATCCGTTCGGGCGTTTTGAGCAGCCCTTCGCGATCAGCATCTTCACCGATCAGGCCCAATACCTTCCGGTAGCTGTCTGTAAGCCCGGTGGTTACCGTTTCGTCGTACTGTTCTGTCTTCTTATATGCCATGGTATTCCAGGTTAAAAAATGATCAGGCCGGGTATTCCACAAAGTTCCGTGGTGTTTCGTACAGCCTGACCTGCATCTCCAGCTTTTTGGCAACATGCGGGCGGAGCAGGTTATAGATCACGATCGCAATATTTTCGGCCGTAGGGTTCAGCCTGCTGAATTCTTCGGTATCCAGGTTCAGGTTGCGGTGATCAAAGCGTTCGTGCACTTCGCGGCGGATCAGCTCCGACAGCTCTTTCATATCCATCACGAACCCGGTTTGTTTATCGGGCTTGCCGATCACTTTCACTTCCAGCTCGTAATTGTGGCCGTGGTAATGCGGCAGGGCGCATTTGCCAAACACGTCTTCGTTTTTCCGGTCGTCCCATTTGGGATTGAATAACCGGTGTGCGGCATTGAAATGTTCCCGCCGGTATACAGCTACTTTCTTACCCATACCCTCAAATTACGTAAAATATCCCTTGCCGGGATGCAACAGGTAACAGTCAATCCATCAAATGGTTCGGCGTTATGGTCACTCCCCGTAATATTCCACGTAGATACGCGGGGTTTCATACAGTTTGATGCAATGAAGCGATACGGCTGCCGGGAGGTGTGGCGCCAGTTGCTGCCAGATGCCGATGGCCAGGTTTTCCGTACTGCACATTTTCCCCTTCATAAAATCCACGTCGATATTCAGGTTGCGGTGGTCCAGCTTTTCGATCACCTGCTCGTTGATGATCGTGCTCAGCCGTTTTACATCAAAAACAAACCCCGTATCGGGATCGGGATCTCCCTTTACCGTTACAAAAAGCTCGTAATTATGACCATGCCAGTTCTCGTTGGCACATTTTCCGAACACTTCTTCATTCTTCTCATGGCTCCAGCCGGGATTGTACAGCTTATGGGCGGCATTGAAATGTTCGGCTCTTGTCAGGTACACCATATTCCGTAAAATGTGGCGCAAAGTTATAGTAATTCAGGTTTATACACGAACACGGGCAAGCCGCCGCCGATTGACCTGGAAATACGAATTTTGCACCGATACCACAAGCATGAACTGTTTAATCATTGCCGCCACGGCCCGTGAAATTGCGCCCTTCCTGGACCAGTACCGCCACACCCCTCCGGAATGGACAGCCGGTATTGACGTGCTGATCGCAGGCATCGGTCTTACGGCCACTACCTATCACCTTACCCGCCAGCTGGGCCTGAAACGGCCGGATCTCGTGATCCAGGCAGGAATTGCCGGCAGCTTCGACCGGGAAATACCGCCTGGTACCGTCGTAGCCGTAGGACAGGACGCTATTGCCGATGAAAGCGTGGTGGAGGCCGGCAGGCTGCGAACGCTATCCGACCTGGGCCTTGTAGCGCCGGACCAGCACCCGTACAAAAACGGTTGGCTCGTGAACCCGGATAAAAAGATCGCTGCAGATCACCAGCTACGGGCTGTAAAGGCCATCTCGGTCAACCAGATCACGACCGATCCGCGGATGATCGTCCTTTACGAAGAGACCTTCTCTCCAGCCATCGAAAGTATGGAAGGGGCAGCGCTGCATTATGTATGCCTGTCGGAAAACATCCCGTTCCTGCAGTTGCGAAGCATCTCCAACTACATCGGCGAAAGAGATAAAACAAAATGGAGGATGCCGGCGGCCATTCAGAACCTGAACAAAACGCTGGTCGATTTGTTGCAAACCTTATAACTCCCGTTCATGAAGCTGAGCCTTGGATTTTCGCCCTGTCCCAACGATACGTTTATCTTCGATGCGCTGGTCAATAAAAAGATCGATACGGAAGGGCTGGATGTCGATGTGCACCTGGAAGATGTGGAAACCCTGAACCAATGGACGCTGCAGGGCCGGCTGGACATTACCAAGCTCAGCTTTCCCGCCTTTTTCCAGGCTGCTGAGCATTATGGGCTGCTGGATGCAGGCAGCGCCCTGGGCAAAGGGGTTGGTCCCCTGTTGATATCCGCGCAGGATGCCAGCCGTTACCAGGAAGCCGCTGCGGTACACCAATCATCTATTGCCCTGCCGGGCATTCATACAACGGCCAACCTGCTTTTCAGCTTTGCCTGGCCCCAGGCCCTGAACAGGCAGTACATGATCTTCTCGGCTATTGAAGACGCCGTGCTCAACGGCGATGCGGAACTGGGGGTGATCATCCACGAGAACCGGTTTACCTATGCGCAAAAGGGCCTGCATAAAGTAATGGACCTGGGCGAATACTGGGAAACGAAAATGAAAGTGCCGATCCCGCTTGGGGGCATTGCAGCAAAAAGGGAACTGGGAACTGAAATTGCTTCGCTGGTAAACCGGCTGATCCGCAAAAGCCTTGCCTATGCTTTTGACCATTACCCGCTCATCACCGGTTATGTCAAGCAGCATTCGCAGGCCATGAGTGAAGAAGTGATGCGTAGTCACATCGACCTGTATGTAAATGATTACAGCCTTTCACTGGGTGCAGAAGGCCGGAATGCTGTCAAAACCCTGCACGGCATTTTCCTTGCCGCCCGCGGTACAGCCGGTACCGTTTCGGGCGATGATCTATTTCTTTAATGCCTTACTGTAGACTTCCAGGCATCTTGCCCTGGCCAATTCATGATCCACGATCGGGCGGGGATAGGTCAGCTCGTCCAGCTCCGGTACCCATTTGCGCACATAGTCCAGGTGCGGATCAAACTTTTTGGTCTGCAGGTAGGGGTTGAATATCCTGAAATACGGAGCTGCATCGCAGCCGCTGCCTGCCGCCCACTGCCAGCCGCCATTGTTGGCGGCCAGGTCAAAGTCGAGCAGCCTGCCGGCAAAATAAGCTTCGCCCCATCGCCAGTCGATCAATAAATGTTTGGTTAGGAATGAGGCGGTCACCATGCGTATCCGGTTGTGCATGAAGCCTGTTTCGTTCAGCTCGCGCATGCCGGCATCCACGATGGGATAGCCTGTTTGTCCCTGGCACCACGCATTGAATTCCTTTTCATTGTTCCGCCATTGTATGTTGTCGTAGGCCGGCTTGAACGCATGGCCGACTACCTGCGGAAAATGCCAGAGGATCATTTGGTAAAACTCCCGCCAGATCAGCTCGTTCAGGAACTGGGCATCCAGTGAGCCGGCTTCCCGTGCCAGCCGGCGGATGCTGATGGTGCCGAAGCGCAGATGCACGCCCAGCCTGGATGTACCGCGTACGGCCGGTATATCGCGCTGCTTTGTATACTGCCGGATCTGGCCCGGCTCCCACTCCGCGGAAGGAAAAGGTTCGCCTGCAGGCGCAAAGCGCATGGACGATAAAGAAGGGATGGGGGGCTGCTCCTGCCGGAAAAACCGGGCAACATGCTTTTCGGATGGATAAGAGGCCAGTTGTGCAGGCGTTACAAAAGCCTTCCAGCGGCGCGAGTACGGTGTAAAAACGGTATACGGTTTTCCGTCATCCTTGGTCACTTCATTTTTTTCGGCGATCACCTGGTCTTTGTACGTATGAAACGAAATACCGGCTTCGGCCAGCAGCGCTTGTATAGCCGCATCTCTGGTGATGGCATAGGGTTCATAATCATGGTTGGCAAAGACTTTTGCTACCTGGTACGCTGCAATAAGCTGCCGGAAAATCTCTTCCGGGAATCCGTACCGTACTTCGATGGCGGCTCCCATGGCTGCCAGCTGCGCACCGATCCGGCATACGGTATCATGGATAAAGGCAACCCGCGCATCCGGCCGCTCACCCGTTTCATCCTCTACCAGCTCATCCAGAATATTCCTGTCGAAAATAAACACCGGTACTACGGGGAGACCTTCCTTCAGTGCCTGAAAAAGACCGGCATTGTCTTCAAGACGAAGATCGCGGCGAAACCAGAACAGGTTGACAGCAGGTCGCATAGCGGTGAAACAATGTTATGACCAGATTGGTTTGATCAGTTCGTTATAAACCGCCGTAGCCAGCTGGTTGCCATAGGTAGCCGCCCCGTGGTTTTTTACCCAGCGCAGGCCGTATAAGGCATTGGTCAGGAACAGCTCATCGGCGATTGCTGTCTCGGCCGGAGTGATCGCCTTTTCCTCTATGGCAAATCCTGCCGGCCTGCCTTTTTCCAGCAGGTATCTCCGCATGGTGCCAGCGATGCAGCCTTCCGAAACCGGCGGGGTATAGATGCAGCCGTCGCGGACCAGGAAAACATTGGCAATGGTAGCATCGGCTATCCGTTCATAGGTATTCAGCACCAGGCATTCATGCAGGCCGTTGCGCCGGGCATAACGGGCTGCCATGGCATAAGGCAGGTAATTGGCCGACTTCAGTCTGGCAAAGCGATCGCAGCTCTTGCGTGCATCGGGAAAAATACCGGTTACCAGCCCTTCTTCATTCAGCCGGTTCACTGTATCTCCGGCGTCCTGGCATTCGATCATGTATTGCAGTGAAGCCGTATCATCGTCATAAAGCCCCCCGTTGCCGCGGAAAGCCGATAAGCGTATCCTGGCCAGTTCCGTACATTTATTTTGCGTGCACAGCTGAATGATCTCTTCCTGCAGGGTAGTTGGGGTAAAAGAAGCGGGAACTGCGAAACCGAGCAATTGCAAGCCGCTGAAAAACCGCTCCCAGTGATAGTGCGCCAGGCTGATACGGCCGTGCACCACCTTCATGGTCTCGAACAAACCATCGCCATACCGGTAGCTTCGGTTGTCGGCCTGCAATACAGCCGTACCGGCCGGCAATATTTGCCCGTTGACATTGAGATAACCCATGCCTTCAAAGTAAGAAAAAATGCGGGATGAAATAAAGGGAACTATTGTTTCTCCACCAGGCCTGCCTTCACGGCATACATGATGAGACCAGCTATCGATTGTGTACCGGTTTTTGTTTTCAGCTTATCGCGGATGGACTCTACCGTGCGGGGGCTCAGGCTCACAATCTCTGCAATATCCTTCGTGCTCTTCTCTTCACACATCAGCCGGAGGATAGCGATCTCTTTGTCGCTAAGCTGAACGACAGGCATGACCGGCACTTCGGCGGCGCGCCTGGTCCGCAGCCCGGTCAGCATAGCCTTGTTGATGCGTTCGTCGAAAAAGAAATCCTGCTCATGCACCGCCCTGATAGCTTCATACACCGTTTCCGGTCCCGATTCCTTGGTCACATACGAGTTGGCGCCTATTTCCATCATCTGCGATATCATAGATTGATCATTGTACATGGAAAGAATGATCACCTTCACGCCGGAATACAACTTTTTGATTTCGCTGAGGGTAGCCGGGCCATCCATCACCGGCATATTCAGGTCAAGCAGCACTACATCGGGCTGGATATTGCGTAACAGGCTGAGTAATTGCTTGCCGTTCTCGGCTTCCGCCACCATTAATATATCTTTCCGGCTGGACAGGTAGGCCTTTACTCCGGCACGGTACAGGGGGTGGTCATCGGCTATGGCTACTCTAATGATATGACTAATTTCAGAGCTCTTCATGCACTAAAAGGATTTAAGGTTTAAACTTCCTGCCTGGGGCGGAAACTCCGGTAATATTAATGATTTTTTTCACGGAATACTCCAAACAAGGCAGATAGTTGTACCCAAATAAGTGTTTTACCGGAGCTGTTTACAAGGCTATTTCCGGCACTTCTCCTTCTACGATTAGTTTACCGGCTGTTTTAGCCTTTATTTCTTCCACGCTTACGCCAGGCGCCCGTTCCAGCAGCCTGAATCCTTCAGGCGTAACGTCCAGCACCGCGAGGTCCGATACTACTTTCTTTACACATCGCACACCGGTCAGCGGCAGGCTGCAGGCTGGTAAAAGCTTGGACTCTCCTTTCGGATTGGTATGCATCATCGCCACAATGATATTACGGGCACTGGCCACAAGGTCCATTGCTCCACCCATGCCTTTGATCATCTTATCGGGTATTTTCCAATTGGCGATATCGCCGTGCTCACTCACTTCCATGGCACCCAGTACGGTCAGGTCTACTTTACCGGCCCTGATCATGCCAAAGCTCATAGCAGAGTCGAAAAACACCGATCCCGGAATCGTTGTGATCGTTTGCTTGCCCGCATTGATCAGGTCCGGGTCTTCGTCACCCTCTTCAGGAAAAGGCCCCATACCCAATAAACCGTTTTCGCTCTGCAATACCACGTCGATCCCTTCCGGGATGTAGTTGGCTACCAGGGTAGGGATACCGATACCGAGGTTTACATAATACCCGTCCCGCAATTCTCTTGCGATCCGTTGCGCTATTTGCTCTTTAGACAAAGCCATAATTATGCCGGTGACTTGCTTTTAAAAAACTAATGTAAGATCAATTACGCTTCCGCACGGTCCGCTGCTCGATGCGTTTTTCATACGCTGCTCCCTGGAATATACGGTGCACATAGATACCGGGTGTATGGATCGCATTGGGATCCAGCGATCCTGCCGGCACCAGCTCTTCCACTTCGGCAATAGTTATTTTTCCTGCCATCGCCATCAGCGGGTTGAAGTTGCGTGCCGTGTCTTTATAAACAAGGTTGCCGGCGGTATCGCCTTTCCACGCCTTCACGATCGCGAAGTCCGCTTCGAATGCCATTTCGAGCAGGTAATCCTTGCCATGGAAGTTTCTTACTTCCTTGCCATGGGCCACTTCCGTACCCACACCGGCAGGCGTAAAGATAGCAGGCATGCCATAACCAGCCGCCATGCAGCGGGTGGCAAGCGTACCCTGCGGTATCAATTCTACTTCCAGTTCACCGCTGAGCAGCTGCCGTTCAAACTCGGCATTTTCACCTACATACGACGAGATCATTTTTTTTACCTGCTTTTGCTGCAGCATCAATCCTATACCGAAATCGTCTACTCCTGCGTTGTTGGAAATGCAGGTCAGCTCCCGCACACCTTTTGTCACCAATGCGGCAATGCAGTTTTCCGGTATACCGCAGAGGCCAAAGCCGCCCAGCATCAGCACATCTCCATCGCTGATATCCCGTATAGCCTCATCGGCTGAAGCCACTACTTTATTCATTACTGTTCATTTATGATAAAATTAGGGAAGCAGCGGCTTATTATGGCTCCTGGATGAGTTTTTGGCGCCGGATGCCTTTCTTTCTTCTTACGGAGTCGGTCATCCGCAAC